>JAQBPV010000325.1 GCA_028287345.1 Gemmatimonadota bacterium
GCGGTACGGCCGCTGAAACTCATCGACGATGACCATGGTGAGTTCGTCGCCGACTGCTGGCGAATACGCTTGGCTTCTTCCGCCCGCAAACCCATTCGACATGAGTGCCATCACTACTCAGCGTAGAGACATCATCATCCCTTCAACACGTCGCGACGGGATGCGGCCGCATGTCGTGACAAAGGTGTCCGTTCCCCACGCGCCCTCACTGTGGGCGGACTGGGTTGCCACGAGCGTTCCATTCGCGGTTGCGCTGTTGCTGGCGCTGATACTCCTAAAGGGAAGAAGGGATCGCGCTGTCCCTGAGGGCGCGATGCGGCGTCGCGCGAAACTTGGCGGCACATGGTCGCGCGCTGCAACGTCCGTCGCCCGTGTACCAGCTGGGGGTTGGGCACTCCTCTCGGGGTCGATGGCCGCGCTACTGACGTTGACCGCCATGCTCGACGCCGTCGATTACTCCTCGGTCATATACATCATGCAATGGCTGCTACTCCCTGGAATTGTCATTTCGTCATTGGGTGACAGTTGGGTGGAGAACAACCCCATGACCGCGCTCAAGCTCTGCTCCGCTGCCTTCGTGAACTTTGCCTTCTGGGCGTTGATTGTCTGGGGAGCTGCGCGACGCATTCAGAAGAAAGGCTGAGCGGAATTGCTTGCCATTTCTCGATCAGCTCTGAGCGCCGAACCACACAGAACCGATAACTACAGTCAGCACCGTGCTAACGGCTACGGCGGTGAGCCGCACTCGTCTCCCATGAAGCGGAGCATGGCCGTGGTGCGATGTTCTGCCAGAGCCACGCGTAGAATCCGCTGTGGCATGGCATCAGTCAGTTGGCGTCGCAATCCACTTTTGATCGACAAGGACCACGGACGTTTCCACCTGACGCGCCGGAATAGTCCAGTATCTCTGAAGAAGGCGGTTTTTTTGCTCGTCGCTGACGACGCTGAACCCGTTTCGCTCGTAAAAGGAAATAGCCCACGTTGCAGCGGCCCACGTGCCTATCAAAATGGGTTTCTGTGTCTTTGCCTCGAGGTGGTGAAGGAGACTTGTTCCCACGCCATTTCTCTGCGTGCTGGTGGCAACATAGGCATGGCGCACCAGGACGACATCGCCCTTGTCCTGGATGCCCATCACTCCCGTAACGCGCCCTTCCTGCTCTGCCACCCAAAACCGCACGCCAGCTGCCATCTCGTTTGCCAGTTCCGCCTCGGACATGTACGGCTCGTGCCAGCGATCCGCAGGAATGACGCCGTGATATTTCTGCGCACCGTCGTTCACGATTTGAAGTATCAATTCAAAATCAGCATCGCTACTGGGCCGAATTTGCATCGCGACCTGGGGGTGAAAGTGGCTGTTTGATGACGTTCGATGCGCATGCTATCACGCCGATGCCGAAGCCTCCGTTCTGAAACCGCGCCGCGCGAGCGCACTCTCGAGCTCTCCCCACAGGACGTCGATGTCAGCCATCGAGGTCTCATCGTGAGTGATGCATGCACGCAGGACAGCACCCTCAGGCAGAGTGGCGGCGGATATCCAGGCTCTTCCTCCGCGCACGACCTCTTCGGCCACGGCGGCCAAAGCGCCTGGTGCTTCTAAATTTGGATGGGTGAAGCACACGAGTGGGAGCGGCGTGTGGTTCGCAAGTCGCCATCCCGTCGCCGAGAGTCTGGTGCGGAGGTAGTCCGCAACGTCTAGTTGACGCTGAATGCGGGCGCGGACCCCGTCCCGCCCTACACACGCAAGCGTCAGAAACACTTTCAAACCGATACACCGCCGCGACCACTGCAAGCTTGTCAGATACAGATCGTCGCCCTCGATCGACTTTTCGGGAACGTACCCGGTCTCGACATTGAACAATCGCGCGAGAAGATCAGGTCGCCGACAAAAAAACATCCCCGCTCCCATCGGCACCGATAGCCACTTGTGAGCGTCCCAAGTGAGCGAGTCTGCTCTTGCGACGCCGCGAATTTCATGACGAAGCGAGGACAGGAACCCCGCGGCACCTCCCCATGCGGCATCCACATGGAACCACACGCCGTGCGACTGTGCGATAGCACCAATGGCATTGAGGTCGTCAATCGCTCCAGCCGTGGTCGTTCCGATGGTGCCCACAATCATGATAGGTGTGCATCCCGCGGCGATGTCAGTCTCGAGTGTAGCTCGCAATTCTATGACATCGAGCTGATGGTGCTCATTACAGGGGATGACTCGGAGGACCCGGTCTCCAAGGCCCGTCGCACGAACCGCCTTGTGAAGTGAATGGTGACTCTGGGAGGAGACGTACACTTTACCGCAGTTGGCGGCTTCGCCGACCCCAGTCGCGGCTGCCTCAGGAAATGCGCTTGTGATAGCGGCCAGCAGGGCAGTCAAATTTCCTTCGCTGGCACCACTGGTGAAGTGAGCGGTTTCTGCTTCGAAGTCGATGACTTTGGCCAGAAAAGACAGGGTATGACGTTCAATTTCACTGGCCGCGGGCGCGTGCCACCAAGCCCCCAATTGGGGATTGTACAAGGCTGTGAGAGCATCAGCCCAGATTCCTGCCTCGTGTGTTCCAGGAACAAACAGGCCGAAGTATCGGGGGTGCGTGGCATGTAGCGTCCACCGTCGCAGCATGTCAGCAACATCCCGAAGTGCATCCTCGAGAGGGAGTTGTTGCGCAAATGTGTAAGGTTCCAATCGTTGGCGAATTTCCGCCCCGGAAACGGCGGACGACACGGGGAGATCCCGTACACCTTCATGGAAAGCTCGTATCTCATCCGCTACAAACCCGGCTGGATCGAACAAGGGAGAGTTCCGGACGTCAGGTTTGGTAACGCGCCCTAATCGGCGGCGGCGGCGCACTCGCCCACCAACATTAGTATTACTATATTTTTAGTCATTGCGTAAGCGGCAGCGTCAATGCATCCATGTAGAATCATTCCACCGGCTCGGCGCGGCGGTCGGTGAAGACGACCACACGTCGAGGTACTGATTCAGTATGGATGTGATATTCGAGGCAAAGGACGCAGACGTCTGCTCCTACGCGTAGTGAGGTAGACCCGCCTGTTGCCATTCGGCGCTATGGCGGCTCGACTCCCTTGGAAGCGAGAAGCCCGCGATGCTGTGCATTCTGTACGTCATAGTGATTGGCGCTTGCCTGGGACTCGTGGGCCTGTTTGCCGAGCATGCACGCCCTGTTCGGTCCCCGCGTCGCTGGATCTGGTGTGTGACCATCAGCCTGTCGGTACTTGCCCCGCCGCTGTCGAAGGCGCGCCATGCAATACCCGTCCGGGAGCTTCTCGAGCACGAGGTCTTTGCGGCTCCTGGCGGGTCCACTGATCCTATCGACGGAGGTGCCCGCTTTGCTTTGCTTGATTCAGCGTGGTGGGCTGAGTCTCCCGCGTATGATGTGATCATCAACCCACTCTGGCTCGTTTCGTCAGGCGTCCTTCTTTTTTGGGCATTGGTTCACGCGAGCTTTGCCGCACGTCTCGTGTGGTCGTCGCGGAGCAAGGTCACCGGAAGCCGTGGCCCTGCTATCGTCGATGGCGTCGAGGTTGTTGTCACGGAGTCCATCGGACCAGCAACGGTTGGCCTCCGTCGTGCCACTATCATGATGCCTGAGTGGGTGCTTGGTCTTCCGGCGGGTGAGCGGTCTTACGTCCTGCGGCACGAGGAGGAGCATCGCTCGGCACGCGATCCACTCCTTCTTTTCGTGGCGTCGCTGGCCCTCGTGCTGACGCCCTGGAATCTGCCGCTCTACTGGCAGATACGGCGATTGCGACTCGCGGTTGAGATTGACTGCGACAACCGTGTGCTCCGCGTGCTCGGTGACGCGGCACGTTATGCATCGTTGCTGCTTGCCATCGCCGATGCATCCAGCCGCGATCACCGGCTTCAGCCGGCTTTTGCCGGCAGCGTCGGCAACCTCGAGCAGCGTCTGAAAAACCTCATGGCGGATCGGAAGCATATGGCTGTGCTGATTCTTGCGTCCATCCTCGCATGCGCACTTCTTGGCGCGGCGCTGATGATGCCGCATCCTGTCCTCGCTATTCATCATGCGCATTCCGCACCACCGCGACGAGGATGACGTCGCATCCTGCCGACTCGCAGAACTCGGTACATTGTGCTCGCGCGCATTCTAGCATCTGCGCGGCCACCGTCGGCTACTAGCCGAGTGGGTGGGCAATTGCCGATTGAGATCGCGGTGTTGGGTCAGGCGTGTTTATTGCATTACTATATTTATAGTTTTTTGGCGCGCTCGCGCTGGCGAGTTGGTGCACTTGCCGCCTTGGACCACCGGAATAGCGCGAGGAACTCAACCCATGTCCACCGTACATCAGGCGCTTCTTTCCGTTCACATTGCCATGGGGGCAGTTGGCCTTGTATCGGGAGCAGGCGCGATGATGCTACGCAAAGGGTCGCGCGGGCATCGCTACTCCGGCCACGCGTTCTTTGTTTCGATGCTGGCGATGTCTGCGCTCGGCGCATTCATCGCTGCCGTCCTGAAGCCCAGCATGGGCAACGTCATGGGCGGGCTGCTGACGTTTTATTTGGTGTTGACCGCGTGGACCACCGTTTGGCGGAAGCCGGGTGAGACAGGCGCTCTGGAGATTGGGGGAGCCCTCTTGGGCTTCGCGACTTTCGTTGCTGCCGTAGTCTGGGCGCGAGCAGCCAGCTTTGCCCCAACGCACCGCTTTGGTGGCTATCCTGCCGCTTTCTTCATGGTCTTTGGAGGAGTCGTTTTCTTCGCCACGTTTCTCGACGTGCGGATGATCATCCGAGGAGGCTTGCGTGGGAACGCTCGTATCATGCGCCATCTTTGGCGCATGTGTGTGGCAATGTTCATAGCGACGTCCTCCTTCTTTCTTGGACTGGCGAGCAAGCGCTTCCCGATCGCGGTTCGTGAGAGTGGGCTTACGGTAGTTCCGGTCATTCTGGTGGTAGTGGCACTGCTCTACTTCGTTCTTCGCATTCGGATAGTGCCGATTTGGCGGAAGAGACGCGCCGTGAGGCTCGCGGCTTCTTCATAGCGAACCGCCCGGGAAACCTTAGCTCAGAATCCCTCGTATTACTAATTACTACGTAATACGTTTACCTCGGCGTTCAGATCGAGCGGACGGGGTTTGACAGTCTGCACTTTTCCGGAGAGACGCGATGTTATCACGGACAGGATTTATCGGGTATGCCGCTCTACTTTCTACGCTCCTTCCTGGCCCAGTGCACGCGCAGGTTCAAGCAGCCGCGCAAGCTCAGGCAATCACACAACCGGTGGCGAAGGACCCTGGGGTGACAACCGCCCAGCAGTCGTCGAGGGTTCTCAAGCTTTGGCTGACAGGATCTGCCGAGTTGATGTCGGAGGCTGATTACGCATTCAAGCCGACGCCGGAAGTGCGCTCCTTCGGCCAGCTCATGGGCCACGTTGCCGACAGGAATTACGAGTTCTGCGCCGCCGCGATGGGCGTTGAACGGCCAGTGCGTGATATCGAGAAGACGAAGGTCAGCAAGGCTGATTTACAGAAGTCCTTGTCGGAATCGTTCGCTTTCTGCGAGAACGCGTACGGAGGAATGTCGCCAGCCAAGGCTGGCACCCTCATCCAGTTTCATGGGCAGGCGATGCCCGCGCTGTCTACACTCCTCTTTCTGAACATGCACAACTCGTTGCATTACGGGAATGCGATTACGTACTTGCGCCTGAGAGGCAAGGTCCCACCCTCGACGAGTTCGCCCATTACCTCTGATTGATACCTCGTGAGTCTCACACACACTTCGTTTCTTGAGGCGTCTGGGACCTGGTCCTTTCTGTTCATCACTTTGGGAGGATGCGATAGCACTCCTCGCCACGAAGCTCTGCGGATGGCGGATGCGCCATCGCATTGATCGCGCGCGCTTCGCGCGGAAGGTCGTTTCCGTGCTCCATGCGCTAGCGCGCGAGATCTATCCACGTCCCTTGCTGCACTTCTACTGTCGATCCCTTCACGATCGGCAGCGTTAGCGCATGCGAGGGCAGCGTGTCCAGCGCTTTTTCACTGTGCAGGGCGTCTCAGTGGTCTTGCTGACCCTCGTATGGCCATTCCGTCGGCTCATCACTCGCGCAACGAGTGAGACCTTATCGCTTTTTCGAGCGCGAGTTCAGTAACTCACGCATCCGGGCCAGATCCTTTTCCGGAATTTTACGCTTCTCTACCAGATGCGCGAGCAGCTTGATCGGCGAGCCACCATATATCTTCTCGAGGATGCGAGTCAAGGTACCTTCGCCTACAGTTTCCGAATCAATGGCGGGATAGTACACGTGGGTTTTGCCGTCACCCTGCCGATGCCCCACGTAGCCCTTCATCTCGAGCAGTCGTAGAACGGTCGAGATGCTGGTGTAGGCCAAATCAGGATCTACGCGCTCGCGCACCTCTGTCGCGGTGGCTTCGCCGCGTTCCCAGAGAACACTCATCACGTCGAGTTCGCGCTTTGTCAGATTCAGCTCGGCCATACGTTCCATGGACTGCAGCGATATGGGGCAACATACGACTGATGCAATCTAGCAGATTGGCCTAGCTCTGGCCTCACTCGCATTGCTGCCAGCGGCCGCAGTGCCGTGATCGAACGGTTATCCGTCTTCGCGAAGCGGTGTTTAACGAACCCCTCTCCGGTAGGAGTCCGTCGCTCTCCCGCTATTGTGCGATGACGCCCATCTCGGTATTGACGGAGCCGACCGCGCATTTCGTCCTGAGGCGATAGTCCTCGAGATCGACTAAGACGCAAGGCCGCCATTGGCGAAGGCCTCGGCACTTTTTCTCACATCGGAAGAGTGCTCTGAAGGCAGTGATGGCAGGAGGACGGCTTGTAGTCCTAAGGCGTTCGAGGGGCATTGCGATGAGTCAAGCTGCCTTGGAATCACAGACCAACATCCATTCGCTTTCGGCATAGGTCCGCCAATTTTGCGGAGCGCGTTGTAATTCTCCTCGGGACTATTGAAGTGTGGAGAGTGCCAAGGCGATCGTACGATTGCACGCAAGGGTTTGCTTGACATCCAAAACGCAGGCTGGCCGGGCAACTGACGAGATACGAGATCAGGTCCGCACGACGCTCCCTCGACAAGCAAAAAAGACGGGACTCGTGGTCCATCCACGCGTCCCGCCTCTCCACGCCCACTCAACTGCAGTGGCCAGGGTCGGAATCGAACCGACGACAAACGGATTTTCAGTCCGTTGCTCTACCAACTGGGCTACCTGGCCTCTATCCACAAGCGGAGTACTAGTTTAGCGACCCTCCCCACGCCCGTGTACCCCCTCGAGGCCGCTGATCTGGACCGACTCCCCCGCGGTCAGCCCTTGGCCAGCCCGAGTCGCCGAATCGTTTCGTCGAGAAACTCGGACTCTGCCCGCCCGTTGCTCACACACTGCGCCTGCGTGGACGTATTTCCAGTCGTATGTGTCGCAATCGCCGAGAAGTGAACGGCGATGCCGACAGTATCAGCTCGGAGCCGACTGATCTGCGCCAGTAGCACGGCTCGTAGCCGATCCTCGTCCGCGCGCTGGCCCGTCATCGTCGACCCACAGTGCATGTAGAACGACATCGCCTGCCCGTTCCAGCGCCGCATGATGACCAATGCGGTATCCCCCATTCGTCCCGCAGGCCGGTCGATGATCGTCAGCGTCACTTTGCGCGCCGCCATCGTCGCGAGAAGCGCTTCCCAGATTGCCGGCGCCGGCGCCAGCACCTTCGCAACGACGGTCCCATCATCCCCTCGACGATTGTACGACTCGCCAAACTGGCCCCGTAACGTCTCCCCAGACCTCGTCGCGCCCTCCACGGGACTGGCAGCCGTCTCGGGATCATTGGACGGCGCGCATCCGCCGATGACCAGTGACAGGAGAATCGAGGCGACGAGTGGAGGACGTGCTAAACGTGTCGGCATTGTCACGAAGTCGAGGAAGATCGGTACCGTTGGCCTGATTTGCAGACAACGATAGTCTTCCGACTTTGGCTTCGTCAGGGCGCCCGCTGAGTGAGTGAGCGCGCTATCGAATGCGCACGATTGTCCCCGTCGCAAACCCCGCAGTCGACGTACCGCCCGACACGGTGATGTTCGCTGAACCATTCGCCGAAATGGCGAAGCGATAGAACGCCGACCCACCAGGGATGACGGTGCCGTTCGCGCCCGAGGCCGTGAGTGAGAGCGTCGTGAGTGGATACGTCCCGCCTCCACCGCCCAGCGCTGGATAGATGTCGTGCCAGTTCCAGCTCGGTTGCAGCAGGTCCACAGCGATCCCCGCTACGGCGTCGTCGGTGTAGTGTGACACCGACCAGTCGCGTAGCATGCCGCCAATGTCTGCGCCGTACACCGCACGGAGGTTCGGCATGCCCGTCGTCGTGGAGTTGACGAGCGCCTGGAAGATCGTCGCGTCCTGACCGCCGCCGCGCAGCGATCGGTCGGTCGCATAGCGAAGGAAATTCCATGTGGCGCCGCGCGTCGCGAGACTGTCGTCTCTGCGAATTGGAGAGTTCGCCGACGGTGCGACGAGGTAGTCTCGATACCGGCCTACGTTCGACGCCTGATCCCTGTTGAACGCGTCGCGCGCTATCGCACTACTGCGGATCACCGTCGCGGTGAGATTCTGCCTCGGCGCCAATCCTGCCTGACGGTAGAACAGCAGCTCTTCGGCGATGTGGCTGAGGCCCTCGTTCAGCCACACCACCTCGAGCGCATTGGCGTTGTTCACGAAAATTCGGCGCGACGCGTTGATGAGATGCTGAAACTCGTGCCCGATGAGTGAGGTGCTCAGGCTGTCTACGAATCCCGTCGTGCGCACGTTTCCGTTCACGACCCCCGTCGGATCGGGCGCGAGCAGGTAGAAGAGCTCGCCCACGTTGCTGCCGGCACATGCTGCGAGCTGTTGTGTTGCTATTTTCGGAAAGAGGTCGCGCGAAAAGAAGAAACCACCCACATACGAGTCCGAATTGCGCGGGGTCAGCGCATTCACGGCTCGCGTGAACAGCAGCACGATGTGCCCGTTCTGGTCGATGTCGGTGGGCGCGCCGAAGTTGGCGACGTCCACCGGGTAGACGAGTGTGTCGAAATTCGCGGCAATGCGCTGATAGTCGGCGCTCGTGAAGCCGCTTGGTGGGTTGAGCGTGTCTATCGCGACGATTGCCTGGCTGCCCACCGCGACTATGCGGCTGGGACGGTTGACGATCGTGTCACACGGATCGTCGCCAACGTTGTACGTCACGACGTCGCCAACTTGCGGAACGATTATGGACGCAGCGCTGCGTCCGATGCTCCGACTTGCTGCCATCGCCGCGTTGACGGTGCTGAGCCGCGCATTGAAGCGAGCCCGATAGCGCTCGTTGAGCCGAGCGCCATAGGAGATGTCGAGCCTGGGTGTGGTAGCGCTCGCTCCGGTTGACAGTAGATCTGCTGTCGGCGTACGCGACGCGGCGGGTGCGCTCACCGTGCCCGCGGCTGCAACACCGGAGGCCGCCACTTGATAGGCACTCGTACCCGTTCCCGCAGTGGCGGTATCCGTGACGACGAGAAGGTACTCGCCCCCTGTGGTCCCGCTGTTCAGGGTGACCGCCTGCCCATTGATGACGGGGGCCGATCCGCCGGCCAACAGGCTGATGCCCTGCGACGGTGGAGGCGTCACGACGCCCGTGGACTCAGTTGAGCCACAAGCAGTCGCCCACAGGAGGGCAGCTGCCATGAATGAGACGGACCGGTTGGGCATCTTTCAAATCCTCTTCGCACGAGTCGGCAGGAGTTAGTACACCGATAGTGCCATGAACGCTTGAACGCCCCCGAGAACCGAAGTTCTCGAGGGCGTTCAATTCACCTTCCTCGGCGATCCATGTCCTGCCGCATCACCGCATTTTCAGTGACTAGAAGCTGTACCGCATCGACAGCTGCATGCGGTAGTTGGACGAGGCATTGTCGGCGTTGAACGTCTGGTACGCCGTGTTGAAGGTGTAGATGCCCTGAGCCAACGGGCTGTTGCCCGTCGCGCCTGTGGGGAGGGCGTTGCCCGTGTGCACCAGTGCAACCGTGGCGCTGCAGATCGCGCCGCACGTGCTGCCCTGATCCGAGAACGCCTGACGGCCCCAGTTCTTGTTCAGCAGGTTGCCGAAGTTGATGACGTCCAGACGAACCTGAAGGTTCTCGAACGCCTTTCCGCCAATCTTGCCGAGCGACTGCGCGACGGTGACGTCGAATTCGTTGACCCACGGATTGCGGCAGGCGTTGCGGGTCATGATCGTCCCGCGCGCCTCGTTGAGGCACGGCGTCGCGGCGATGAAGTTCTCGAATGCCTGCGCCTGACTCGCGGCGGTGGCTCTCGCCACCGCTGCTGAACACGTGGCGACGGGCGTGCAGGCGCCGTTGTAACCCGCGAACAGGATCTCCGACTGGTCGTTCGCGTTCTTCGGCACGTACATCAGGTCGTTCTGCGATTGGCCGTCGGCATTCAGGTCGCCCGTGGTGCCGCCGTTCGAGCCGTAGACGAAGTCGAACGGTGAGCCCGAGTTGCCCGTGTAGATCACCGACACGTCCGTGAATGTCGGGAAGCGGTACGAGCCCGTCGCGATGATGCGGTGCGGCTGGTCGTACTTCGACTTGCCCACGCTCATGTCGTCCAGACGGCCGCTCACGTCGCGCTGATAGCGGTAGTTCGAACCGGCCGTGCTGCTCGTGACCGACACGACGTCGCGCGATACCTGGTGCGTGTAGGCCACCGAGCCGTCGAAGTTGTCCGTGAACGACTTCTGCAGCTGTCCCGTTACGCTCCACGTGTAGTCGCCCGACGAGTTCGTGACGTCGAGCACCTGGGTGCGCGGGCCATTCGGTGTGATCGTTGCGCCCGCCGCTGTCAGAGTGCCGTACAGCTGGCGGCCACGCGAATCCTGTGCGACTGGATTCACCGGCAATACAAGGTTGCGGTAGAACGCGTTGTTCTGCGACCGTGAGTAGAGACCTTCGAGCGTGCTGACGATGCCGTTCGTGAAGCGATGGTCAAAGCCGAGCGTCGCCTTCAGGTACTTCGGGTTCTTGAAATCTGGATCGATCGTGTTCACCGCAGCGCCAGCAGCCGGACCAGAGATGGAGGCTCCCGGTGCGATCGTACCGTTTGGCTTGACGCCATCGAGACACTTGAGGGGCGGGTTCGTTGTATTCGCTGCATTGAACGCCGGCACGCCAGAGGACGTCGTCGAGGTGTTGCTCAGCGCCGCGCCGTTGCAGGTGATCGAGGAGTAGCCGCTGAGTCCCGAGTTGCCGAAGGCATTCGAGAGATAGACGAACGGCGTCGGGCCACTGAAAGAGCCGACACCACCGCGCAGCTGGTTGACCTGGTTGCCCGTCACGTCCCAGTTGAACCCGAACCGCGGCGAGAATTGCGCCTGACTCGGCACGCTGCTCGTCGAGCGTCCGTAGTCCGCGAGGACTTCCGGATTGAGCGGCGGAACATTGTCGAACTTCGGCTTGTCCATGCGGAGGCCGAAGTTGAGCGACAACGTCGGCGTGGCCTGCCACGCATCCTCGATGTAGGCGCTGTACGTCGCCGCCTTGATGGTCGCCAATCCATTGTACGGATCGGTGGGCGCCGGCGCGCTGATGATGTACGACGACGCGACGCCGTTGTTGAAGTCGGCAAGGTTGTTGAACGCCCAGTTTCCGTAGGAGTTCTGCGCGAACAAGTTGATCGACTTGTAGTAGAGTGCCTTGCCGCCGAGCGTGACGGCGTGCGCCCCGAACGGAATCGTGAGGTTGTCCGTGAGCTCGATCGTGCGCTGGTCGAGCGAATTGGCCTGCGACGAATTCTCTGTGCCAAGGACGAAGTTGAACGTCTTCAGCGGGTCATCCGAACGGGGGATGCCGCGGACGGTCAGGAACGGAAATACCACCGGTACCGTGCGGAAGTCCTTGATCGTCGAGTAGTTCGCGAGGAACTCGTTGTACAGGCCGCGCGACGTGTTCGTGAGCAGCTCGATGACGCCGCTCTTCGATGTGTTGCTCAGGTCGTAGCCGCTCGACGTCAGGTTGAAGTTCGGCGACGTAGCATTCGCCAAGCTGCGACTGAACACCTTGTTGTCGGCTGATGCATAGTTGTAGCGCATCACCAGGCGGGTCGACATGGGCAGGTACGCGTCCATGCGGACAAAGGCATTCTTGTTCGGATTCTTCTTGAACACCTGCTCTCCGCCGCCAGCATTGGTAAGCCCGTACTTTGCCGCCGCGGTCGCAACGCCATCGATTGCCGCTTGGTTCGTGAACTGGTCCGGAGCGCCAAGGTAGGAGCCCGCGGCTGGCTGATCGAGCTTCTGCAGTTCGCCACTGGCGAAGATGAAGACCTTGTCCTTGAGCACTGGCCCGCCGATGGAGGCGCTCACGTGCTGCGACTTGTACGCCTGGAGATATGGCTGCGAGCGCGTGAGGCTCTGCGTGCGCGAATCGCCATAGACGGTGCCATGCCATTCGTTCGTTCCGCTCTTCGTCACCGCGTTGATCAGCATGCCGCCGAAGCTGCCCTGACGAACGTCGAACGGCGACAGGAGTACCTGGTACTCCTTCACGGCATCGAGAGGAATCGACTTCGCATTCGCTGATGCACCAGCTTGTCCCGATGTGCCAAGACCGAACAAGTCACCTGCCTGCGCGCCGTCGATCTGGATGGAGTTCTGACGGAGATTCGCACCACCGCCCGAGAGGCCGACACCGCCAGACGTGGACACCTGCGGCACGAGCTGGACGAAATCCGTAAAGTTGCGGTTGATCGTCGGCAGGCGGCGCAGCGCTGAGTCGGAGATCGAGGTGCTCGTTCCCGTCTTCGACGCGTTGATCACGGCATCCGTCGTGGATGCGGTGATCGATACCTCACCGAGCTGCTGCACTTCGCGCGTCAGCTTGAAGTCCTCTCGGCGTGTCTGGCCCAGTGCGA
>JAQBPV010000354.1 GCA_028287345.1 Gemmatimonadota bacterium
AAGATCCTCAAGGCCGGCATCGTGCTCGTCGACCCGCAGTCGGGCCGCGTGCAGCGCATCATCTCGCTCCAGTACAACCCCGACTCCCTCTCGCGCACGCTGCAGGCGCAGACCGTGACCGCCGAGGGCGACCGCGCCGACGCCGTCCGCCTCAAGGGCCCCGCTGTCGAGACGTACAAGCTCGACGCGGAGATCGACGCCACCGACCAGCTCGAGTTTCCAGATCGCAACCCGAGCGCCGTCGAGAGTGGCATCCAGCCGCAGCTCGCCGCGCTCGAGCTCCTGCTCTACCCCTCCAGCGCGCAACTCTCCGCCAACGAGCGACTCGCCAACTCGGGCACGCTCGAAATCGTCCCGATGCAAACCGCACTCGCGCTCTTCGTGTGGAGCAAGAACCGCATCGTTCCTGTCAGGATCACCGACTTCAGTATCACCGAGGAAGCGTTCGACCCATCGCTCAATCCCATTCGCGCGAAGGTGAGTATCGGCCTCCGCGTACTCAGCGTCGATGACCTGGGCTTCGCCCACAAAGGCGGCAGCGTGTTCATGACCTATCTGCAGGCCAAGGAGAAGCTCGCGACTCAGGCAGCCGCGGGTACCTTCTCCGTGCTCGGCATCGGAGGCATCTCGTGATCGACCCGATGCAGGCCTTCCTCGAGGCGAGCTCGCTCCGTCAGCCGAACTTTCCGGCGAGCAGCCGCTATCACGGCATCGGCACTGCGGTGCACATCACGCCCGACGGTCGCAGCATTGCGTACGTCCTCCGGCGCGTCGTGCCCCCCGCCGAGCGCTTCGCCACGCTCGAAGAGTATCAGGTGGTCGAAGGCGACAGGATCGACAACGTCGCGAGCCGATTCCTTGGTGATCCGGAGCAATACTGGCGGCTGGCCGATGCGAACGGTGCGCTTCGACCCGACGAGTTGACCCGGGAACCGGGCCGGTTCGTGCGCATCACGCTCCCCGAAGGCGTTCCGGCGCCGAGCGATGATTAGCGGCATCCAGCTCACGCTGCTGATCGGACCCGTGGTGCCATTGCCGGCACCGCGGTTCGTGCTCGATGCGCTGCAGACCGTCAAGGTCACCACCGCGGCGGGCGCGCCGAGCGGCTTCGAGCTCACCTTCACCATCGACGCGCGATCGGAGCTGAACACGCTCTTTCTCATCACCGCCGGCCAGAGCGCCACGTCCGTGACGCCGCCGCTGCGGGTGATGATGGTGATCACGATGAACGCCACGCCAACGGTGCTGTTCGACGGTGTGATGACCAACGCGCAGATGCAGGCCGGTGGCCGCGGCACACTGGGCAGCATGGTCGTGACAGGCGAGGACCTGACGAAGGTGATGGACCTGATCGACTTCAGTGGAATGGTCTACCCGGCGATGCCGGTACCGGCGCGGGTCGCACTGATCTGCGCAAAGTACGCGGCGTTCGGCATCATCCCCGTGCCGATCCCGCCAATCGCGCTCGACGTCCCGATCCCGATCGAGCGAATTCCCGCACAGCAGGGGACTGATCTCGCCTACCTCCAGCAGATGGCCGACGAGGCGGGCTACGTCTTCTACATCGAGCCCGGACCGGCGCCCGGGACGAACATCGCCTACTTCGGTCCCGAGCTCAAAGTCGGCGTGCCGCAGCCGGCGCTCAACGTCGACATGGATGCGCACACCAACGTCGAGTCGCTCAGCTTCACCTTCGATCCGACCAAGGGCGTGCTCCCGATCGTGTTGATCCAGAATCAGGCTACGCGCGTACCGATTCCCATTCCGATTCCCAACCTCAATCCGCTGCAGCCACCGCTCGGTGTGCTCTCGACGTCGCTCGCGAACATCAAGTTCATGAAGCAGACGGCGAAGATGAATCCCGTGCAGGCGCTCGGCGCGGGTTTGGCCGAAGCGGCGAAGTCGCAGGACTCGGTGACGGGCCACGGGACGCTCGACGTGAAGCGCTATGGACGACTGCTCAAGGCACGTCAGCTCGTGGGCGTGCGCGGTGTCGGTGTCGCATACGACGGCCTGTATTTCGTCCGGAGCGTCACGAGCACCATCAAGCGCGGAGAGATGAAACAGGATTTCGACCTCACGCGCAACGGGCTGATCTCGATCACGCCGGTGGTGCCGGTATGAGCACCGCAACCAGATACTGGGGCAAGTATCGCGGTATGGTCCTCAACAACATCGACCCCATGCAGATGGGCCGATTGATGGTCCAGGTGCCTGACGTGACCTCGTTGATCCCCGGCACCTGGGCCATGCCGTGTGTGCCGGTGGCCGGCATTCAGAACGGCATGGTCGCATTGCCGATGATCGGATCGGGCGTGTGGATCGAGTACGAGCAGGGCGATCCCGACTTCCCCATCTGGGTGGGTTGCTTCTGGGGCTCCGCGGCCGAGCTGCCGGCGCTTTCACATCTCACACCGCCACCGATCTCCGCGATCACGTTCCAGACGCCGTTGCAGAACGGGCTGACGATCTCGGACCTGCCCGGTCCCACGGGCGGAATCATGCTCAAGAGCACGACCGGCGCGTCGATCATCGTGAACGACACCGGCATCTATATCCAGAACGGCAAGGGCGCGAGCATCGTGATGGCGGGGCCGTCCGTCACGGTCAACGCTGGCGCTCTGGTCGTGGTCTGAGGGAGACGCGAATCATGCCCGGACCCCTGCTCCACCTCGGCGCCACGGTGCTCTGCGCGCACGGCGGCTCGGCGATGCCCACGACGCCCAATCCGAGAGTGACCGTGAGCGGCCAGCCGACGGTGACGATGGCGGCGCCGTATGCGATCGCCGGATGCCCGTTCAATGTGAGCGGCGCGCCCGTGCCCTGCGTGACGGCACAGTGGGTGGTCGCCGCGGTACGCGTCACCTCGAATGGCCAACCGGTGGTGCTCATGGACAGCCAGGCGATGTGCGTGCCGAACGGCACTCCGCTTCTCCCCGTGGTGGCGCAGATGCGCGTCATCGGGAGCTGAGCCATGAACCTCCACTTTCCGTACGCAATCGATGGCCGCGGCCGCACCGCAGAGGCATCCGATCCGGAGTGGGTGCGCGGGCTGATCGAACAGGTGCTGTTCACATCGCCGGGTGAGCGCGTCATGCGGCCCGACTTCGGCAGCGGCATCATGCAGCTCGTCTTCGCCCCCAACAGCGCGGAGCTCGCCGCGACAACTCAGGTACTCGTCCAGGGCGCGCTGCAGCACTGGCTGGGTTCCATCATCTCCGTCGAGGATGTCGCGGTGCTCGCGGAAGACTCGATGCTTCGCGTAACGGTGACGTACGTGATTCGCCGCACGCGCGTGCGTCAGACACACACGTTCGAGCACGGAGGAACCGCGCCGTGATGCGCTACTCCTGCTGCGACGAGCCGCGCCGCATTGCCGTCGAGGCGCACGCGACGCTGAACGGGATCGACTACCTCGAGGTACTCGACCTTGATGCTCCCCCGGGCATTCCGCGCCAGCGCACGCTGCTTGTGCACTGCCTGAAGCCCGTTGCTGCGCTCGACGAACGCAACGTCGTCATCCTCGGCGGCGAACGAATTCGCGACGTGCGCGTCGAGTGGGCTGCGGTCGCAGCGGCAGTGACCGTCCCGCCGGCCACTGCCGCCGAGCAGACGCTGCTCACCGCGCTGCCGGACGCGGACCGAGTCCTGGCAGTGCGCACGGAGTCGGCTGGCGACTTCTCGACATATACGCTCCGGCTGCAGCGGTCCGCCACGGATCCGCAGCCACCACTGTCCTTCGATCCGCAGCTCGCCGAGGTGGAGTTCTCATTCAAGGTCGAGTGTCCCACCGATTTCGACTGCAAACCTCCGAGCACGTGCGCGGACCCGGTTTACCCCAGCCCGGACATCGACTATCTCGCGAAGGACTACTCGAGCTTCCGGCGGTTGATGCTCGACCGGCTCGCGCAGGTAGTGCCCGATTGGTCGGCGCGCACGCCCGCCGACCTGGGTGTCACGCTGGTCGAGATGCTCGCTTACGCGGGTGATCAGCTCTCGTACTTCCAGGACGCGGTGGCGACGGAAGCGTATCTCGGCACGGCGCGACGCCGCACGTCGCTGCGTCGCCATGCGGTGCTCGTGGACTACCTGGTGCACGAGGGAAGCAATGCGCGCACCTGGGTGCAGCTCGCACTGGCGCCGGGCGTGCCAAGCGCTGTTATCGCGCTCGACGGGCTGCAGTTTCTCACGCGCGTGCCGCCGCTTCCGGGCCGCATCAGCGATGATCCCTCGTCGCGTGATTACCGCGACGCCTTCGCCGCGAGCCCCGCGGTGTTTGAGCCGATGGACCCGGATGGGCGACTCGCCCTCGACGGCACGAGCGCGGTAACGCTCCATGCCGAACTCCACGAGATCGACTTCTATGCGTGGGGCCAACAGCGCTGCTGCGTTCCCGCTGGGGCGACGCGCGCAACGCTCTCTGGACACCTCGTCAATCTCGCTGAGGGAGACGTGCTGATTTTCGAGGAGGTGAAGGGTCCGCTCACCGGCGAGCCTGCGGACGCGGATCCGATGCATCGCCACGCGGTGCGACTCACCTTCGTGCACCACACGACGTTGGACAGTGGGACACCCGAGCCGCTGGTCGATCCGCTCCCTGCTTCACAGCCGCAGATCACCGAGATCGAGTGGGACGTCGTCGACGCCCTCCCCTTCCCGCTCTGCATCTCGTCTCGCACCGACGAGGAGCACGGGCACGCGTTCCTCGACGGCGTGAGCGTGGCGCGGGGCAACGTGATCCTGGCGGATCATGGCAGGACGGTCGACGCGGAACCGCTCGACGACGTGCCGGTAGCGCGATTACGCCTCCCGGTTCCAGCAGGCGCAGATCGGTGCGATCCTCCGGCGCGCGAGTGGCTGCCGGTGCGCTACCGTCC
>JAQBPV010000404.1 GCA_028287345.1 Gemmatimonadota bacterium
CGTCGTTGGCGATGGTGTAGCCGATGATCTGTCCGCGCGCATTGATGTAGAGTGCCAGCTCGGGCTCGGGCACGCTCCACTTTGCATCGGCGCGAATGCGGATGGTCTCGCCTGACGCACGCACGCGGAACGCCGACGCCTTGAAGAAGATCTCAGGACGCGCCGCGTGATACACGCGGTCGTAGAAGGTGCCGCCGCCCGCATCCTGCGACTCGTCGATGCGCGCCGACCGACTGCGGAAGTACGTGACGCCCGCGGCCCATACCTCCTGCGACACCACCGGCGCCAGCGGTGTGCCCGCGAGCTCGGCGTTCCCTCGGCTCGACGTCGCAGCGCGAAGGTGGGCGAGCAGGTCGGCGTGATTGATCAGTGTATTCCAGTCGTCCTGCAGTGAGTGGAATCGGCCGTTCGACTCTGCGATCACTCCCTGCGCGGTGTGGTAGAGCTTCATCACTGTCCCTGGAAGGCGAAGTACTCGGTAGGGCCCGCGCCGGTATTTCTTGCCGAGTGTGGAATGTTCGACGCGAGAAAGCCGATGTCGCCGGCGGTCAACGGATGTCCCGGCGTGTCGATGACCATCTCGATGCTTCCCTCACGCATGAGCACGAACTCTTCAGCGCGATGCGTGTGCACGGCGTGATTGGTGAGTCCTTCGTTCAACGTGGAGACGTGCATCTCGAATCGCCGGAACATCGATGTGGGCCGGTCGAAGATGTCGCGGCGCATGCCCGTGGCGTTCTTCTTCGCCTCGACCTCGCTCCAGTCGACGAGGAACGATCCGCCGGCGATCTTGCCGCGTGCCACATCGGGGGGCGCCTTGGAGACATACGTGAACAGGTAGTACGTCGCGGGCTTCGCACCTTCGTTGATGACCAGGATGTGGTCGCCTGGCAGTGCGAGCGCGACACTGCCGGAGCTCACCAGCTTTTGCTTGCCGTCGATGGTGATGCCGAGTTGGCCGTCCTTGACGATCAGCAGCACTTCGCTGGCGTTCTCGCCGACGACGATCGCAGTGTCGGTCGCGCGCTTCGGGGCGAGCGTCACGGCGCGGATGTCGAGACTCGCGAGGTCCATCGTGGTGCCCGAGAGAATCGCGCGCTCGGTGCGTCCATCGGTTTGTTTTGCCGACGTGTCGCGCCAGCGAAATACGCCGCTCCTGATCGGCGCCAACTGCGCCGCCGCGAGGATCGGAATCAGCAGCGCGAGGTACAGCGACGAACGCTTCATGATGCGGTGGCGTTGGAAGTTGCGAGGCGACGATTCGCGTCGCCCTCGAGGGCTGCGATGATGCGATCGACGTCGTAGACGCAGCCGGCCCACGTGCCGCCGCTCGCGCGCTGCAGCGCCGCCCAGAGTCGCGTGTCGTCCGGGAGTTGCGCGTGTGGCGCGAGTGCCTCGTGCGGCGTGCGCTCGTGCAGCATGGCGGCGCATGCGTCGGACGAAAGCCTGACACCGTTCTGGCCCACGACATTCACCGAGCCGGAGAGATCGTTGCGATCGATGACGATCTCGATGAGATCGTCGTCGCGCACTCGGCCAATCGGCCCGCCGTGCAGTGCTTCCGGTCCGATGTGTCCGATGCACGCACCACTCGAGAAGCCGGAGAAGCGGCCATCGGTGAGCAGCGCGACGTGTTTGCCCCACGGTAGATACTTGAGCGCCGTGGTGATCTGCGCCGTCTCCTGCAGTCCCGTTCCCGACGGACCGTTGCCGATCAGCACGATGACGTCGCCGGCGACGATCGGACGATCGGTGGCGCCCTTCACCGCCTTGATCGCTTCGCGCTCGTCGGCGAACACGCGCGCTGGTCCGGTGTGACGATAGACCTGATCTTCGCCAACCACGGACGCATCGACCGCCGTCGCCTTGATGACCGATCCCTCCGGAGCAAGGTTGCCCACCGGAAATACGACGGTGCTCGTCAGTCCGGCCTTGCGCGCCGCGTCGGGCGACATCACGACGTTGTCCGGATCGATCGCCGCACCCGAAGCAAGTCGCGCCCGCGCTTCCCGGCGACGGTCGCTCGTCTCCCACCAGTCGAGCGTGGTGTCGAGCGTGTCCCCCGTGGCCGTGATCACCTCGCCGTGCAGCAGCCCCATGCGACGCAAGTGCAGCATCACCTCGGGCACGCCGCCGGCCATGAACACCTGCACCGTGGGATGTCCGCGCGGTCCGTTCGGCAGTGCGTCCACCAACCGCGGCGTCGACTTGTTGATGCGAATCCAGTCGCTCACCGTGGGCGGCGTGATTCCCGCCGCATGCGCGATGGCGGGAATGTGCAGCAGCAGATTCGTCGACCCACCAAACGCGGCGTGCACCAGCATCGCATTCTCCAGCGCATGCGGCGTGAGAATGCGGTCGAGCGTGATGCCGAGGCCTCGGAGCCGCATCAATGCGAGCGCCGACCGCCGGCCGAGCTCGAGCCACGATGGTTCGCCGGATGGCGAGAGCGCACTGTGTGGCAGCGCGAGCCCGAACGCCTCAGCCACCACTTGCGACGTTGCCGCCGTGCCGAGGAA
>JAQBPV010000414.1 GCA_028287345.1 Gemmatimonadota bacterium
TTCGACGTCGGCGCCGAGTATGACGCGCACAACACCATCTATTCCGGCGACGAACTCCTCGACCTTTTCATCTTCCTCGGCGAACCGAAGGACCTGCTCTCCGAATACACCGCCGTCACCGGCCGCAGTCCTGTTCCACCACTCTGGTCGTTCGGCCTGTGGATGAGCCGCATCACGTACAAATCGGAAGCCGAGGTGCGCGACGTCGCGAAGAAGTTGCGCGAATATCGCATTCCGGCCGACGTCCTTCACCTCGACACTGGCTGGTTCGAGACCGACTGGCGCAGCGACTATCAGTTCGCGAAGTCGCGCTTCACCGATCCCGCGGCGATGATCAAGGATCTGCTGAAGGACGGCATCCACGTCAGCCTCTGGCAGTACACGTACTTCACCCCGAAGAACGCACTGTCGCGTGAGCTGGTCGATCAGGGACTCACGGTGCGCGATGCAGGTGGCCGTCCGAGTCCGGACGACGCGGTGCTCGACTTCAGCAATCCCGCTGCTGTCGCGTGGTACAAGTCGAAGCTTGGACCGCTGCTCGACATGGGCGTCGGTGCCATCAAGGCCGACTTCGGCGAGAACGCGCCCGTCGACGGCATCTATCACTCCGGCCGCACGGGTTGGTACGAGCACAACCTCTATCCCCTGCGCTACAACCAGGCCGTCTATGATTTCACCAAGGAGAAGACCGGCGAGGGAATCATCTGGGCGCGTAGTGCGTGGGCCGGGAGCCAACGCTATCCGCTGCACTGGGGTGGCGATGCGGAGAACACGAATTCGGCGATGGCGGCGGAACTGCGCGCTGGATTGTCGTTCGGCATGTCGGGCTTCACGTACTGGAGTCACGACGCCGGCGGCTTCGTCGGCAAGGCGCCGCGCGATCTCTATCGTCGCTGGCTGGCGTTCGGTGTGCTCACGTCGCATACGCGTACGCATGGCGCACCGCCGCGCGAGCCGTGGGAGTACGACACCGCAATGGTGACGGACTTCCGTCGCACGGTCGAGCTCAAGTACGCGCTGATGCCGTACATCTATGCGCAGGCGAAGACATCGTCGGCGAACGGCTGGCCGATGTTGCGCTCACTGTTCTTCGAGCATCCCGATGATCCAACGTCATGGCTCGTCGAAGACGAATACATGTTCGGCTCGAGCCTGCTCGTCGCGCCGCTGTTCGAGGACAACGGCACGACTCGGCGCGTCTATCTGCCTCCTGGCATGTGGATCGACTACCAGACGGGCAAGGCATACGAGGGTGCGCGCTGGCACTCGATCACCGCTGGCGCCATACCGATCGTGATGCTGGTGAAGAACCATACGGTGCTTCCGCATATCGCGGTGGCGCAGAGCACGTCGGCCATGAACTGGAATGACGTTCAGCTGCGCGTCTTCAGCACCGACGGCGCACGATCACAGGGCAGCTTCGCGTTACCTGGCGGGGGACTGCAGTCACTGCAGGTGGACGGAATGCGCCTCGTTGCCGATCCACTCGCGGGAAAAGTGAAGTGGCGCGTCACGCGCTGACTCCCCGAGTCAGCGCCTGATGCGTTGCAGCTCCTCTTCCGTCCACGGCTTGTTGCGCCCGATCGTCGCGCCGCGGACTTCCTGTACTGCTGTCGGCTCGATCGCCGACGCGTTGTTCCCCCACGACCGTCGGATGTACGTCAGCACCGCCGCGATCTGATCGTTGTTCAACGTGGCGCCGACAGGCGGCATGAGCATCGTGCCCTCCTTGCCATGCAGCACGATGCGAATCAACCGCTCGGGTATGCCAAGGACCCACGGCGATCCCACGAGCGGCTTCGCCACGCCGGCGAGTCCGGTGCCGAGCGCTTGATGACATCCCGCACACGTCGCCGCGTACTGCACCTGACCTGCGGCAAACCGGCGCTGCTCCGTTGGCGTCAGCGGCCTCACTACCCGCGCGACTGACTTCTTGCCCGGCCAGTTGAAGGACGCCGCAGCCTGCGTCGCCTGCGTACGTATCGCGCTGTCCGCGCTCGTCATCGCCGACAACAGTCCACTTGGCGCAGACGGCAATTCGGCGAGCGTGCCGCCCTGCTGTCCACCAGGCCGGCGCACGCCTTCGAGCAGCGCGAGCCGCTGCCATTTCACACGTGCTGGTTGGCCCGCGAGCGTGAGCACACGAGCGACGCTCGCACCGTCGCGCGAAGACACAACAGTGCGAGCGAGCGAGCGCACCACCGGCGCCGCATGTGTGGCGTCCGTCGCCGTCGACGAGAGCAACGATTCGAGATAGGCGACCTCGCGTCCCCGCACCGCACCGGCGACGAGATCAGCGACGACGAGATCATCGCCGCTGTGTTCGATGACCATTGCCAATGCGACGTCGCGCTCCGCGACGGGCAGCTCCCCGAGCGATGCGGCGAGCTGACGTCGCACGACTGGACTCCGATCGCCGATCAGGCGCATCACCAACGCCTTTGCCATCGTGTCGCCGCGTGCGAGCAACGGCTCGACGATGCGAATGGCGGCGGCGCGCACCGGCGCCGACCTGTCGCCCAGCACTGCGTCGATCATCACGAAATCGACGCGCTCCAAACCATCGAGCGTCCACAGCGCATGCAATCGGGCGCGATCATCTGAATGCGAGCGCGCCATCTGGCGAAGCGCCGCTGCAACGGACGTGTCTCCGCGCTCCACCAGCAGCCGCTGCGCCGTGATGCGCCACCATCCATTCGGATGCGCGAGATACGGCACTAGCTGCGCCGGCGTCTTCTTCGACAACTGTGGCTGATCGTCCTTCACCGTCGACGTATGCACCACACGCCAGATCCGTCCTAACCCGATCGGCTGCTCGAGTCCGCGCTCGATGATCTTCTGCTCGAGGTAGCCGGTGATGAACGTGCGATGCTGGATGATCCCGCGGTACATGTCGACGACGTACAGCGTGCCGTCCGGCGCGTTCGCGATGTTGACGGGTCGAAAGCGCTCGTCGGTCGCCGTGAGAAACTCACTGCGCTCGTACGCCGTGTGCGCGCCGGGCATTCCGTCGCTCGAATCGTTAACGATGAGCCGGCCCACCATGTTGCCCGCCGACTCCGTGATGAACACGCTGCCCTTGAGCTCCGCCGGCAACCGGTCGCCGACGTACGCCGTCGGACTGCCGGCCGACGTATAGTGCGCGAGCGAGCTGTCGGGTCGCATCGTCTCGGCTCGATAACCGCGATTGATCGCCGGTGTCTTGTGCGCCGGCCACACCGCGACGTTCGGCGTCAGTTGCTGGTAAACGCCCTTCGGGTTCACGACGTTCGGATTGCGCAGCGCGTAGTGCGACGGAATCAGGTCGGCACGCAGCGGATCTTCGTTGCTGTTCCTGTAGAGGCGCCCGTAATCGTCGGACGACACTCCCCACTGTCCCTCGTCGGGCGCCTTGCGAAAGACCACCTTGCCATCGGCTCCCATGCGGAACTGACCGGCGTAGTTCGCATTGTGGATCCAGTTGTCGATTCCCCAGAGCAATCCGTTCGCGTTGTGCTCGGGATTGCCCTTCGGATCGCCGTAGTCGCTGCGGATCAACTCCTTCGTGTCCGCGACGAGGTCGCCGTTCGTGTCCTTCACGAGCCAGAGATTTGGCGGCGCACCGACGAGCACACCATGCTCCGTCACCTTGATCGCGCGCGGAAGCACGAGACTGTCGAGAAACACCGTCGTGCGGTCCATCCTCCCGTCGTGATCCGTGTCTTCCACCACGACGATGCGCCCGATCGGACGGCTCTCGCCGGTGCCCTGCACGTTCGGCATGTACGCACGCATCTCGACGACGTACATCCGCCCATCGGCATCGAAGTCGATTGCCACAGGATCCTGCACGAGCGGCTCTGCTGCCACCAACTCCAGTCGGTAGCAATCAGCCATCCGAACGCGCGAGAGCTCCTCCCCTGGCGTGTACACTGGCGCGACGTCCGAGCCTTTCGGAAGCGCAGCGTTCTCGGTTGCGACGATGACTTTCGACGGATCCGTCGTCGTACGCTTCGTAGTGTCGACGCGTGTCGGCGCGCCCGATACGACGGTGTTCAGCGGTGGAGGAACGGGCGTCGCCGGCGCGGGATTGCTGCGACAGCTTACCACGAGAGCCAACAGCAGTGCCGTGCGGAATCGCTGTGTCACGACGCCGTCCAATAGCAGTGAGAGTGCGCGCATGTCAGGCGGATCGCACTCCTGCGTCGCGAAGATAGCCGGACACCACGGTCGCGTACTGTGCGAATGCTACCGCGGGCTCCTCGATCTCGGGATGCCACCGCTTCTCCCACTCGAAGCTGTAGAAGCCGTGGTATTGAGCGCGCGCGAGCGCCTCCACCTGACGACGCACTGGAACCTCGCCCGCACCGGTCAGCACGTATCGCCGATCGGTTGGCGCCGGCACTGAGTCCTTGAGATGCGTGTGCTTGATGTATGTGCCAAGCTCGCGCACGCTCGTCTCGGGCGACTCCTTGCCGAGCACGAAGGTGTGATGCGCGTCCCACAACA
>JAQBPV010000443.1 GCA_028287345.1 Gemmatimonadota bacterium
TCCACGGCATTTCCAGAATGGATTACACCAATGGCGGCGACCCTCACGCAGGAGCGCTTCGTCAGCGACGAGTGGACCTTCGAGCGGAAGTTCGACGGCATCCGATTGGTCGCATACAAGCGGGGCGGCGACGTTCGCCTTTACTCGCGCACTCGAAACGAGCAGCACCCGCCTGCCGTTGCCGAGGCGGTCGCGGCCCTGCCGGTGCAGGATGTGATTCTGGATGGCGAGATGACGTGGCGAGGCCACGGCGCCTACCACGTCTTCGACATCCTCTGGCTCGATGGCCGCGACCTCGCTGAGCTTCCACTCACGGAGCGACGCGCACTGCTCGCCGCACTTCCACTCTCGTATCCACTCGAGCGCGTCTCTGAGCTCGACGAAGCCGAACCCTGGCTGCGCGCGTGTGCCGACGGCTGGGAAGGCGTGATCGCCAAGCGTCGCGACTCGACGTACGAGCAGAAGCGCTCGAAGCATTGGCTCAAGATGAAGTGCGAGACGACGCAGGACTTCGTCGTCGGCGGATTCACCGATCCGCAGGGCGCACGCGTCGGACTTGGTGCTCTGCTCGTGGGCTACTTCGAGGGCGACGACTTCGTCTTCGCGGGCAAGGTCGGCACCGGGTTCGATACGAACCTCCTCGTCCACCTTCGCGCGCGCCTCGATGCGCTTGCCGTCGAGACGACGCCGTTCACGAAAGCCACCGGCCTGCCGCGCGTGCGCGAGCATTGGGTGCGACCGAGCATCGTCGTGAACGTCGCCTTCATCGAATGGACGGTACATCGGAAGCTCCGGCACTCGCGACTGCTCGCCGTTCGAGACCACGTGCTGTGATCAGTCATCCCGAGAAGGTGATGTTCCCGGACGACGGGATCACGAAGGGCGACCTCGCTGCGTACTACGAGCTCGTCGCGCCGCTGATGGTTCCGCTCATGAGCGGCCGGCCCGTGACGATGGAGCGCTTTCACCGGGGCATCGGCGAGAAGGGATTTTTCCAGAAGAACGTGTCGAAGGGCGCGCCAGCGTGGCTCGAGACGGTCGCCGTGCCCAAGAAGGATGGCGTCGTCAACTACCCCATCATCGCCGACGAACGCGGAGTGATGTGGCTCGTCAACCAGAACTGCATCACGCCGCATGTGTGGACATCGCGCGCGCCCGAGCTCTTCCATCCCGACGTGTGCGTTTTCGATCTCGATCCGCTCGACGACGACATGGACGTGCTGCGCGATGCGATGCTTCTCCTGCGCGCGCTGCTCGCGGAGCTCGGATGCACGAGCTGGGTGAAGACGTCGGGGTCGAAGGGGTTTCATGTCGTGGTGCCGCTGGACGGCGGTGCCGACTCAGGGCAGGTGGCGCACTTCGGACATCGTGTCGGCCGCGCGCTGGTCGAGCGCGATCCCGCGCACCTGACGCAGGAGTTCTACAAGGCCGATCGCGGCGGACGCATTCTCGTCGATACCGGGCGCAATGAATTCGGTGCGACCTACGCGGCGGCGTATGCGGTGCGACCGAAGACGCACGCCCCAGTGTCCGCGCCGTGCACGTGGGAAGAGGTCGAGAGCGGAAGCGCCCGGCCGCAGACATTCACGCTTCGTGGAATGGGCCGCCGCCTCGATGACGTGGGCGACCTATGGAATGAACTGCATCGCTCACCGTGCAGGTTGCCCAGCCTACCCTGATCTTCTCGAAAGCGAGCTAGCTGGGGTCGCATGGGCGCGGCTTTGTTCGACGCGAATGGCCGTCAGGAATGCCGACGGCCCCGCATTGTCCGCCAACGTCGCGAGCACGCGCAACGCATCTTCTCGCCTCACCGTGATTACCGCCGGAAAGCTGTTCGGGTCCACGCCGACCCGCTCCATCTCGGCCATCAACTCAGAAAGATCTCGCACGTCCGTCATCGGAGGCGCTCCATGTGAGTGAAGGGCGCCGGCGAATTTTGCAAAAGCATTGCCAAACGGGCGCGACGGCTAGACCGTCGCGCCCGTTTGGCGCAGCACACTGCATGACGACTAGGGTCGCGGCCCTGCCGCCGGCGTACCCCAGACGTTGTTTCCCCGATCGATGTCGACGAGACGCTTGTCCGGATCGAGCTCGATGCGCGTGAGCGTCTTTCCGGTCAGGTTGTACCGCCGCATGTAGTGCATCGTGTTCGTGCTCCACACCTCGGCCGGATAGTCATAGCTGTCCACCGAACCGTCGCTGTACGTGAAGCGCGCGTGAATTGGCAGCACGCCGCGAGCGCGGTTGCCGTAGACCACCGTCACGACCTGTCCGCCATTCGGGGCCGGCGCTACCACCACCGTGTCGATGGCCTGGTCGAATTTCACGTTCTCCTTGAACCACTCGCGCCAGAACCAGTCCAGCCGCTTGCCGCCGACGTCTTCCATCGTGCGATAGAAGTCGCCCGGCGTCGGATGCTTGAACGCCCAGCGCTGGATGTACGTGCGGAATGCGTCGTCGAACGCCTCGGGTCCCATGATCTCCTGACGCAGGAGCTGCAACCCGACACTCGGCTTCACGTATGCGGTGACGCCAAGCATGCGCGGATCGATGCGGTCCGGCATGACGTCGATCGGTCCGTCGACGTTCGCCTTCTGCACCTGTTCGACGATCGAACGCTCGCCGAGGGCGCGCTGCATCTGGTCGCCCTTCTCCGGATAGCGCTTTCCCTCGCTGAATGTGTTGATGAAGGTGTTGAACCCCTCGTCCTGCCACATGTAGACGCGCTCGTTCGAGCCGACGAGCATCGGGAACCAGTTATGTCCGATCTCGTGCGTCACGACGTTGTAGAGGTCGTACTTGTCGTCGCTCTTCGCTTCCATCACGAGCATCGGGTACTCCATGCCGCTGATCGGACCTTCGACGGCACTCATCTGCGGCCACGGATACTTGAACCAGCGCGTGGAGTACTCCTCGAGCGACATACGCGTCTGATCCGCGGCGTCCTTCCACGGCTCGACCGCACTCGGAC
This sequence comes from Gemmatimonadota bacterium, assembly GCA_028287345.1. Taxonomy (GTDB): domain Bacteria; phylum Gemmatimonadota; class Gemmatimonadetes; order Gemmatimonadales; family Gemmatimonadaceae; genus AG11. Next base: position 2,972 of record JAQBPV010000443.1, read on the forward strand.
GATAGAATGCTTGCGCGAGGATGCCGTTCCATCCGCTCGCGTCCCAGATGTATTCCGGCGAGGCGGCCCACGCGACGTCGCGAACGTTCTTCGCGGCGAATTTCCACGTGAGCATGCTGGCGCTCGTCTTGGGGCGCGCGGCTCCCGAACGGATCTCGGCGAGCGTGACGATGTTCACTGGCGTCGCCGACTTGAGCGCCTGCGCAAGTCGGCTGATCTGCGTCGCCGTGAGTACGGCCGATGCGTTCGTCAGCGAACCAGTGCTCGCGACGATGTAGCCGGATGGCACCGTGATCTCGACGTTGAAGTCGCCGTACTCGAGATAGAACTCGCCCTGTCCGAGATAGGGCTCCGTGTTCCAGCCGCGGAGATCGTCGTAGACGTTCACGCGCGGATACCACTGCGCGAGCTCGTACAGGGCGCCATCACGACCCATGCGGTCGGCGCCGTGCTCGGGAATCAGGAAGTGCCACGCGATGTCGAACGTCGCCGCCTTGCCCGGCGCGAGTGGCTCGGCGAGATCGACCTTCATCACCGTTCCATTCGCCCGCTGCTTTACCGCGACGCGCTTGGTGCCGAGCACCTGATCGAACCGCTCGACGACATCACCGCCCTCGAACCCGCGCGCGCCGAAGCGCGACTCCTGGGGGAAGATGAACGAGTTGAGCGACTTGTCCTTGAACGCGTTCTGCTCCATCTGCAACCAGAGGAAGCGCAGCGTGTCAGGCGAGTTGTTCGTGTACTTGAGCTTGAGAGATCCGGTCAGCGTCTTCGTCGTGGTGTCGAGCGACGCCTTGATGTCGTAGTCGGCGTGGTTCTGCCAATACTTCGGCCCGGGTGCACCAGACGCCGAGCGAAACATGTTGCCTGGCGGCAGCTCGAGCGGGGCGAAGATGGAGGTGTCACCGACGCCAGTGTTGTCGAAGTGCGGCGTCGCGGCGGGCGCAGGCACCGGCGTGGTGACCTGCGCTGCGGCAGGGACGCCACCGGCGAGGAAAGCGAGAAGAGCGAAATACCTGGTGTTCATCTAGTCGTACTCGAAAGAGAGAAGGAGGAACTTAGTACCACTGGGAGGCAAACGATGATCCACCAGCGGCTTTCAGCCGCTGGTGGATCATCGTCTGCCGGGGCGCCCCTCTCTACTTCCTGGACAAAGAGACAGAGCCGTTCGTGGTAATCGCCCGCAACGTCACCCCGCCACCATTCAACGGCAGGCTCAACCGCCGACCGATACGGCCCTGAACCGTGATCGGAAAGTCCGTGCTCATGCGGCCATTCACCGTCCCCGTCTCGATCTGCGCCGCGTACGACGACGGAATTCCGATGCGCACCGAACCGTTCTCGGTTTCCGCATCGAGGCCCGCGCCCTCCCACTTGCCACCCTCCAACTGCACGTTCAGCGAGCCGTTCTGCGTGCGGGCGCGCACGTCGCCGCCGATGTCCTCGAGGTGCACCGAACCGTTCTGCGTGCGCAGGTCCATCTTGCCAACGACCCCCGTGACGCCGAGGCTGCCGTTCTGCGCCTCGAGGTCCAGGTCGTAGCGGCGCGGGACGAACACCACATAGCTCACCGACCAGCTCTCGCTCCTGCCATAGGAGCGCGGTCCCTCGGCGGAGATGCGACGGCCGTCAGAGGTAATGCGGATGTCCTTGAGGAGATCCTCCGCGTCCTTGTCGCTGCGCGCGTTGGCCTGCATGCGCGCCGTCACGCGCACGGAGTCGCCGTTCCACGACATCACGCGAATGCTTCCATTCTGCCGGCCGTCGATGTCCAGCGCACGACCACTCGGCTTCACCGGCACGACCTTCACCTCGCACGCCCGGCCGCGATCGTCGTTGCCATTCCAGCCGCGGCGGCAGTCGTCGAGCCAGCGATTGTCGTCGTAGTCGTACGACCGCTGTGCAGCCAACGGAGAAGCGATGGCGAACATCGCGAGTGAAAACAGCGAACGAATACGCATTGGGGGTCTCCAGGTGAGTGGCCGTGCTCGTGTGGGACAGTTGGTCGGTCGCCATGGTTGGAGGAGCCATCAATCAGCTGCTACGGATAAACCAGTTGACAAAATATCGCGGGGCACATATGCTACTGAAGAACCCGTAGACGAGGCATATGTCTGACATCTACTTCCCGCCGCGTGAGCTCGAAGTCATGAGCATTCTCTGGCGACTCGGCTCCGCCACCGTCGCCGAAGTGCGCGAAGCGCTCGACGAAAAGCTCGCGTACACCTCCGTCCTCTCGGCCCTCCAGACCCTGGAGGAAAAGGGCTACGTGCGACACGAAGCCCACGGACGCGCGTACCGCTACCTCCCCACCGTCGGCGCCGAGCGCGCGGGCGGAAGCGCCATCGCCCGCATTCGCGACGCCATCTTCCACGGGTCGGCCGAGCGGATGTTCGCGCAGTTCGTGTCCGACCGCGACCTCAGTCGCGATGACCTCGAGCGCATGCGCCGGCTACTCGCCGACCGGCTCGAGGAGGAGGACAAGTGACCATGGCGTGGATCCTCTACGTGCTGCTCGTCGGCACACTGCTCGCCTGTGCCGCCCTCTCCATCGACGGAATTCTGCGCCGCACCTCGCTGCCTACACGTTGGGTCTGGCTCGCCGCGCTCGGCGGCATGGTCGCGATGGCGATCGTCGCGCCGCGCCGTGAGCCAGTGACGTCGCAGTACAAGGTGCGTGCGCGGACCAACGTCGCAGTCAATGTGCAGGCGTTGCCACGGAAGTCGGCCGGAGTGCTGGGCACGATCGCAGCGATGCGCGACAAGATCGCATCATTTGTCTCATACTCGCTCGCACAAGCGTCGATGCGGACACCGAAGGAAGCTGTGCCGCCGCTGGCAATCGCTTGGCTCCTTCTCAGTGGATCGGTGCTCAGCGTTCTCGTCATCGTGAGTCGTCGCGCCGATCGTGCCAAGCGCGTATGGCCGCTGCGCGACGTCCACGGCACGCCGGTGCGCATCGCCCACGCGACGGGACCCGCGGTCATCGGATTCGCCCGGCCGGAGATCGTCGTGCCGAGTTGGCTGCTCGAGCGCACGCCCGACGAACAGCGTCTCGTCATCGTGCACGAGCGCGAGCATGTGATGGCGCGCGATCAACTCCTCCTGGCTGGCGGATGGTTCGTCGCCGCGCTGCTGCCCTGGCATCCCGCGGTGTGGTGGTCGCTGTCGCGGTTGCGCCTCGCCATCGAGCTCGATTGCGACGCGCGTGTGCTCCATCGAGGCGTCCAGCCTCGCCCGTATGGCTCGTTGTTGATCGACATCGCCGGCCAGTCGGCCGGCCACCGCATCGGCGCGCTGGCGCTGGCGGACAGGACTTCACACCTAGAAAGGAGATTGCTCGCCATGAAGCACTCACGGACCAGATTCGGCCTCGCTCGCACCGGCGTCTTGTGCTCCATCGCCTTCCTTGCAGTCGCGGTCGCATGCGAAGCACGCATGCCCACGTCGGCTGACGTGGACGCCATGAGCGTGGAAAGCGCCGAGAAGGCGGCCGTTGCGGCGAAGCTTCTGGTCGAGGCGAAGAATGCGGGGCGGATCTACACGGTGGACGGCAAGGCGGTCAGCGAAGCCGAGGCGCACGCCATCGCAGCGAGCAAGATCGCGAGCGTCGACATCCGTGGACGGAAGTCGGCCCTCGACAAGGAGGAGATTCGCATCTCGACGCTGAATCCGAACAAGACGCTCAGCCGCGAAGACCTGACGAAGATGAAGATGGAAGTTCGGTCACGCGTGCCCGACAGCACTGCCAAGCCGTTCGCGGAGAAGCGCCTGCTCTCGAGGAAGTCGTTCGACGGCCTCGTGTTGATCGACGGTGTCGTGTCGACCTCACAGGCGCTCGCGGAGTTGCCACGTGATCAGATCGCCGGCATCGAGGTCTTCAAGGGCGAAGCGGCGGCGAAGCTGTCCCACGATCCCGCCGCGGCCAACGGCATCATCAGCGTCAAGATGAAAGCGAAGCAGTAACGCTGTCGTCTCGAGCGAGGTCGAGAGACCTGCTTTTCTGACTTACTCGCCGGCCTCCGGGCCGGCCTCCAACGTCGCGAAGCCGGCCATGTTCTCGATGAGGCCGAGCAGGTGCTGCTGACTGCGCAGGATGCTGCGCAGCTCGGCGCGCTGCTCGGCCGTAGCAATGTCGATCATCGTGTTCTCCAGCCGGTCGGCGTGTTCCGCGATCGCTGATACCGGTCCGCGCAGCTCGTACGACATTGCGGCGAGCAGCTCGGTCTTGGCGCGATTGGCCCGCTCCGCCGCGATGCGTGCTCGCCGCTCTGCGGCTTGCGCGCTGACGTTCTCGAACGTCAGCACCGTGGCCACCACTTCGCCGCGATCGAACACCGGCGTCATGAGCGAGTCGACCATGAGTGGCGAGCCGTCGCTCTTCCAGAAGGTATCGCTGGACGCGCGATGGGTGCGGCCCTCGATTCGGGACTGACAATTGGGACACGACGCTTCGTTGTAGCGGCTGCCGTCGGGGTGTGTATGGTGGATGAGCCCGTGCTGGTCGTGGCCGATCAACTCCTCGGCGCTGTAGCCGAGCATGCGCATCGCAGCGGGGTTCGCATAGGTGATGACGCCGAGTGCATCGGTGGAGAGCACTCCGATGCCGACATTGTCGAGCAGGCGGAGGGTCTGTCGCTTCGCGGCGCGAACTTCGGTACGGGAATGAAGGCGATACTCGATCTCGTCCGACACGCCATTCGCGATGTCGGTGAGAATCTCGACATCCGTATCGGTCCATTCGCGCTGCACGCGGTCCACGACGCACAGCGTGCCTAGCACCGGCGCCTTCGACCTGTCTTCCGCCGGCCCAAGAATGGGGACGCCGAGGTAGGAGACGATTCCGAGCTCTCGCGTCGCGTGGCCGTTGCGGACGTAGGGATTTTTCGATGCATCACCGACGATGAACGGCTGCCTGCTCCATACGACGTACTTGCAGTAGGAATTGCCGGCGCGCCGCCGCTTGCGCCAAGCCGCGTTGTCCTCGTCCGGCTCCGTGTGAACCGCGATGGGCAGCAAAAGGCGATCGGTGAGGATGTTCACCTGTGCGACCTTGGCTCGAAGTGCGCGCGCTGCGACACGGGCGGCCCGAAGGAGCGCGGGAATCGAGTCGCCGGCCTCGAGCAACTCGGTGCGGCGAATCATCTCCAGCCGCGCGCGTCCCTTGAGCGCGCGATTGATCTTGTCGCGGTGCGCGTCGGGCGCGCCCTGCTTCGGGTCTGGAAGAGACGTCACGTAGCTGGTCGAGTGGTGGGTTCCACGTGCGACTTCGCCAGGGCCGGCGCTCGGAGCCTGCCCTCAGCGCAGCATGGCCTTGGCGATCGTAGACAGCTGCATGTTGCTCGTGCCTTCGTAGATCGCTCCAATCTTCGCGTCTCGATAAAACTTCTCGGCGGGGTAGTCCGTGGTATAGCCATATCCGCCGAACAGCTCGAGCGAGATCGACGTCACTCGCTCGGCAACCTGACTGGAGAACAGTTTCGCCATGGCGCCCTCCATCGCGATGTCGTGCCCGGCATCCTTCAGGCGAGCCGCGTTGTAGACCATGAGTCGTGCTGCTTCGGTCTCGGTTCGCGCCTGCGCCAACTGAAACTGAATGCCCTGAAACTCGGCGAGTGGCTTTCCGAACTGATGCCGCTCCTTCACATACGCGGTTGCCGCGGAAAGCGCTCCAGCGCTGATGCCGATCATCTGTGCACCGATGCCGATGCGGCCTTCGTTCAACGTCTCGATGGCGACCTTGTAGCCCTGGCCGACCGGACCGAGCACGTTCTCAGCGGGGACTTCGACGCCGTCGAGGATGAGCTCAGTCGTGCTGGAGGCGCGGATGCCGAGCTTGTCCTCCTTCTTACCGACGGAGAAACCAGGAAAGCCTCGCTCGACGATGAATGCCGTGATGCCTTTGTAGCCGGCGGACGGGTTGGTATTGGCGAAGACGATGTAGATGCCGGCTTCAGCGCCGTTGGTGATCCACATCTTCCGGCCGGTCAGGATCCACGTGTCGCCACGCTGCTCGGCGCGGGTGGCCATGCCGAAGGCGTCGGAGCCAGAGCCGGACTCGCTCAAGGCGTATGCGCCGAGGGTGTCGCTCGTGAGGCGCGGTAGGTACTTCGCCTTGAGGGAGTCGCTGCCGTAGCGAGTGATGGGATAGTTGACGAGCGTATTCTGGACGTCGACGACGATTGCTGCCGCCGCGTCGAACTTGCTGATCTCTTCCACGGCGATGGTGACCATCGTGAGCGAGCCCGCGGCGCCGCCGTACTGCTCGGGGACCTCGATGCCCATGAGTCCCATCTCGAAGTACTTGGCAAGGAGCGACGGGTCGATCTTCCCCGCGCGCTCCATCGGCCCGACGCGCGGCTTCACTTCTTCGGCGGCCAGTCCGGCCACCGCGTCACGGAATGCGGTCTCGTCGTC
>JAQBPV010000465.1 GCA_028287345.1 Gemmatimonadota bacterium
GAGTCGCGTGCCGTCGGTGAAATCGAGAACGGCGCGCGCGAAGCGAGGCAGCTCGTCGTCCGTCTTCCCGAACTCCCAATCGCCATTCATGCGAAAGTGCGCATGAAGAATTCGTCCATCGTCGAGATGGAGCAGCTGATGCTTTCCTCGTCGTTCCACGCGCTCGACACGCACACCGGCGAGCGAGCGGAGACGCGCTGGCGTGAGACGTCGTTGGAAGGAGGGGTGCAGGAGCTTGAGACGGGCGATAGTGCGTCCCTTCGCTCGCCGGCGCAACACATCCATGGCTGCTTCGACTTCGGGAAGCTCGGGCATTGGACCTTGTAACGAGAAGACGAGGAGCGTACGCAGTGGACATCGCGCAGTCTAGCGAAAAAAGCGTTTCCTGCAGTCGCTACCTCAGAAAAACAGCAACGACCTGACTTGAATCATGTGAATTGAAGGACGAATTGCATCACTGCGCCGAGACATTGTCATCGTGCAGTGGATCGGACGTCCTTTGCTATGAGGGACCTGACGGGCGCGAAACCTCTCAGAGATCCAATGGAGCAAATTCCAACACATTCTCATGATTCAAGTCATGAGGTTGTCGTTCGTGTTCCTGGTTCATTCGGGAATTCCGGGAGTGCTGCGCGACTCTTTATGGAGGAAAAGGAGTCATCGGGAGCGTTTCCGTGAATTTCCGGAAGACCCTTTTTTCAGCGGAATTTCGGCCGGGCGTGCCAACGGATAAACAGACCTGCAAACGTTTGGTGTAAGATATGTGACGACAGACACTTGCGCGGTTGGTTGAATGTTCTAGCTTAGATCCGTCCCCAGCCCCTTGCAGAATGGCCCTCCGGCCGTCCCGATCTCTCAAATACGAGTACGCGCTCTACCTCGAGCGCGAGATCGAGAACTACAAGGAATCCGTTCCGCGCAGCGTCCTCCTCTCCATCGGCGACGATGCGGTGCGGACGCTCGCGGGTCAGCAGCAGTTCGCGCTCACCGAACTGCTCCTCTGCGACGAAGTGGACAAGATCATCTTCAAGCGACTCCGTCTCGAGAGCTACAACCTCTGGCGGAAGAATCGAGTGAAGCTGCTCGCCGAGTTGCGTCGCCCTGAACATTGGGGACTGACGCGAGACGATCCCGTCGTACGCGCCGTTCACGCCGTGGGTGGCGATTCGCGCGTGCTCGTCGCCGGAACGCAGGACGAGACGCCGGCACTCTATCTCGCGGCGAACGGATGCGACGTCACGGCATTGCCCGGACCGGATGCCGTGCAGCGCGTCATGGACGCGGCGGAACAGGCCGGCCTGGGCGAGCGTGTCCACGCGACTGCGGCCGCGCTCGAGTCATTCACTCCCGCCGAACCGTTGACGGCCGTCATCTATACGCAGGCGGCATTCGCGGGGCTGAGCGCCGCGGAGCGCGCGCGCGTGATCCAGGTGCTACAGAGCGCCACCGCAGACGGGGGTGTCCATCTGGTCCAGACGATCGCCGCCGGCAAGCGGACCGCCGTCTCGATCGACGAGCTCCGGCGTCGGTATCGTGGCTGGGACGTCACGATCGAAGAGAGCGCGCCGAACAGCTTCATGGCCCGGAAGGGGATGGCCTGAGCGCGGGAACCGATTCAACGTGTATCTCATGGACACACAATCGATCGGATCGAGCGTATCGAAAGGACACGCTTCGCCGGTTGAGCACGCTGGCTCCGGATGTCGTAAGCCCCACTCCGCAACCGACTTACAGGCGCCAAGCTCCGCTGGCACTCAAGCTGCCTTAGTGCGTATTACCCCCGCCCGTTCCGGGGGCATTCCTTTGCAAAGACGTAGCTACTCATATGATGCAGCAGGACACGATGGAAAAGCAGACGCAGTCAGACGAACCCGTGGGGATTGTGATCTCCCGCGGGTGGGAGCCCGAGACCACGCCGCGGTTCAGCGCGTACATGTACATGTGGGCACCTGGTCCCGATGACGAAACCGAATTGGACGCTCAGGCCGCCTGAGCTGACCCGCTTCAGAATCGAGAGCGCCGCGGAGTATCCGCGGCGCTTCTGCTTTTCATGTGCTCGGTACGCGCCTTGCCCCCGGTGCAGCCGTGCAGAGACATGAAGAGTGGGAGAGCGAGCGCACACAGCTCCTCGGACGACGTATCTCGGAGCTTGGTCTCGCGATACGGGGAACGCGTGTCGAACTGCTAACACAGCGACTGCACGACGAGCTGGCCGCGCACGATGTCGCGTTTCGTCCGCCGGTCTATCTCAGCGATCAATGGGGCTGTCCCGACGGATCACCGATCATCGGCGTTCCGTTCTATCTCGCTGACGATCGCCTCGAGCGCATCGAGGCCGAGCATGCGGGTGCGATCGAAAGTGACGACGAAGCGATGCGCTATCTCCGCCACGAGGCGGGACACGCGGTCAACTACGCCTTTCGTCTGCACGAACGCGCCGACTTCAATACGATCTTCGGCGACTACGCACGTCCGTATCGCGAACACTACGCGGCCGACCCGCTGTCGCGCGCGCACGTACGACACATCCTCGGCTGGTATGCGCAAAAGCATCCCGACGAAGATTTCGCCGAGACGTTCGCCGTGTGGATGACGCCGGGTCTCGATTGGCGATCGGAGTACGCGGGTTGGAGCGCGCTCGACAAGCTCGAGTGGGTGGACACAGTGATGCGCGAAGTGGCAACGCAGGTGCCCGACATTCCCGAGCTCACGGATGATGATCTTCCGGTCGAGTCGATGCATTGGACGGTGGCCGAGCACTACGAGAGCGATGAGGAGCTACGCGTCGGCGATGCACGGCAGTTCGACGGTGACCTGCGACGGATCTTCGCGCGCAACGCTGACGCGCCCGCAGGTGAAGCCGCACACGACTTTCTCGCGCGACACGAGGGTGAGCTGGTCGCCCGTCTTTCGTACTGGGCAGGCGTGGGTCCTGCGGCAGTTCGTTCGCTCATCCGCGCGCTTGGGCAACGTGCATCCTCGCTCGAGTTGCGCGTGGCTGGACTCGATGCCGCAACGCTGATGGAGCTGACGGCCTTCGGAACGGCCGTACTCCTGCATTGGAGATACACGCGTGTCGTCGACGCGCCTCCTCATACGACTGACCAATGAACGTCACCCTCCTGCACGGCGCCGACGCCGCAGAAGAGCCGGAAGATCCGGTGCTCGGACAGATCGAAGCGGCGTTGCGCGCGATTGGCCACGAGCCGACGCGCGTGCCCGTCGCAGCAGACGTCGAGCCGGTGATCGGCGCTCTCAAGGCAGCGAATCCCGCAATCGTGTTCAATCTCGCCGAGTCATTCGACGGCAAGAGCGCGCTCGAGTCGAACGTGGCGGCGCTGTTGAACCTGCTCGGGCTCCGCTACACCGGATCGAGTCCATCGGCACTGTTGATGGCTGGCGACAAGAGCCTGACGAAGAAGTTGCTGCGCTTCCACGAGATCCTGACGCCGCAGTTCGCGACCGTGTATCGCGGGGCGCTGGATCACGTGGGCGATCTCACCTTTCCCCTGATCGTGAAGCCGCCGCAGGAGGATGCGTCGCTCGGCATCACGTCGAAGAGCGTGGTACGCGACATCAAGGAGCTGCTCGGCACCATGGATTCGTTGCAGCGGGAATTTCAGTCGCCGGTGCTCGTGGAGGAGTTCGTGGAGGGACGCGAGTTCTACGTCGGTGTGCTCGGCAACGTCACGCCGGTTGCGCTGCCTGTCATCGAGCTCGACTTCAGTGCGTTTCCCGCCGATCGGCCAAAGGTGGCGAGCTATGAGGCGAAGTGGGGTGAAGGTGGAACGGGCGGCACGTCGGAGACGGGCGAGGAGTTCGCGGGGACGAAATCGATCTTTCCCACGGACGTTCCGGTCGCGCTGCTCGAGCGAATGCAGCGTGTGGCGGTGGAGTCGTTCAACGCGCTGCGGTTGCGCGACTATGGGCGTGTGGACCTGCGCGTGACGCCGAAGGAGGAGATCTACGTCATCGAGGTCAACCCGAATTGCTATCTCGAGCAGTCCGGCGAGTTCTCGCGCGCGGCGGCGGAATCGGGGATCGCGCACGATGCGTTGATCGCCCGCATCATCGAATTGGCTCAAGGGCGATACACGAGGTGACACAACGAAAGAAGCCGGCGCCAAGGCGCCGGCTTCTCCGTTGTGCTCGAACGAAAGCTTACTTCTTGCCCTTCTTTGCAGCCTTCTTCCGAGCGCCGCCCTTCTTTGCAGCCTTCTTGGCGCCACCCTTCTTGGCAGCCTTCTTCGCGCCCTTCTTTGCGCCAGTCTTCTTGGCGGCCTTCTTGGCACCCTTCTTTGCGGCCATGGTAATCTCCAGTGATGGAGTGAAGCGCCCGATCGAACCCCCGGTGGTTCGTACGAGCCAGTGGTTGGACGCCGAAGCGTCTTCCCCACCGCGGCACGACTCTCATGGCGAGACTCGTGACGTCGTGCGTCGCCGGTTACATGGCGCCGCTGAAGTTTTCGATATGTGTCGTGCTCACCTTCTCAGGTGAGGCAGTGAACCGCAAGAACTCTACCGCTCTGGTCATTTCCCGGTGCTGCATCGGGATGGAGTCGGCAATCGAGCATGCTGTGATGTGACGTGAAAGCTCAGATGCAACGAAGTCGCCGAAGGTCGGCGACGCGGCGACCGAGTGATCGGTGACGCGGGCGGCGGATGGGACCGCGGCGATTTTCCTGATCGCGGCGGTTGATGCAGATGATGTCCTGTCCGACTCTCTGCAGAAAGAACCCACGCAATACCCTGAGCTTGTTTGACTTCGATGCATCGAGCAGAAGACGACGCATCATCAATAAATGCAACTTGCGCGAATATAGGAAGCTGTGAAATCACACGCAATAGTGAATCGCGCATCTCGATGTCGATGACACTGTGCCCCATTTCGAAGATCACGCGCCGTGATGCGCCTCACGTTCGATCATCGCGCAGCGCGCGCTACACTTCCCTCACTCGCAGCGTCCAGCGAGTTTTGATCACGCCGAGCGACGCGCGCGGCAGTCGGATTCACTCTGAATTTCATGCGAGGCGCACGTGAGAGCGCTGGTGAAGGAGACAGCTGGTCCTGGTTTCGTTCTGCGCGATGTTCCGCAGCCGGTCATTCGCGATGATGAGGTGTTGATCAAGGTTCGCCGCGCCGGAGTCTGCGGCACCGACGTGCACATCTACGACTGGGATGCCTGGGCGCAGGGCCGCTGCCGTCCGCCATTCACGGTGGGCCACGAGTTCGCCGGCGACGTCGTACAGGTGGGAAGTCTCGTGGCCGACGTGCGTGAAGGCGATCGTGTCACGGCCGAAGGACACATCGTCTGCGGACGCTGCCACCTCTGTCGCACGGGAAACGCGCACGTCTGTCCCAACACGAAGATCATCGGCGTCGATCGCGACGGATGCTTCGCCGACTTCATCGCGATGCCGGCATCGAACGTCTGGCATCTCGACGAGGCGGTGACCTACGAGGTCGGTGGAATCCACGACCCGATGGGCAACGCATTTCACACCGCGCTCGTTGGCACGGAGATGTCGGGCAAGACGGTGCTCATCACCGGATGCGGGCCGATCGGCATCTTCGCCGTGGGAATCTGCAAGGCGGCGGGCGCGTCGCGGATCATCGCCAGCGACGTGAACCCGACGCGACTGGAGCTCGCGCGCACAATGGGTGCACATGATGCCGTCACGCCGCAGGAGGCCGAAGCTGCGGTCAAGCGCGCGACCGGCGGACTCGGCGTGGACGTCGTGCTCGAGATGTCGGGCGTACCGTCGGCAATCCATCAAGCGTTCAAGCTGGTGCGCGTGGGCGGGCGCGTGCAGATGCTCGGCATTCCTGCCAAGCCGATGGAAGTGGATTTCGCGACGGAGATCATCTTCAAGGGAATCACCGTCTACGGCGTCGTGGGCCGTCGCATGTACGACACATGGATCCAGATGACGCAGTTCCTCCGCTCGGGGCAATTCGATCCCACGCCCGTGATCACGCATCGCTTTCCACTCGAGCAATTCGACGACGCCATCGCCGCCATCAAGGGTGGGTCGGCGGGAAAGGTCGTCTTCGAGGTCAGCTGATTTTCTGCGGGATGATCAGAATCAGTGGCTTTTCTCCGTTGGCTTCGTTCAATCTGTTCAATCCGTGAAAGCAAATGCCCTGCGCCGAATAGGCGGATCAGTCCCGGGCAGGCATCGGAGATTTTGATACCGCGATTGAACGGAGTGAACGGATCGAACGGAGCAAGCAGAAAAGCCGGTGCATGATGATAAGGGATAGGAGGAGAGGAACTTCTGCCCTCTGAGACCCTCTCCTCCCTTGATCCAATCTTTCTATCCTACCGTTCCATGACTCTCAATAGCCCCTTCACCGCCGACCTCGAAGCACGACTGCAGCAGCTTCGACAAGACCGCGTCTACAAGCAGCTCAACTATCTCGACTCGCCGCAGGCCGCGCGCGTGACGATGGAGGGCCGCGGCGACGTCCTGATCCTCTCGTCGAACAACTACCTCGGCCTTTGCACGGAGCCGTCCGTGATCGAGGCGGGCATCGATGGGCTGCACCGCTATGGCGCCGGAACGGGCAGCGTGCGCTTCATCTGCGGCACGTTCACGATTCACCGGGAGGTCGAGCAGGCGTTGGCTCGTTTCGTCGGCACGGCGGCGTCGATGACCTTCGTGTCGGCATGGAATGCGAACGAGGGACTCACGGCGACGGTCGTGGAGTCCGGCGACTTCGTGTGCTCCGACGCGCTCAACCATGCGTCGATCATCGACTCGATCCGCCTCGCAAAGGCGATCACCAAGTGCCAGACAGCGGTCTACAAGCACGCCGACCTGGACGATCTGCGCGAGAAGCTCGCGGGTGCGAAGAGCGCGAAGCGGCGCATCGTCTGGAGCGACGGCATCTTCTCGATGGAAGGGTCCATCGCGCCGCTGCCCGATCTGCTCCAGATCTGTCGCGACTACGACGCGATCCTCGCGCTCGACGACTCGCACGCGACGGGCGTGCTCGGCGCGACCGGCCGCGGCACGGCGGAACACTTCGGCGTATTGGGCGAAGTGGACATCATTACCTCCACGCTGGGCAAGGCGCTCGGCGGTGCGGCGGGAGGGTTCGTCGCGGGGTCCGCGGCGCTCTGCGACTACCTGACGCAGCGTTCGCGTCCGCAGCTCTTCTCGAATGCATTGCCGCCAACGGTGGCCGCGAGCGCATTGGCAGCCGTGCAGTTCATCGAGCAGAATCCCGCGCGGGTTCAACGTCTTCGCGATAACACGAAGTATTTCCGCGAGCAGATCATCGAGGCGGGCTTCAAGCCACTCGCCGGTGAGACACCGATCATCCCGATCATCGTCGGCGAGACCGCCACGGCGATCCAGATGAGCGACATGCTGCTCGCCGAAGGCGTGTTCGTCACCGGCTTCGGATTTCCGGTGGTGCCGCAGGGTCAGGCGCGCGTGCGCTGCCAGGTGTCGGCGGCGCACACGAAGGACGATCTCGACGAAGCGATTCGAGCGTTCGTGAAGGTCGGAAAACGACTCAAGATCGTGTGAGCCGTGTGAGTGCAAGCAAGCGGATTCGCGCTGCTTGCGCAGGATGCGGCGCACGTGGCTAGGTTACGCACCGGCCGACGATGCAGTGGCGCCGACATATACAGTAGTCTGTGACGTAACGGGAGCTATCCTCGTCCCAGACATGAGCCTGCAGCCGCTGGCGGTTGTTGGGCCGCGCTCTCTTTTCTCGAGGTTTCTAGTTATGCGACACCTCCGTGCATTGGCGGTTGCCACCGGGTTCGTAGCCCTGCTCTCTCAGTCGAGCGCAGCTCAGGATGACCGACAGTTCAAGGACGCCTGGTTCTTCGGGGCGAAGGCTGGTGCGATGTCGTATTCGTCCGCGACCACGAACAACGGCGGCGCTCCGCTGATTGGCGCAGAGATGCTGATCACGCGCACACACGGCGGCCTTTACATGGCCCTGGATCAGGCGTTCCTCACGACGAACGGCG
>JAQBPV010000484.1 GCA_028287345.1 Gemmatimonadota bacterium
GGACGGCTCGCGCTGAGTGCGTCGGTGGCCGTCGTGCTGCTGACCGGTGCAATCCTGGGCGCGCGATCCCTGTGGCCGTCGAGAACCGCGCTGGCCGGCGACGCCAACGCCAATCGCGTGAGCGTGCTGTACTTCGCCGACGAGAGCAGGAATGGTGAGCTTCGCTACCTGGCCGACGGACTCACGGAGTCGCTCATCGACCAGCTGTCGCAGGTGCAGGCGCTCGACGTCATCTCCGCCGACGGCGTGCGTCCGTATCGCGGCACGTCCATTCCGCTCGACAGCATTGCGCGCGTGCTCAACGTCAGCAGCGTAGTGCGCGGCGCGGTGGAGCCGAGCAACAAGGGCGTGAAGGTGACGGTGCGTCTCGTCGATGCGGTGTCGGACGTCGATCTCGCCAAGAAGAGCTTCGAGCTGGACACGACGGACGTCGTTGGACTGAAGCGAAAGCTGGCCGTGGAGGTGAGCGAGTTCCTGCGCCAGAAGCTCGGCGACGCGGTGCGCCTGCGCGATCAGCGAAAAGGCACGACGAACAGCGAAGCGTGGATGCTGGTGCAGCGAGCGGAGAAACGGCGCAAGGATGCCGACTCACTGGTGAGCGCCCATGCGGATGCGGCGGCGCAGGTGGCGTTTGCGCAAGCCGACTCATTTCTCATCCGCGCCGAGCGGCTCGACAAGCTGGGCGCCGAGGCGCCGACGGTGAGAGCGGCGCTCGAGTTGGCGCGCGCACGGTCGCTCACGCGTGACCTGCCGGGGATGACCGCGGCTGTCGACAGCGGGTTGGCGGCGGTCGGCCGCGCGCTGACCGTTGATCCGCGCGACGTGGATGCAATGCAGTACAAGGGCGAGCTGCTCTTCCTGCAGTACACGCGGCACCTGATTCCCGATCCCACACGGTCGGAGCGCGCGCTCGTGCAGGCGGAGTCGACGCTCACCAACGCGGTGGCGATCGACAAGGATCACGCGGGCGCGTGGGCCGCGCTGAGCGCCGTGTACGCGCGTACGTCGCAGTTGCAGAAGGCGAACACTGCCGCCTACAACGCCTACAAGGCCGACGCGTATCTCAGCTCAGCGAAGAGCGTGATGTCGCGGCTGTTCACGACGTATTACAATCTCGAGTCGTTTCCCGAGGCCATGCAGTGGTGCGACGAAGGCCACCGCCGCTTTCCAAAGGATCCGTTTCTCGTCGAATGCCGGTTGATGATGTCTCTCACCAAGTACAAGCAGCCTGACGTCGACAGCGCATGGGCAATTGCCCGGCAGTATGCGGAGCTGTTCCCGGATTCGGCGCGCGTGGTGCCGCGGAAGAAGGCGGAGGTGTTCGTCGCGGGCACCTTGGTGCGGGCGAACCTGCTGGACAGCGCGGACCACGTGCTGAAGCGCACGCGCGCAACGCCACAGGAAGACCCGCGGCACGAGGTGCAGGGCTACGAGGTGGTCGTGCGGGTGATGATGAACCAGCAGGACGAAGCCATCCGGCTCATCGAGGACTACCTCACCGTGAACCCTGAGCACCGTCGAGGATTTGCCGCACGTACCGTCTGGTGGTGGCGCGACCTCCAGAGCAACAAGAAGTTCCAACGCATGATCGCCGGTGCCCACTGACGCGCAGCTGACGCGACTACTTCAGCCTGTACTGCACTCATATAAGACCCCCTCCGAGGCCCCCCAAAATGCGACGCACTGCGCTGATGCTCGTCGCGAGCTTGTTCGTCCTGACATCCTGTACGGACAGCTCCACTCGTCCCACCTCATTCTTCGCTCCTCCCGGCGCGCGCTACCAGCTGTCACAAGCCGGCACACTGGACTCCGAGATCATCGCGCTCATCCAGGCGCTGTTCGCTCCGGAGCTCGAGGCGAACGTCCTCGACCAGTGGAGCACCATCAAGTCACGACTCGCCGGCGGCGAGATCGCGGCCGCACGCGCGAGGCTCCTCGACGCGACGAACTTCATTCAGTCGAAGCAGGGGCTGATGGAACCGCCGCCGAACAACGAGTCGATCGCGACGGCGACCGCGCGACTCGTCCTGTACATGTCACTGTACGTGTACAGTGGTCCCAACACGCCCGTGCCTCCGCAGATGGGTATCGGGTCCGATGCCTCGACGGAGATCGTCAAGCCCAACCTGCCCGCGACGATCCAGACGCCGCTGATGCATGCGGCCACCATTCTCGACGCCGGATCGGTCACGACGAACACGATCATCGTGGTCACGCAGAACACGACGTTCTATCAGAGTCACTGTGACGGCCCCTTCACGACCAAGTACTGCCAGTATCCGATCTACTACGAGTACCACTCGTTCCCGCACGTGAAGTTCGAGAAGCCGGTGAGGGTGGCGATGTGTCCCGTGCCGCCTGGAGGCAACTACGGTGTGTTGCCCGGCATCGACGACGACATGCTCGTCCGTGCGCACGACAAGCCGACCGATCCGGCGAACTTCGTCCCCGGTGGCTTGCCGGTGCCCGGCGAAGCGATCGAGATATTGCCGATCAACACGCTGTACGACCCCACGCAGCCGAAGGTCATCTGCACGGGAACGACCTATCCGCAGGTCGCGCTCTTCCACGTGCCGCGCCATCCCGAGGGAATGCTGCAGAATGCACTCGCCTATGCGGCGCGCGCCGGCAACCGCGCGGCGACGTTCGTTGGACGAGCGCTGACGCCGAAGAGCGCGTACGCGATCGACAATGGCGTCGAGCACTTCACGCTGGACTTCAGCCAGTTCGCGAACCTGGACACGACGGGTCGTCCCGACCTCAAGCTCTCGTCGACGGCATTGTCGGTACGCGACGTGAATGCGGGCGGACAGGTCACCGTGACCTACTCGCTGACGAACGGCGGCGCGGCGCCGAGTCCGGGTGTGTCGACGATCATCCGCCTGACGCCGACGGGGCTCACGCCGGGAGTGCCGGTCGATCTGGTGCCGGTGTCGCAGGCCCCGTCGGCCAGCAGGATCTTCCCGCTCGACAGCCGACTCGAGTCGGTGGTCGTGCGCATTCCTGACAAGATGGCCGCGGGGTCCTACGTGATTGGCCCGGTGGTGGCGAGCATCAACGGACTTCCGGAGAACGCGGGCAACCTCGCGGACAATGGGCAGGTGCGCGAGCTCACCGTGAAGCGCTTGGGATTCACCGCTGGCAATCCGATCGGCCGCATTCCATGAGGCATGAAAAAAGGGCGGAGACGCATTTGCGTCTCCGCCCTTTTTTCGTTCTACTCGATCAGACGTTCGGTTCCGAGGGCGGCACTGGCGGCTCTTCACGTCCGCGGAAGGCGTCGTTGAACGCGGACTTCGCGCGATCGAGCGCGTCGCCGACACTCGACATCCCCGCGTTCGCCTTACCCGAGTAGTAGCGCGCGGCGTCGGAGAAGTCGTCGCCCAGGCCCTGACCTTTTTCACCGCGGCGCGTGTAGGCGCCGGCGATGATGGCGTCGTACTCGCCGCTCGTGCGCCAGCGCTCGAGCTCCGCGGCGCGCACCGTGTGGAACGGATGCTCGCGGAAGGCGGTGTTGAACACCTTGAGGATCTTGTCCCAGGTGTCGCCGGTCGTCTCGTACGTGGCGGCCTGCGTCATGAACGCGTCGACGCTCGTGGTGTCGCCGTAGTCGCGGCCACCGGCCAGACGCATGAACGTGCGCTGCGCGACGACCTTGTCCTGCAGCGCGAGCAGCGCGGCACGGTCGCTCGACAGCTCGCTCTTCCGATGCCACTCGAGCAGGCCGAGTTGGAAGGGAAGGAGCGCGAGGCCGATGGGCATGAGCGCGAGGGAGCCGATCGACAGGATGACCATCGCGATAGTGCGAAGGGTCATGTGGTCGCTCATGATGTGTCCGAGCTCGTGCGCGAGCAGGAACCGGCGCTCGTCGTCGCTCTCGAGCAGCTCGAGCGCGCCGGAGGTCATCACGATGAACGGATCCTCATACCCGATCGCATACGCGTTCACTTCCTGCGTCTGCGTGACGTACAGTTCGGGGCGTTTGGGCCAGTCGAGTGTGGTGCACACGTCTGTGAGGAGTGCATCGAGCTTCGGCCGCTGCACCGGATTCACCTGCACGGCGTTGGCGAGGAAGATCTGGCGCACTCGGCGTTCGGTGAGGAACGTGGCCACCTGGCGCACGATCTCGTCGAAGCCGGGGATGGCGCGCAGCGTGTTGAGCGCCGCGCGATCCGCGGGGTGCTCCCAAGCGCGGGAGGAAATCTGTGGTAGCGGGGTGGGCATGGCGCTCTAAGCTCCTTGGACGGGAGGTGACTCGAGCTATACGGGAGCGATGGCGGGAAAGTGTCAGAGCTCAAACCGCAGGGATCAGACATCAGGTGCTCAGGCCTCCGCCCCAGCAATCAGTATTCAGGGGGTGTGGCGAAAGAGGTGCAATGCACCCGGTGCGCCACACCCCCTGAACGCTGAACACTGGGGCTGCCCGCTGAACACCTGATATCTGACACCTTGGCGGACGTGCTCTCACACCACGTGGAAGGCGTGCTCGAGGTCCCCGATCAGGTCCCCGACGTCCTCGACGCCGCAGCTCAGCCTTATCAGCCCTTCCGTGATTCCAAGGTGCGCTCGCCGCGCCGGCTCAACGCTGGCGTGGGTCATCGACGCCGGGTGGCTGATGAGGCTCTCGACCCCTCCAAGTGATTCGGCGAGCGAGAACACCCGGCAGCGGCTGAGTACCTCGTTCGCGCGTTCCTTCGTGCCCAGCTCCACCGAGATCATGCCGCCGAAGCCGGACATCTGCGCCTTCGCGAGCTCATGCTGCGGATGGGATGGCAACCCTGGATAGATGATCTTGTCCTCGCCAAGCCGCTCGGCCAGCCATCCGGCGATCTGCCGACCGTTCTCGTCGTGGCGCGGCATGCGGAGGTGAAGCGTCTTCGTGCCGCGCAGTGCGAGCCACGCGTCGAAAGGACCAGGCACCGCGCCGGCAGCGTTGAGGATGAACTGCAGGCGTACCGCGAGGTCGTCGTCGTTCAGGATCGCGATGCCGCCGATCATGTCGGAGTGGCCGTTCAAGTACTTCGTGGTCGAGTGGTAGACCATGTCCGCACCGAATTCCAGCGGCCGCTGGAAGAAGGGCGACGCGAACGTGTTGTCGACCAGCAGCAGCGCATCATGACGATGGGCGATCTCGGCCGCGGCGCGCAGGTCGCAGATGCGCATGTTCGGGTTCGTCGGCGTCTCGACGAACACCATGCGCGTGGCCGAAGTCATGGCGTCTTCGATTATTTGCGGATCACGCGTATCGACCCACGAGAACGTGATCCCGTAGTTCTGCAGTAGCTTGTCGAAGAGGCGAAAGACGCCGCCATAGAGATTCTCGCCGCAGACGATGTGGTCGCCGGACTTGAAGAGCTTCATGATCGAGTCGACGCAGCCCATGCCGGAACTGAAGGCGAATCCGTGGCGACCCCCTTCCAGCGCGGCTACGTTTCGCTCCAGCGCCTCACGCGTCGGGTTCTTGCCACGAGCGTACTCGTAGCCCTTGTTCTGGCCGATCCCCTCCTGCACATACGTCGACGTGAGGTAGACGGGAGTCATGATCGCGCCAGCCAGGGGGTCTGGGCGCTGGCCCGCGTGAATCGCCCGTGTTGCAAATGCCGGTACAAGGTCGTCGTCGAATACGCGTGTCATGCCGATACTACTCCGAGTCTGGTCGTGTCGGGCAAGTTAGCGGCAAGGCGAAGGGGGAGCGAGCGACTTTCCCTTCGAGTTCCATGCGGTCCCAAGAGCCACAACACGCAATGTCCGAAGATCACGCAACGCAGTACTGCCTCATCGTCGATGACGAGCCGCGACTTCGTCAGGTGCTCGTGCACCTGATGCGGAACGACGGTTTCACCTGCCTCGAAGCGGGAAATGGCGAAGAGGCGCTGGCCCATCTGGAACTGCAGACGGTCACGCTCGTCATGAGCGACCTCCGCATGCCCAGGATGGACGGGCTGGAGCTGTTGCGTCGCGTGCGTGGACGCTGGCCGGACACGGCAGTCGTGATGATCACGGCGGTGGCCGACGTCGAAGTGGCGGTGAGCTGTCTCGCCATCGGCGCCATGGACTACCTCACCAAGCCGTTTCATCTCGAGGAAGTCCGCGCGCGCGTGGCGCAGGCGCTCGAGAAGCGCCGTCTCGTCGTCGAGAATCGCGGCTACCAGGAAACGCTGGAGGAGAAGGTCGCAGTCCAGGCGCGCCGCCTCGAGGAGCTGTTTCTCGCCAGCGTGCAGTCGCTCGCCGAAGCGCTCGAGGTGAAGGACCCGTACACGCGCGGACACTCGGTGCGGGTGAGCCACTACTCGGTGATGATCGCGCGCGAGCTGGGTCTCGACGGCGAGCTGCTGCGACAGATCGAGCTTGGCGGCCACGTGCACGACATCGGCAAGATCGGCGTTCGCGAGGACGTGCTGAACAAACCGGGCAAGCTCACGGACGCCGAGTACGAGCACATCATGACGCATCCGGTGGTGGGTTGGCGCATCCTCGCGCCGCTGCTGGGCGATACGCCGGTGGCGTTGAACATCGTGCGCTCGCATCATGAGCGCTTCGACGGGCGTGGCGTGCCCGATCGTCTGCTTGGAGAGCAGATCCCGTTCGAGGCTCGCATCGCCGCGGTAGCTGATTCGTTCGACGCGATGACGAGCGATCGTCCCTACCGTCCGGACGGTATGAGCATCGAGGCGTCGATCGCGGAGCTGGTGCGGTGCAGTGGCACGCAATTCGACCCGAAGATCGTGACGGCAATGGTGGGCGCAGTGGAGAGTGGGCGGATCACGCTGGTCCCGCGCGTGCCGTCGTATGCATCCGTTGGTGTCGGCTGAGGCTTAGCGCCCCAGCACCTCGATAACGCTGGGCTGCTTGTACGTGCTGAGCCGCTGCTCGCACCAGCGCTTCACGTCCGCCTCGCTCACATCGCCACTGACGCGAAGCAGGATGTCGTTCTCCTTTGCTGGATCGGGAATCGCGGTGACCACCGCGCGCGTCACGCCAGGCATCGTGCCGACCACCCGCTCGACCTCCCGCGGATACACGTTGAAGCCGTTGCGCGTGAACATCGGCTTGAGCAGACCGAGGAACGTCACGCGACCTTCCTCATCTCGAACGCCTTCGTCGCCCGTGTAGAGCCACTCGCCGCGGCGAGGCAGGCCATGCGCCCCGTGGAGATAGCCTGGCGACACGTTGCTGCCACGCACGCAGATCTCTCCCGTTTCACCATCGGGAAGCGGCTCGGCTGCGGCAATCGGAGCGACGCTGTGCTCGTAGTCGGCCGGCGGAAAAATTTCGACGTCCACTCCCGGAAAGTGTACGCCGAGTGTGCCACGTGTGTTCGGGCGGCCGACGCGATTGAAGAGGCATACGGGGCCAGCTTCGGTGAGTCCGTAACCCTCACGCAACTCGGCACCCGTGACATCGAACCACCGCTGCTGCAGCTCGATCGGGAGCACCGCGCCGCCGCAGACGCAGAGCCGGATCGCCGTGTCCGCGAAGCGCACGCCGCGACGCTCGATGTGCGTGAGCATCGCGTGATACACCGCCGGTACTCCGACGACCGTCGTGATGCCACTCGCCAGCAGCTCGGCGGCCTTCGCAGGGTTGAAGCGGTCCACCGTCGTGACGCGCGCGCCGGCGAGCAACGAAGCGCCGAGCGTGACGGTGAGGCCGAACAGATGCGCGAACGGCAGAATGGCGAGCACGTGATCGGTGGAGCGAATGTCCATCGCATCGATGGTCGAACGGCCGTTCACCAGCAGGTTGCGATGCGTGAGCAGCGCACCGAGCGGCGTGCCGCGCATCGCCGAGGTGTAGACGACGACAGCTTCTTCGTCGCGACCTTCGACACCTCGCTCCCCCTCGATGGACAGGCCGTGATGCGCGCCGAGGTCCACGTCGAGCTGTCGGCCGTCGACGAGTATGCGCGCTGTTCGGGGTGAGTCGTCGAGAAGCACCGCGGGCAAATTTGCCGGCAGGCGAGGCACGAACGACGCGATGGTGAAGATCGCGCCGACGTTGGCGTCGTGGCACTGAAAGGCGATCTCCGCCGGCGCGGCGAGCGGGTTGATGAGCACCGCTCCGCGTCCGTCGCTGGCAGCGAGCGCCGTGAGAAACGCGGGCGACGTGGGCAGCAGCAGCGCCGATCGCTTGCCGCTCAGCGCGCGGACGAGTGGCGCACTGCGTTGAAGCAGCGTGAGCCCCGCGGCCACCAGTTGTTGCGCCTCGAAGACATCGTCGCTGTCGTGGGCACCAATGCGTCCACCGCCTGCCGCGACGGCGAGCGGAAAGAGCGCGAGTGGATCACTCACGTGAAAACACCGTCATGCGTTCGCTCAGATTTCGAAGAAGCGCAGCGACGTCTTCAAGCGTTCGGCCACCTGCGCGAGTTGCTGGCTGGACGTGGCGACGCTGCTCATCGCGGCGTTCTGCTGCTGAACGACGGCACTGACTTCCTGCGCGGTCGCTGCATTGTTCTCCGCGGACTGCGAGAGCGCACTGATTTCGCGCGCGAGCGATTCCGCCTCGCCGCGCTGCGCGTCGGCGGCGGCGACGATGCGATCGACCGCTGCACGTGCGCTGGTGATCTCGCGGTCTATTTGTGTCAGGGCTTCCGCGGAAGCCCTGATCACCGTCTCGCCGGTTGCAACGCGATCGCTCGCCAGGAGGATCTGTTCCTCCGTGCGCACGGCGCTCAGCCGAATCTCAGCGGCGAGCTTGCGGATCTGATCGAGTGCG
The DNA here is from genome assembly GCA_028287345.1 of Gemmatimonadota bacterium. GTDB lineage: Bacteria > Gemmatimonadota > Gemmatimonadetes > Gemmatimonadales > Gemmatimonadaceae > AG11. The sequence continues at coordinate 8,719 of JAQBPV010000484.1, forward strand.
CGCGCGCTTTCGGCGGCGAGCTTGCGGACCTCATCGGCGACGACGGCGAACCCCTTGCCGTGCTCTCCCGCGCGCGAGGCCTCGATGGCGGCGTTGAGCGCGAGCAGGTTGGTTTGCCTGGCGATGGAGCCGATGACGTCGGTGATCTTGCCGATGCGCTGCGACTTCTCACCCAGCTCCACGACCGCAGGCACTGCCGCCGCTGTGACGGCGCTGATCTCGGCCATCGCTTCGAGCGCTTCGTCAGCCGCGATGGTGCCGCGACGGGCGGTCCGCTGTGCGACGTCGGCCGCGGTGCGGGCCTGCTCGGCGTGGCTGGACACCGCGACGGCGCGGCTGGCAACGCGGGCGGAGGCGTCAGAGGCGTTGCTGACGCCGCGCGTCTGGAGCGCGGCGGCGTCGGCGATGGCGACGGCAGCGCCGGAGACCTCCTCGGTGGAGGCAGTCATCTGCTGCGCACTGGCGGCGAGCTGTTCGGCGGTGGCGGCGACGTCGATGGCGCTCGAGTCGAGCTGTGAGACCAGGGTGCGCAGCCCGCGGTTCATCTCGCGAAACGAGTTGGCGAGGTGGCCGACCTCGTCATTCGACTCGTAGGTGAGCGAGTCACGCAACTGACCGCCGGCAACGCGATCAGCCTGCGCGGTGATCGCGTCGAGCCCGCGCGTGAATCGTCCGGCACCCCACATCGCCAGGCCGACGACAATGGCCAGCGCGAGCGTCGTGTAGCCGAGTGTCTCGAGGAGGAGCTGTCGGCCCTCGTCCGGCGTGAGTGCGTAGCTGATGCGCACCCACGTGGGGACCACGACGATCGCAAGCGTGAGCATGACCGAGCCGCCGGCCAGGGCCGCCAACTTCAGCCGCACGGGGAATCGGATTGCGGCGCTCAGGGGACGAGAGTCGAAGGAAGGAGGGAGGGCCAGACGTGGCGTGATACGTCTGCGTACCGCCGCGCTCCGAAGTTACCGGGCTGGAACGGTCGCGGACAAGCGGCGGTCGTGCTTGCCCGTGTATGGGGTGCCTTTACCTTTCGGCTTCCACGGACGGAGGCGTCATGGCGAAGGGTGGCAGCGAGGCGGGGGCGGCGAGCGGGTTGATGGTGAGTGTGTCCGGCATTCGCGGACGCGTGGGCGATGCGCTCACGCCGGAGGTCGTCGCGCGCTATGCGGCGGCATTCGGCGCATGGTCGATCGCCCAGCCGGGAGCGTCGAAGAAGATCATCGTGGGGCGCGACAGCCGCGTTTCGGGTCCGATGTTTCATCGGATCGTCGTGGGAACGCTGCAACTCGTCGGCGCGGACGTCATCGACATCGGGCTCACGACCACACCAGGCTGCCAGCTCGCCGTGGAGCACCATCACGCCGCCGGAGGGCTGATGCTTTCGGCCAGCCACAATCCGATCGAGTGGAATGCGCTCAAGTGCATCGGCTCGACCGGGCTCTTCCTGGAGGCGAGTCAGGGGCTGGCGATGCGTGGGCTGATCGACACTGGCATTCCCTACGCGACGTGGGACAAGATCGGCGAGGTCACGACGGACGATCAGGTGGCGGCGCGCCACATCGAGTCCGTGCTCGCCATTCCGTACATCGACGTCGAGGCCATTCGGGCGCGCAAGTTCAAGGTTGTGCTCGACTGCGTGCGCGGCGCGGGCGCGTCGATCATGCCGGCATTGCTCGCTCGGCTGGGGTGCGAAGTGATGGGCATGAATCTCGAGCCCGACGGCCGCTTTCCTCGCGAACCGGAGCCGATTCCGGACAATCTCCGCGAATTCGAGAAGTTCGCGCAGGGCACAGGTGCCGACATCGGCTTTGCCGTTGACCCTGACGTCGACCGGTTGGCGCTCCTGAGCGACGAAGGAAAGGCGATTGGCGAGGATTACACGCTGGCGCTGGCCGCGCGGCTGGTGCTCCGTCACCGGAAGGGACCCATCGTGACGAACCTCTCGACGAGTCTTCTGATTGATGACGTGGCGCGTGACGCCGGGGTCGAAGCAGTGCGTGCCCCGGTCGGCGAAGTGAACGTTGCGGTGCGGATGCGGGAGCTGAATGCGCCCATCGGCGGTGAGGGAAACGGAGGAGTCATCCTGCCCGAAGTGCATCTCGGGCGCGACGCGCCAATCGGCGCGGCCCTGCTTCTGCAATTACTGGTGGAGGAGGGGCGTCCGCTGTCGGCCATCGTGGCGGATCTGCCGAGGTACGTGATCGTGAAGGACAAGCTGCCGCGGCCGAACGTGAGCCTCGAGCAGGTGTATGGAGCGCTTCGTGCGGCATTTTCGGACGCGGCGGTGGATACGCAGGACGGCCTCAGGCTCTCATGGCCGGATCGTTGGGTACATGTTCGTCCCTCCGGAACGGAGCCGATCGTCCGCGTCATCGCGGAAGCACCGAACGAGGACGCTGCGCGGGAATTGGTACGTCGGTCGCGCGAGCCGCTCGACGCCCTGAAGGGCTGAGCGAACGCAGGATCGGATCTCTCAACAAGGATTGCCACATGTGCGGAATTGTGGGTTACGTGGGAACCAAGAACGCGACGACGCTGCTGGTGGACGGCCTCAAGCGCCTCGAGTATCGCGGCTATGACTCCGCTGGCGTTTCGCTGATGAACGGCGAGGGCGTCGACACGCGGAAGGCGAAGGGCAAGATCGCCATGCTCGAAGCCGCGATCGAAGCGAAGCCGATTCACGGCAATGTGGGCATCGCACATACGCGCTGGGCGACGCACGGGCCGCCGAACGAGTGCAACGCGCATCCGCACCACGACTGCAAGGGCACCATCTCGGTGGTGCACAACGGCATCATCGAGAATTACGGACCGTTGCGCGCGATGCTGCAGAAGACCGGGCATACGTTCGTCTCGGAGACCGATACGGAAGTGCTCGCGCATCTCATCGAGGCCGCTTTCGATGGCAATCTCGAGGAGGCGGTCGTCGACGCACTCGCGCTCGTCGAGGGGACGTACGGCATCGCGGTGATCTCGGCCAACGATCCCGAGAAGATCGTCGCGGCACGCAAGGGCAGTCCGCTGCTCATCGGGCTCGGCGAAGGCGAGAACTACGTCGCCAGCGACGTGGCGGCGATTCTCCAGCATACGCGTCACGTGGTGTACCTGGACGATGGTGAGATGGCCGTGCTGACGAAGGACGGCTATCGCGTGATGGACCTCAACGCGCAGACGGTGAAGAAGCGCGTGAACCGCATCGACTGGGATCTCGACAAGATCGAGAAGGGCGGCTACGACCACTTCATGTTGAAGGAAATCATGGAGCAGCCGCAGACCATTCAGAACACGATGCGCGGCCGTTCAGTTGACGAAGACGGCTTCTCCAAGCTGGGCGGACTCAATCTCTCGAAGGACGAGCTGCAGCACTTCGACCACATCATCATCACGGCGTGCGGCACGAGCTGGCACAGTGCGCTCATCGGCAAGATGATGATCGAGGAGCATGCGCGCATTCGCTGTGAAGTCGAGTACGCAT
>JAQBPV010000150.1 GCA_028287345.1 Gemmatimonadota bacterium
CTTCAACTGAATTCGAGGTCGTCCCATGTGCGGCATCTGCGGCATTGCGCTCGCGTCTCGGTCGGGCGCGGAAGTTCAGCGCTCGACCATCGAGCGCATGCGCGACGTGATGACGCATCGCGGTCCGGATGGCGCGGGGGCGTACGTGCAGGGACGGATCGGGCTGGGGCATCGGCGCCTCAGCATCATCGATCCGAAGGCGGGCCAGCAGCCGATGGCGAGCGACGACGACGCGATCCAGATCGTGTACAACGGGGAGGTCTACAACCATCCCGAGATTCTCGCGCGCATGCAGGCGGCGGGGCATCGCTACCACACGCACTGCGACACCGAGAGCGTGCTGAAGCTGTATCAGGAGATCGGCTTCAAGACGCCGACGGCGCTGCGCGGGATGTTCGCCTTCGCGATCTGGGATCGCCACAAGGAGACGCTCTTCCTCGCGCGCGACCGGTTCGGGGTGAAGCCGCTGTACTATGCGCTCACGCCTGACGGATCGCTCTACTTCGGGTCGGAGATCAAGTCGATCCTGGCGAGCGGGGCGGTCACGCCGGCGCTCGACGAGCTCGCGCTTCCCGAGTACCTCTCCAGCCATTCGACGTTCGGCGTGGGGACGATGTACGCCGGCATCCATCGGTTGGAGGCGGGCCACACGCTGATCTGGCGCGACGGCGAGTTCACGATCGAGCCGTATTGGGATCTGAGCTTCGCGCACGAGGGCGAGGACCGGCGGAGCGACGCCGAGATCACGGAGGAGTACGGCGCGAAGTTTCGTGACGCGGTGCGCATGCGGCTGATGTCGGACGTGCCGCTGGGCACCTTCCTCTCCGGCGGCATCGACTCGGCGGCGATCACCGCGGTGATGGCGAGCCTCGTGGACGAGCCGATCCGGACCTTCTCGGTGGCATTCGCCGAGCGCGACGCGAACGAGCTGGAATACGCGAGGATCGTCGCGTCGAAGTTCAAGACGGAGCATCGCGAGGTCGTCGTGAGCCCGGCCGAGTTCTTCGACGCGCTGCCGAGGATGCTCTGGCACGAGGACGAGCCGATCGCGCATCCGTCGAGCATTCCGTTGTACTACGTCTCGAAGCTGGCGTCGGAGCACGTGAAGGTCGTGCTGACCGGCGAAGGCAGCGACGAGGTGCTGGGCGGCTACAACCGCTATCGGATGACGATGTACAACATGCGCTACGGGTAGGCGTACGAGCGCGTGATGGGCAGCGCGGGGCGGTCGGCGGTCCGCGGCGCGATCGAGTCGCTGCCGCGCGGGTCCCGGGTGCGGCAGAAGCTGTCGCGCACCTTCCTCACGCTGCCGGCCGACGTGACGTCGCTGTACATGGACAACTTCGCGGTGTTTTCGCGGCAGCGGCTCCATGAGCTGTGGGCACCGGCGGCGCGCCAGGCGCTGGGCGGGATCTCGCCGTACGCGAGCGCGGAGCGATACTTCGCGCGGAGCGACGCGTCGACGCTACTGAACAAGCTCCTGTACGTCGATACTAAGACCTATCTGCACGAGCTGCTCATGAAGCAGGACCAGATGAGCATGGCGGCGTCCGTGGAGAGCAGGGTGCCGTTTCTCGATCATCCGCTGGTGGAGTTCGCGGCCCGCATGCCGGAGCGCATGAAGGTGCGCGGCATGACGACGAAGCACGTGTTGCGCGAGTGCATGGCCGGCGTACTTCCGCCGGAGATCCTCTCGCGGCGGAAGATGGGATTTCCCGTGCCGGTGGGGGCGTGGCTTCGCGGCCCGTACCGGCACGTGCTCGACGAGTTCATTCTTGGCCATCGTGCGCGTGCACGCGGGCTGTTCGACGAATCAGTGCTTCGCCAGCTCGTCGCGAGCCACGCGTCCGGCGAGGCGAACCATTCGGAGCGACTCTGGTCGCTCATCAATCTCGAGATGTGGCAGCGGATGCAGCTCGACGGCGAGCCGATCGACGATCTTCGCGCCGCCGTTGCCAAGCCCGCCGCAGTCTCGTACGCCATGTCAGCCTAGCCGCCTCCTCTCTTCTCTGAAATGTCAAGCTCTGTCAGCGTATTCGGTCTGGGGTATGTGGGATGTGTCACCGCGGCGTGTCTCGCGCGCGAAGGCCATACCGTCATCGGGGTGGACGTCAACGCCGGCAAGGTGGAGATGGTCCGCGCCGGCACGGCGACGATCGTGGAGAACGGCATCGGCGAGCTGGTGGACGAGATGGTCAAGGCCGGGCGCCTGACCGCGACGACCAGCGTGGCGGACGCCGTCGCGCAGTCGCAGATCTCGCTGGTGTGCGTCGGCACGCCGAGCCAGGCGAACGGCGGGCTCGATCTCGTCTACGCGCGCCGCGTGGCGGCGGAGATCGGCGCGGCGCTGAAGGACAAGAGCGACTGGCACGTGGTGGTGATCCGCAGCACCGTGCTTCCGGGCACGACGCGCGACATCATCACGCCGATCCTCGAGCAGGCGTCGGGCAAGAAGGCGGGGCAGGACTTCGGGGTCTCGATGAACCCCGAGTTCCTGCGCGAGGGCACGTCCATCCGCGACTTCGACGATCCGCCGTTCACCGTGATCGGCGCGGAGGACGACCGGACGGCGAAGACCGTCGGCTCGCTGTACGCGGGCCTGGACGCGCCGGTGCGCGTGGTGCCGCTGGCCGTCGCGGAGATGGTGAAATACGCCTGCAACAGCTTCCACGGCCTCAAGGTCGCGTTCGGCAACGAGATCGGGAGCATCTGCAAGGCGCTCAACGTCGACAGCCACGAAGTGATGAAGATCTTCTGCGAAGACACGAAGCTGAACATCGCGCCGACGTATCTCCGTCCCGGCTTCGCGTTCGGCGGGTCGTGCCTGCCGAAGGATCTGCGCGCGCTGTCCTACCGCGCACGCCAGCTCGACGTCGACACGCCGGTGCTGACCGCGGCGCTCTCGAGCAACGAGAAGCAGATCGGCCGCGCGTTCGAGATGGTGCGGGCGACGGGCTGCCGGAAGGTCGGCGTGCTCGGCCTGGCGTTCAAGGCGGGGACGGACGACCTCCGTGAGTCGCCGATCGTGACGCTGGTGGAGCGGCTGATCGGCAAGGGGATGCAGCTCGCGATCTACGACGGCCACGTCTCGCATGCGAACGTGATCGGCGCGAACCGCGACTACATCGAGAACGAGATTCCGCACATCTGGTCGCTGATGCGCGACTCGGTGAAGGACGTCGTGGACTTCGGCGACGTCGTCGTGATCGGCAACGGGACGCCGGAGTTCCGCGACATCCAGCCGCAGCTTCGCGACGGACAGCTCGTCGTGGATCTGGTGCGCGCGTTCGGCACGCGTACGTCGGACAGCTCGTACCATGGCGTTGCGTGGTGACGGGCGGATCCCTCCGCTAGGCGCGCCATGCGGCTGCTCTGGGTAAAGGCCGGCAAGCTGCTTCCCGTCGATACCGGCGGGAAGATTCGTTCGTACAACATCCTGCGCCATCTCGCCGCGAAGCACGAGACGACGCTGCTGTCGTACTACGACGGCGCGCGGGACGAGGCGTACGAGACGGAGCTACGCCGGCAGTTTCCCGGCGCGGTGGCCATCGCGGTGCCGCAGCGCAGCGGCTTCGTGCACCAGGCGCTTCACTATGCGCGCCGCTTTCCGAAGGCAGCGCCGTATTCCGTCTCGAAGTTCACGTCGCCGCTCGTCATGGCGCGGCTCGAGCGG
>JAQBPV010000501.1 GCA_028287345.1 Gemmatimonadota bacterium
CGCGTGTGGCTACGCTGCGCTGACACTGATGGAACCGGGAGCGGCGGTGCTGTCGGTGGAATTCAAGGTGAATCTCCTTGCGCCCGCCTCAGGGAAGGAGTTCGTCGCGATTGGAAAGGTCGTGCGAGCCGGTCGCACGATCACGGTCGTCTCGGGCGAGTTGGTGTCGCTCGATGATGGGAAGGAGACAGTAGTCGCCATTCTCCAGGGAACGATGATGGCGGTGCGCGACAAGGCTGGATTGTCGGACTGACGGTCATCGGACGCCAATCCGACGGACAGCGGGAATAGGAAAGGCCGGAAGACAACTGAAACGGCAAGATTTGAATCCTGCCGTTTCAGTCGGTTTCCGGCCTTTTCCTTCTCGTATTTCCTTCTCGGCGCATAGGAGACCGCCCGAGGTCTGATCCGGCAGTTATCCGGGGGATCCGTGAATCCGTTCCCTTCGGTTCAACCGCAGGGAGCCGATAACACTGATTTGACGGACAAAGGCCGGATCTGCTTCGTGAGGAGGTCAGGCCCGATGTCTAATGCGCCGCCAGCTTATCCGTCCACAGCGACGCATAGTTCTGCTTCAGCGCCGCGACCTTCGGAGCATCGTTGTACTTGATGTACCCATCGTCAGGGTGCAGCGTCGCGTAGTCCTGATGATATGACTCGGCGACATAGAACGCCGTCAACGGAGCAACCTGCGTCACGATCGGGCCCTTGTACGCGCCGCTCTTCGACAACTTCTCCACGTAGCTCTGCGTCGCCGCCTTCTGCGCCTCGGTCCTGAAGAAGATTGCGGAGCGATACTGTGTACCGTGATCAGGACCCTGACGGTTCAGCTGCGTTGGATCGTGCGCGACCGTGAAGAACACCTCGAGCAGCTTGTCGTACGACACCTTCGACGGATCGAACACCACACGCACGACCTCGGCGTGGCCCGTGGTGCCGGTGCTGACGTCCTCGTAACTCGGCTTCGCCACCTTGCCGCCGGCGTAGCCAGACGTGGCGCTCACCACACCGTTCACATGCTGGAAGACAGCCTGCACGCCCCAGAAACAGCCGCCACCGAAGACGACGGTGTCCAGCGGAGCGGGCACGACAGGAGACGTCGCTGCGACAGAAGCAGAAGCCGGCGCAGCAGCCAGGGACAACAGCGCAAAAGCGCGAAGGGCAGCGTTGATCATGTTCTCGCTCGATAGGTCAGAGACGCAACGGAGTGCTGCAAAGACTACACATCCTATACTCACGGCGCGACCGATTGGTTCTCTCCAACTAGCAGAAAACTTGCAAAATCTCCCCGCGCGCAACAAATTTGTTGCGTAGCCAAAGAGAGGAGCAGGATGGCGAAACGACTAGGCATTCCAGCGAGCGCCGGCGACGTCATCCGCGGCGCCACGTATTTCCTCGTTCGCAGCGCATTTCCCTCCGATGCGGCGATCGCCGAGTTCGCGGGAGTCGACCGGAGTCGCGTGACGCGATTCAAGCAGGGCAAGAATCTCGAGCCCGAAACCGACGCGCTGCTCGACGCCGTGAGCGCCACCGTCACGCAACTGCGTGGCTTCCTCGACGACGACGTCATCCCCGACTGGCTCCGCGGCGCGAACGCACACCTCGGCGCACGCACACCACTCGACGTGCTCAAGACAGGGCGGCTCTCGGAAGTCATCGCGGCAATCGAAGCGGAGAAGTACGGCGCATTCGCGTGACACCGCTGTACCGTGTCTTCCCCTGGGATCCCGAGTCGCAGGCAGGGATGCCCTTCGCACCTGACTACATCCCACACCATCAGGGCAGCGGCCGGTTCGACCTGCGCAAGAGCGCAGTGTGGTATCTCGCCGAGTCGCCCGAGCATGCTGTCGCCGAGGTCCTGCAGGGATTCAGGGGACGTCGGTTTCAACCAGGCATGCTGCGCCGCTTCGGACACACGTTGGCGCTCGCATCGATCGAGCTGCCTGCCGACACTGCCTCACGAATCGCCAATCTCGACGATCCTCGCGTGCTGCTCGATTTCCGAATCGCGCCGAGCACGGTGGCGAGCGACGACCGCGCGCGGACGCAGGCGGTGGCCGAGACACTCTTCGCTGGCGATGCGGCCGGATTGCGGTGGTGGTCGAGACTGAGCGGAGACTGGCACTCCGTGGTTCTCTTTCTCGGCCGAGCGGCGCCGCATACGCTCACGATTGGTACTCCGGTGGCGCTTTCGGCCGAGAATCCAGCCGTGGTGCAAGCTTGTCGCTTCCTGGCTATCTGGTGATGTACCAAGCGGTTGACTAGCAGGTGACCTGCGACTGACCCCCTCCGGGCATGATTGCCTTGACGGGGGAGGTCGAAAGGCTGCATTCCAGAAGAAGCTCCAGTCTTCCTCCCACCACCCGGACCGAAATCTCATGCCCAGCACCGCGCAGCGAGCGCTCAAGGCCTACCTATGGTTCATCGCCGTCTTCCACTTGTTCGTCGGCCTCGCCGTCAACATGTCGGACGACTTCACGCGAATGATCGCCGCGGGCTACGGAGCCACCGTCGACTGGACGCCTCAATTCGTCTACATCCTGCACCCGCTCGGCGCATTCATGATCGTGCTGGGCTTTCTCGCCGCCGTCGCCGCGCGCGATCCGGAGCGGTACGACGCGGTGATCTTCGGCTTCATCGGCCTGTTCCTGATCCGGTCGCTGCATCGCATCGTGTTCGGCAGCGTGCTCACGAGCGCCTTCGGCATTCCGGCATCGCGCAACACGTTCAACATGATCTTGATGGCCGCACAGGCTGTCCTGCTCTTCCTGCTCTGGCGCGCGGCACGCACACGTCCCGCTACATCGTGACGCTCTCCGCGTTCGTCGGCGTATCGGCGGCAGTCCAGGTCGTGTTCCTCGGCCTGGACCTCGCTGATCGTCGTGCGACGCGCGCGGAGCGGCACGGCGGCGAGCCGCTGCGACGCGGGTCGCTGTTGTTCCTGTTGGGAGTCATCGCCGTCTTTCTCGCCATTCAGATGGCGGGCTTCGCGCTCGTGCCGCGCGTGGATGCGCTCGTCGATGCAGTGCGCGCGTTCGTTGCTCCCGGTGCACTACCAACGAGTGCACCGGACGGTTGGCGCTTCGGCGCGATTGCGGTGGCTCTCTTCTACGTCGCCGGATTCATCGACTATGCGTGGCACCGCTGGTTCAGTCACCATCGGTTGTTCTGGTTCACGCACGAGAGCCATCACCTGCCCACCGAAATCTTCGTCGGCATGCCGGGCCTGGGCGTGCGGCCGTTCGCGGTGCTGACGGTGGTTCCGCTCGTCGCGCTCACGGCAGCGGCGACATATGCGGTGCTGCGCATTGCCGGACAACCCATGTGGAGCTGGACCATTTTCCAATTTCCGCTGCTCGCGGCGAGCACGCTGCTCGTGACGAGCCATTCGTCGTTCATGCGGCGCGGCTGGCTCGCCCATCGAGTGATGAGGCCACTGCTGTTGACGTCGCCGCAGGAGCATGTGCTGCATCACACCGTGGATCTGCACGGCAACTACGGCAACTTCACGACACTGTGGGACAGGTTGTTCGGAACGTATCTCGATCCTCGTCTGCCCGAGCATCAGGGCCATCGCTTCGGATTGGCGTACGATCGTGACTTTCTCGGAACGATCACCGCAGGCACTGTTGAATTGCCGGCAACGTGGCGGAAGCGGTTCCAGATCGACCGCTACTGCAACATCGACCGCTGAGTGGCGGAGCAGCAGCCATGAGTGGCACTTCGATTCCCCTCGAGAGCATGTCGCATGCGACCGCGACGCGCGGTGTGCTGTGCGCGCGCACAACCGCCGTTTCGTCGCTCGACGCGAGCACACGCGCCGCTGCGTTCACGCTCTTCCGTGCGACGTACGAGAACGCGTGCCGCGATCGATTCGACCATGATCTCGCCGAGAAGCAGCACATCATCCTGCTGTACGACAGCGTGACGGATGCACTGAAGGGCTTCTCGACGGTGCTGGTGCGCGAGATCGCGACGCCGAGCGGCGCGGCCACCGTGGTGTTCTCGGGCGATACCGTGATCGATCGTGAATACTGGGGACAGAAGCAGCTGCAGCTGGCATTCGCGCGGTTGCTGGTGACGCTGAAACTGCGGGCGCCGTGGCGGCCGCTGTATTGGTTTCTGGTCTCGAAGGGGTATCGGACGTACCTGCTTCTCGCGAACTCCTTTCCACTTTCGGTGCCACGCGTTGGAGTTTCCGACGATAATACGCTGCGCTCGGTGCTCGATGATCTCGCCGCGGAGCGGTTCGGCGAACAGTACGATCGGGAGCGTGGCGTTGTGCGCTACGCCACGCCACACGAGCGTGTGCGTGACGGCGTGGCGCCGGTGACGACTGCGGCGTTGAGGAGCGCGCATGTGCGGTTCTTCGTGGAGCGTAACGGCGAGCATGCGGACGGCGTGGAGCTCGCGTGTCTTGCTGACGTCCGCCTGGGCGATCTCGCACGTGCGGTGGCGCGCATTGCGAAGGTGAAGGTGCAGCGGGCGCTGGGCGTAGCGGTCTCGCGATGAGTATCCTGCCGACACTGGCGAACGTCGTGACGGCTGCGGGAGCGGCGCCAGCGCGTGCGCGGTTCGCTGCGGCGCTTCGCGATCCGGCCGGCGTGCAGCGCGCGCTCTTGATGCGGACGTTGCGCGCGAACGCCGACACTGCCTACGGGCGTGCGCACGGCTTCGCGTCGATCCGCGATGCGCGAGAGTACACGGCGCGAGTGCCGCTCGTCGCGTTCGATGAATTGGACGGATGGATGAGCCGAGTGGCAGCGGGTGAGGCGAACGTCCTCACGCGTGATGCCGTGCGCTTCATGGAGCCGACGGGTGGCTCGTCAGGGTTCCTCAAGCTCATCCCCTACACTGCCACACTGCAGTCGGAGTTCTCGGCAGCGGTGATGCCGTGGCTGTTCGACCTGCTCACTCGTCGACCGGCGCTCATTCACGGCCAGGCGTACTGGTCGATCACGCCGCCGGGGAGACAGCCGGCTCATACGGCCGGTGGCATTCCGATCGGCATGCAGGACGACGCCGATTACTTCCCTGCACCGCTGCGTGCGCTACTGCGTCGTGGACTCGCGGTGCCGTCGGCGGTTGCGTCGGCGCCGGACATTGCGACATGCCGGTATCTCACGCTGCGTGCGCTGCTCGCTGCGCCCGACCTTGCGCTGATCTCGGTGTGGAGTCCCAGCTTTCTCTCGCTGCTGACAATTGCTCTCGACGAGCAGTTCGATTCGCTTCTTTATGATCTCGAGCGCGGCACGATCAGCGGCGCGCCGGCGCGGCCAGATCTCGCTCGTCAGCTGCGGATGCGCTTTGGACGACGCGCGCCGCAAGATCTCGGTCTCGTGTGGGATCGGCTTGCACTCATCTCGTGTTGGACGGAGGGGCATGCTGCGCGCGCGTTGGCAGGAGTGCGCGAGCGGTTTCCGCATGTGGAGATCCAGGGAAAAGGCCTGTTGGCAACGGAAGGTGTCGTCTCCATTCCGATCTTCGGTGCCGACGCTCCTGTCGCTGCACTGACGTCGCACTACGTCGAGTTCCTCGATCCACGCGACGGACGCGCATTTCCCGCGCACGCCCTCGACGTCGGAGGCACGTACGAAGTGGCGCTGACCACTGGCGGCGGACTGTATCGCTATCGATTGTGCGACGTCGTCCGTGTCGAAGGCATGCTGCATCGTGCTCCCCTGCTCTCGTTTCAGGGCCGTGCCGACAAGGCGAGCGACATTGCGGGAGAAAAGCTCACTGCGGCGTTGGTCGAGCGCGCGCTCGATGCTGCCATGCGGTCTACGCGAATCAATGCTCCGTTCGCAATGCTCGCTCCGTCGTGGACGCCGATGCCGCACTATCGGCTCTACGTCGAAGCGCCTGAGTGGGATGCGCAGCGACTCGCGGATGCGCTCGACCAGGAACTGCACGCTGCACACCACTATGAGTTGTGTCGCTCGCTCGGCCAACTCGGTCCAGTGCGCGGCGTGAGCATCCGCGGCGGCGACAGCATCTACGAGCACGCGTGCGCCGAGCGTGGCCAGAGAACGGGTGCGATCAAGCCGCCGGCGTTGGATGCGACGCCGGGCTGGGAGCGTGTTTTCGAGTGCAGGCCGGACCCGGTGCTCCTGTGAGCACGGCGACGTTGCCCGAGCGGAACGACATCATGCGGTGGAAGGTGGGCACGCTGCATGAGAACTGGTACGTCGCTGCGCTATCGACGCAGGTGGACGACAAGACGCCGTTCGCCAGCGTGGTGCTCGAGGAACCACTGGTGCTCTTTCGCGACAAGACTGGGCGCGCAACGGCTCTGCGCGACCGCTGCTTACATCGCAATGCGGCGTTGAGCGGCGGCAAGCTGTTCGATGGTTGCATCGGCTGCCCGTATCATGGCTGGACGTACGACGCGAACGGCGCGTGCGTCATCGTGCCGTCGGAAGGCCCGGGCGCCGCGCCGAAGGTCGAGCGACGCGTGGATCGCTTTCCCATCGTCGAGCAGGATGGCCTCGTGTGGGTCTACATGGGCGACGTCGACAACGCGGCACTGAAGGCGCCCTTTCGCTTTCCACATTCGGGCGAGGAGGGCTGGAGCTCATACTTCATGCTCACTCCCTTCGACGGCGACGCTACGGATCTCGTCGAGAACTTTATGGACGTGCCGCACACGGCCTTCGTCCACAGCGGCTGGTTCCGCAAGGCCGGCACGGCAAAGCGTGCCGAGGCGACTGTCGAGCGCACGTGCGACGCGGTGCATGTCGAATACTTCCAGCCTGATGACTCCATCGGATTCACTGGGTGGCTCTTGAATCCGGACGGGAAGGTGATGACGCACACCGACCGGTTCTTCATGCCGAACGTGACGCGCGTGGACTACATGTGGGGCGAGCGGCGCGGCTTCGTCATCACGTCGCAGATCACGCCGATCGGGCCTGATCGCGCCATGGTCTATACGGCGATCACCTTTCGCTTCGGCGTATTCAACCCGATCGCTCGGCTGCTGCTTCCTGCGTACACGCGCGTCGTGATCAACCAGGACGTCGCGATCATGGTGAACCAGACGGCCAACCTGAAGCGCTATGGAGGCCGCCGATTCAACAGCACGGAGGCCGACGTCATTCATCGCAGCATCGAGTCGTTGCGCGATCACGCGTTGGCCGGTGGGAAAGGTGCGCATCCCGCATCTTTCTCGAAGCGTATTTCCTTCTGGATGTGACGATGGCATCGCGCGCGAGGCGTCCAGCTGCGGCCGAACAACTCGTCGTGCGTCAAGCGCGTCCCGAGGACGACGAAGGTCGTCGCGCGCTGCTCGCTGGCGTGGCGATGGATGCCGACCTCGCGCTGTCGGTGAGGCGGTCACCAACGGTGGATGCGATGTACGCCCTTCACGCGTCCGCGTGGGAGAGTTGGGTCGTCGCCGGCAGCAACGGCAACATCGAAGGCATGGGCTCGGTGCACGTGCGTGATGGCTACATCGATGGCGTAGTCGGCAAGGTCGGCTACCTCGGCGATCTCAGATTCTCCACACGCGCTGAGGGCAGGCATCTGCTCGATCGGGCGTATGGGCCGATTTTGACTGGTGTGCGTGATCGCTTTGGGTGCGAGTACTTCCTCACGGCGATCATCTCATCGAACGCGCGAGCTCGGCGCGCGCTGACGGTGCAGACGGAGCGTTCGGCGCGTCATGGACGTCCACGCTATACGCTGCTGCGCGAGTTCGACATTCGGTCGCTGCATCTGGTGTTGCCCCGTCTTCGGTCGAAGGCGCGGGGCGTCAGGCGAGCGACGGCCGCTGACATTCCCGCGGTCGCGGCGCTGCTCGACGAAGACGCTCGACGTCGCCCGTTCGGGTATCCGATGTCCGAAGCCGAGTTGCGACGGCGGCTCGCGACGTGGCCCGGGTTGACGATCGGGTCGTTTCATGTGGCTGAGCGAGCGGGTGAGATAGTTGGATGCGTTGCACCGTGGGATGCGGCGCCCGTGAAGCAGACCGTCGTCGCGGGATACCGCGGTGCGATGAGTCGCGTTCGGCTGATGCACGATGCAGCGGCGCGACTGCTGCGCCGCCCGCAGTTGCCGAAGCCCGAGGAGCCGTTCTGCTATCAGTATCTCACGCATCTCGCCGTTCCCTCTGGAGATGCAACGGTGCTTCGTACGCTGCTCGCGTCGGCGTATTCGTCAGCGAGACGTGCCGGATTTCATTTCCTCAGCGCCTGCGCGCCTGTCGGTGATCCGCTCGACGAAGCGTACCGCGGATATCTCACGACCAACCTGCGTGCGCAACTCTACGTCGTGACGCTGCCGGGTACGAAAGTTCCCGACACGATATTGAACGCGTCGATGCCCGGCTTCGAGATGGCGCTCGTCTGATGACGATCACGCGTTCGACGCCGCCGGTTGGCCGCTTCACGCCGCCGATGCCTCGTCGCGGCGTACGGCGGCCTCCGGCGAAGCGCCCGCTGTTCGTCGGAGTGCCGAGCTGGCGCGATCCGCGAGTGCCGTTTGCCACGATTCTCACCGCGTATCTCGTCATGGGCGTGGCGTGGCTCGGCTTCAACCGATCGCCGGGCCAGATCGTCGCCATCGTCGCCATCGGGTGCGGGCTCGACATGGCGTTGCACTGGCTGCTGCGCAAACGCGAGTTGATCGTGCCGCTGAGCGCGTACATCACGTCGCTCTCCATCGCGATGCTGCTGAACTTCGCGCACGACTACGCCGTGTTAGCGCTGCCAGTATTTCTCGCGATTGGCTCGAAGTATTTGTTCACGATCGACGGCAAGCATCACTTCAATCCGTCGCTGTTCGGTGTCGCGGTGACGCTTCTGCTTGCGGGCGACCTGATTACGGCAGCGCCAGCGTACCAGTGGGGCGGCACGCTCGCGATCTCGGCGTTCATTGTCACGCTGGCGTTGGCGGGGTTCGTGTTTCGGATCGGGCGCGGGTGGTTGATCGCGTCGTTTCTCATCACGTACACGCTGCAGACAGCACTTCGCGCGTGGCTGATGCGCGCGCACCTGCCGCCGGAGATGCTCTTCCTCGGCACGCTGACCGCGCCGCCGTTTTTCCTGTTCACGTTCTTCATGCTCACCGATCCGCGGACGTCGCCGTCGACACGCGGTGCGCAGATCGGTGTAGGCATCGCGATCGCGCTGGTGGATCTCGTGCTGCACCGGTTTGCGTCGGTGTTCACGTTCTTCTATGCGGCGTTCATTGTGGCTTGCGTGCGCTTTGTCTGGTTGCACGCGCGTGCATTGTATCGCGAAGGTTTCGGAGTGCGGGTTCGGTGTGCGCTGCTGGCGCCGAGTACGCTACGGGCGAGCGGTCTGCGCGTGGGGTTGGCGGTGATTGGCGGGTGGACGTATTCGCATGTCCTTCGTCCCCATGTCGCCATAGTGGATCCTGGCTTTTGGTTGGTGGAGGTCCCTGCAGCAGTGAGCGGCATTCACGTCGTCATCGACCCCAGGTCGCTCGACCTAGTCGATCCGCGGCTCAGACACATCGCGAAGTGGCTGCTGTCGGTTGGGTCGAGCGCGGAGGTGGCTGACGTCGATGGCGATGGACACGAGGACGTGCTGCTCACGAGCCCTCTCGCGATCGCGAGTGATCGTGTTGGACTGTGGCTCAATCGTGGCGGCATGCGCTTCGAGCGTGTCGACGTGCCAGCGTTCGCGCAGTTCGCCGGCGATCCGGCGACACACGGGCTGGCGTCGGGAGCACTGTTCGTCGACTACGATGGGGACGGCGATCAAGACCTGCTCGTCGTGGTGAGCTTCGGCAGTCCGCGGCTCTTTCGCAACATGCGCACGGAGACCGGCGTGCTGCGCTTCGAGGACGTCACTGAGAAGGCCGGCCTGGACCTCTACTCGATCAGCATCTCGGCGAACGTTATCGACTACGATCGCGACGGCCGCCCGGACATCCTCATCGGCAACGTGTTGAATCCGTACCTGCGCGAGTACGGGGACTCGACGAAGCTGAGCATCTTCAAACTGCCGCAACCTGCGTACGCAGGGGATCGCCGCATGTTCGCCTTCATGCATGACGGCTGGCACGACGCGAGCAACGGTGGCCCCAACGTGCTGCTACACAATCGTGGCGACGGAACGTTCGAGTCGATGGACGTCGCGGCGATGGGAATGCCCGAGACGCATTGGACGCTGTCGATCGGCACGGGCGACTTCAATGGCGATGGTTGGACCGACCTGTATCTCGCCAGCGACTTTGGCCGCGACGACCTGTACGTGAACGAGAAGGGACACGGCTTCCGTCGCGTGCATGGCACGATGTTCGGCGACGTCGGCATGGACACTTACAAGGGGATGAACAGCTCCGTCGCCGACTATGATCGCGATGGGCGGCTCGACGTCTACGTCTCGAACGTCCACCACGCGCTGCAGGCCGAGGGGTCCTTGATGTGGATGAACCACGGTGTGGACGCGGACGGTA
>JAQBPV010000510.1 GCA_028287345.1 Gemmatimonadota bacterium
TCGCACGACCTTTCCAATCGCGACGAACTCCTTCCCTGAGGCGGGCGCAAGGAGATTCACCTTGAATTCCACCGACAGCACCGCCGCTCCCGGTTCCATCAGTGTCAGCGCAGCGTAGCCACACGCGCTGTCGACCACCGACGTCACCGCACCGGCATGCAGAAAACCGTGCTGCTGCGTCAGATCCGGCCGATGCGACACGCCGATCCGCACCTCACCCGGCGCGATGTGCTCGAGACGTGCGCCGAGTGTGCCCATGAAGAGCTGCTTGGCGAAGCTCGCTCGAACGCGCGCTTCGTAATCCGGATCTCGAATGACGAACGCCTTCAAAGACCGGAGTGGCCAGGCGTCTTCTTGAGGCTCACTCCCGCGCTCCACCGCGCGGCTCGAACCACCGTCTGCCATGCCGCCGCATGCGGCGCGAGCAGATCGAAATGGCCAGCGCCGGCAATGACGTCCAGCTCCGCGCGGTCGCCAGCCATGTGCGCGCGGGAGAGAAAGGCCTTGCTCTGCGCGAGTGGTACGATCGGATCCGCGTCGCCATGCACGAGGCGCAGGAACACGCCGATCGGCACACGCTCGATTGGACTCACGGCGCGATAGCGCTGCGGCACCTGCTGCGGTGTGCCGCCGATCAGCGGCGTCACCGACTGATTGCATCCTCCCGTGCCCTTGCCGTAGTCGGCGAGGTCGGTGATGCCGGCGAGACTGACGACCCCCGCGACCTTCAGTGGAGCGATGGCCGAGCGAAACAGGCCGGTGGTCTCATTCTGTTTGCGAGATGCCGCCCACAGCGCGAGCTGACCGCCCGCTGAATGTCCCATCAACACCACGCGGTTGGTGTCGATCTGCGGAAATTGTGCGGCGAGCCGGCGCACATAGTCTACCGCGTGTGCGATGTCGTCGAAGGTGCCGGGCCATCCACCGTTCGCGTCGCCGATGCGGCGATACTCGATCGCCCACACCGCGAATCCCTCGTCGGCGAGTGCCGCCGCGGCCAACGCGACATGCTTCAGGTCATACTGCGAGCGCCAGCAACCACCGTGAATGAGCACGACGAGCGGTGTGGGCTCGGTGCCCCGCGCGAGCCTGAGCTCACCGAATTGCAGCGTCTCGGTGCCGTACGCGATGTGATGATCGGCAGGCGGAGCGGGCGTCGCAATCAACTCGGAGTAGGCGATCATTTTTCCACCGGGGAAGTTGCGCGCGCAGGCGTACAGGGCGCCGATAGAAAGGAAAAGTCCCCAGGCCGCACCTCTACTATAGCGCACTCTCCGCCTCGGGAAAGAGCGCATGCGTTCCTTCACGGAGACTGCGGGTCACCCGTGCGTTCGATGGAGATCGAGAACTCCTTCGCGAGCGCGAGGATGGCACCGACGGCCATCCAGAACGGCAGCAGCACCGCACCCGCGACTCCGGCGTTGAGCGGCATGTCGAGCAGCGTGCGTCCTTCGGAGTTGCGAATGATGATACGACGCACGTTGCCCTCGCGGATCAGCTCCTTGAGCGTCTCCTTGAGTTTTCCAGCGGTGACCTTGATCTCTTCCATGGGAGTTCCTTTTGTTGACGACGAGGACGTCTGCGAGGGAATCCGCTGCATCGCTCTTACCTCTGTGCGCGGTCGGCGCTCGCCCTCGGCGCCACGAGCGCCTGGTACACGAGCGTGGGGAACTTCGAGGCGATGTCCGTCCTGTTCGGAAGCTGATTGATCATGAAGACAATGATGAGTCGCTCGGCGGGATCGACCTTGTAGTTACTGCCATACGCCCCGCCCCAGCCAAAAGTGCCAACCGAGGCCAGTCCGTCGGCGCCGAGCTTCTCCACTGTCGAGAAGCCGAGGCCAAAGCCCTGGCCCGCAGGATAGAGCGAACCAATCTGGTTGGTGGTCATGAGGTCGATCATCTTCGGCGATAGATACTGTACGCCGTTCATCTCGCCATGATTCAAGATCATCGAGAGGAAGCGGGCGTAGTCGTGCGCCGTCGATACGAGTCCAGCGCCGCCGCTGAAGTTTTTCCGCGGTCCGTCGACATAGTGTCCCTGCCCACGTGCACCGTCCGGCGCGCGAAAGAGCTGCCCCGCGCTGTCAGCATAGACGGTGACGAATCGCGCGCGCTTGGCCGGCGGCAGGAAGAAATAGGTATCGGTCATGCCGAGTGGCGCGGTGATTCGCGTGCGCACGAACTCATCGAGCGGCATTCCTGAGGCGCGTTCGACGACGCAGCCGAGGACATCGATGCTGTAGCCGTACACGAAGGCATCACCCGGCTGCGAGACGAACGGCAGCGATGCGAGCCGCGCCATGGAAGTGCAGATCGGCTCTTCCTTGTCAGCCGTGTACCAACCCCAACCCGCTGCAGGTCCGAGTTGTTTCGCCTCGTACTGCTTGGCGACGAACGCATCGGTGCCGTACGACATGCCCGATGTATGCGTGAGCAGGTCCTTGATCGTGATGCGACGCTTCGCCGGCACCGGATTGCGTCCGCTATCGGCGGCCAATGCGACGGTGGTGCGCGCATATTCGGGAATGAACCGGCTCACCGGATCGGTCAGCGCAATCTTGCCTTCCTCCACGAGCATCAGGATCGCGGTACTCGTGATCGCCTTGGATTGCGACGCGATGCGGAAGATGGCATCGGGCGTCATGCGCCGGCCCGACTCCTTGTCGATGTAGCCGACCGACTTCTCGTAGACGACCTTGCCATCGCGCATGACGAGACCCACCGCACCGCCGATGCGATTGGAATCGGCGAACTCCTGCATGAAACGATCGATGCGAGCCAGCCGATCGGGGGCGAACCCGGAATTCGTCCGCTGCGCGTAAAGCGATGGCGCGAGGGTCGAGAGTGCCAGCGCGGCCGTCAGCAGTCGGCGAATCATGGTATCTCCGTTGTCATTGTCGGCATCCTGGCTCCAGCGTCGAGCAGAAGCTGCACGACCGCGTCGTAATCGCCAATATCCTTCCGCCAACTGTTCTCGGCACCGTGCAGCGCCCAGCCCATCGGCGTCATGTCGTAGGTGTCACCGCGAATCTCGACGGGTGCGCCATGCTGCAGCAGGTCGCGCACGATCTCGGCGTTGCCCATCCAGGCCGCATGATGCAATGCCGTGCCATCGAGATCTCCTCTCGCATCGAGTGGCCAGCCGGCGTCGATCATGAGTCGCACCGCAATTGCGTCGTTGCTCTGCGAGGCGACGGCGAGTCTTCGCTGCTCGACTGGCAACAGTGATTTCGCGAGGTGTGGACTCTTCGCGAGAAGCGCACGAACGAGTGTGTCGTCGCCGGCCTCGCAGGCCACCGCGAGCTTCATCGAATCGGGGCTCCGTTCCATGAGGAGCCGGTAGACGTCGTCGTGACCGAACTCGCGCGCGATGATGTGCGGACTCTTCTCGCCGCCGAGCGTCCAAGTGTAGATCGGGCCGCCGGCGTGCGGATAGCGCATGGGGAAGAACTCTCTCGATACCCGTGTATTGATCGACTTCGGGTCGTCGTCGAGGTAGCGGCGGACGAGGTCAGTGGCGCCGAGTGCGGCGGCCATGAGGATGTCGGTCCTGGCGCCGCGCGTCACGAGCAGTCGCGCGACGTCCTGCCGATCGCGGATCATGTGCTGCGCGGGGGTGGACTCGTGATCGATGTCGCGTGCGTCGATGTCGGCGCCGTGCGCAAGCAGATACGTCGCGATCTCTGGCGTGCTCGCGAAGTGGAGCGGAGTCTGTCCGTCGCCGCCGCGGGCGTGCACCACATCGGGATTGGCTTCGACGAGCGTCTTCAGCCGATCCAACATGCCGAGTCGCGCGGCAGCATGTGCGTCGACGGTGGCGCCGCGCTCGATGAGGAAGTTGGCGAACTCGGGATCAGTGGTATCGAGAACGCCGAAGCTTCCTGCCCACCACTGGCTTCTGGCGTCGATGTCGGCGCCGTGTCGGAGCAGCAGGTCGACCATCTCGCGGTTCTTCGAATCGACGGCGGACAAAAGCACCGTTCCGCCGAACGAGGCGCCGGGCGCGGGCTCGTCCAGCTGCGCGCGGAGCTCCGGATGCTCCTGGAGGAGTTTCGCGGCGGCCTTGGTATCGTTGGCGCGAACCGCCGCCGACAGGGCAGCGAAGGGAGGAGTGCTCATATCCATGAATAGACGTGTTGCGTGGCGAACATGCCAATTCAACGACAACCGAAGGGAATAGGGGCTATAAGCGCATGGATGGTAGCGCGCTTCGCTCGCCCTGCGGGATGACAGTGTGCGACAGGTTTTCGGCCCCCGAACAAAACTCGCTCTTGACAACGCAGCCCTATTGTTGAAATATCAACACAGTTGATTTTTCAGCAGAGGCGATTCCCCATGTCTTCCACGGTCATGACTGACAAGCCAGAAACCCCAGCCCTCTCCCGCAGAGAGCGGCAGGTGATGGACATCCTCCACCGCCGCACCGAAGCGACGGTCGCCGAAATCATGGCCGAGCTCCCCGATCCGCCCACGTACTCAGCGGTGCGATCGGTACTCCGCATCCTCGGCGAAAAGGATCTCATCCGCTACAAGGAAGACGGACCGCGCTACGTCTACTATCCGACACAGGACACCGAGACCGCGCGCGATGACGTGCTCGCCCACGTCGTGCGGACGTACTTCGCCGGATCGCCCGAGCAGGCTGTCACCGCGCTGCTCCGCATGTCCGACGTCGACATGAAGGACAGCGAGATCGAACGTCTGCGCGAGACGATCAAGCGCGCACGGCAGAGCGGGAGATAGAACGTCATGATCTCCTCCTTCTTCACAGGGCTCGGCTCGCTCGCGGCGGATCATGCCTCGCTGTTGATGATGCTCATCAAGGCGACGATCATCCTCGTCGCGGCACTCGGCATCACGCTGTCGATGCAGCGCGCGTCAGCCGGTTCGCGCCACCTGGTGTGGCTCGTGACGCTCGGCATGCTGCTCCTGGTACCCGCGCTGTCCACTTGGGCGCCGCTACCGATCAGGATTCTTCCTGCTGCGAGCCCGACGTCTGACGTCGTCTCGCAATCGACACTCGGCGTCCCACCCGCCGAGCGGAACGTCATTCTACGCAATGCCGAGGGCAACACGATCAGCGTTTCTTCTCCAAATGCAGCGCCTCGGCAGACGTCGCCGAGTGTGGTCGAGCGCGTCAAGGGAATGAACAGCGTCACGCTGCTGCTCTCCATCTGGGCAATCGTCGTCACTGGAATCGTCATCATGCTGGCGTGGGCCGGACTCTCGGTGAACCGCATCGTGCGTCGCGCGCGGCCGCTCGAGTCCCCCGATTGGCTCACACCACTGTTCGAGATCGCCGACCGCCTCGGGCTCGACGAGTCTCCGCGTCTGTTGCAGAGCTCCGACGCGAAGATGCCGTTCGCCTGCGGCGTGTTGAAGCCGACGATCGTTCTGCCCGCGGAGTCCGAGAGCTGGAGCCTGGATCGCCGTCGTGCCGTGCTGCTGCACGAGCTCGCACATGTGCGTCGTCGTGACCTGCTCGGACATACGCTCGGCCGACTCGTCTGCGCCGTGTACTGGTTCCATCCGCTCGTCTGGACGGCCGCGAAGAATCTTCGCTCCGAGAGCGAGCGCGCATGCGACGATCTCGCGCTGGCGTGCGGAACGCGTGCGACTGATTACGCCGAACACCTGCTCGACATCGTCACGTCGGTTCGCGGTGATTCAACCCCGTTGGTGGCGCTCGCCATGGCGCGCCGCAAGGAGTTCGAAGGACGTATGCTCGCCATTCTCGATCCGGATCTTCGCCACTCGACGCCGAGTCGCAAGCAGTCGATCGCGTTGATCGCAGCGCTCGCGCTGATTTCGCTCACGGTTGGCGCCGCGTCGCCGGTTGCTCGCCAGGCCGAAGCGGCCGTCGTCGCGACGAAGCACGAACGCGCTACACCTGCTCCAGTTGCGAGCCCGGCTCCGGTCGCCGAGCTGCGCGACGTTCCGGCTACCGCGCCGCTGCAGGGCAAGGCGTATCCGGATTCCGGAGAGCCCGGCATCATGTCGAAGTCGATCTCGAAGAGTGTCTCGAAGTCGGTGTCGAAGTCGGTCGCGACTTCGGTGTCGCAGAGTGTGTCTGCGAGCATGTCACGGAGCCTCTCGGTGAGCGTGCCGCAGATGACGACCAGCTCGCGGGCAATTCAGGCAATTGCCGAAGCGGGCGCCAACATCGCATTGAACGCGACGGCGAATGCATTGCAGGACTATGTCGGCAAGGGCTCGAAGGGAGCAAAGAATCCGGATGATCGCCCGATCCTGCTCGCAAAGGTCCTGCGCACCGACAGCAGCGCATCGCTGCGTCGCATCGCGGCATGGGGACTTCAGGAGTATGCGGATTCTCCAATCGCCGCCGAAGCGCTGGCGAATGCACTGCGTCACGACGCCGATGCAAAGGTTCGTGAAATGGCGGCGTGGGCGCTGGGAAATGGCGGCGATCGTGCCGGCAATGCGATCGAAGCGCTGAGTGCCGCACTGAAGAGCGATGCGAACGAGCGCGTTCGTGTGACGTCTGCATGGTCGCTCGGCAACATGGGCGACCGTTCGTCGGTTGACGCGCTCTCGGCTGCATTGTCCGACGCGAATGCCGATGTCCGCGTTCGTGCTGCGTGGGCGCTTGGCAACGTGGATCCGAAGTCGGCACCGAAGCAACTCGTCGCGATGCTGCGCGATCCGGAGCCGCGCGTTCGCGAGATCACGGCGTGGGCACTGTACAACATCCAGGATCCCAGCACGGCGCCGGCGCTCGAAGCGGCGCTGAAGGTGGAGCAGAACAAGGAAATTCAGCTCTCATACATCCGGGCTCTCGCAGCGATGGGTGAAAAATCGATCGACGCGATTCGCGGATTGCTCGAGTCGCCAGACCAGCGGATCAAGACGATGGCAGTGAGAGCCCTGGCGGGAGGACACGCGACAGGTCCATGGCCGATGCCATGGCCGGAGCCGCGCCCCTTCCCCTGACCGATTGGAGAAAGGGCGCTGCAGGAACCGAGCGCCCGTTCTTTTGGAGTGTAGTGCTGATTTTTCACCCTTCAGCCCATGGTCCTCGCGATGGGCAACGCCTACGGAGTCATGATGCAACGAGTGCTTGGAGTGGTCGCAGCGGCAATGCTCGTCTCGATGAACGGAGCGATTGCGGCAGGTTCACGTGAGGGCAGTTCGGAGAATGTCGCGCCGGTCGACATCACCGCACTGCTCACGGCGGCGCACGGAGCGCCACCGCTCATCTGCGCGCTCGCATCGCAAGCGGTGCGCGGTTACGGCTGGGGCGATTGGAACGACGCGCCGGCGTCGCCACTCTCTGGTGTCGCCCCCGTGCGGTCGCGCGACATCAACGAGAGCCGGCTGTCGACGGAAGACATGGACAAGCTGTTGACGGCTCTCGCATCGGACGACGCATGCGTGCGCGAGCTCTCCGTGCGCCTTCTGGCGGGAACGCGCAATGACGGCAGCACCAACAGGGAGATGATCGCCAATGCGCTCGTGACGCGGCTTCGCTCTCCGGATGTGCCGATGCGCGAAGTCGCGACGTTCGCGCTGGGACTCATTGGGCCGATCAGCGCACTCGATCCGCTCATCGCCACGCTACGCGACGCAAACGCCGGCATTCGCGCGAACGCCGCGTGGGCACTCGGCCGCATCGACAATGGAAAGGCACTCGCACCGATTGTCACCCTCTTTCGCGACAGCGACCTGCGTGTGCGCGAAGCGGCGGTCGTCGCCGCGGGGCACATCGATTCCGTGAGCACCATACCGGCGCTGATGCGCGTACTGCAGAATGACGAAGCACCGTCGGTGCGTCGCGTCGCTGCATGGGCGCTCGGGCAGAAAGGAGCACGCGAAGCGGCGGATGTCCTCGCGACGCAGCTCGGCAAGGAAGGCGATGCACGTGTGCGCGAGATGATCGCCTGGGCGCTGGCCGAAACTGGTGCGAGAAGCGGAACCGCAGCGCTGACGTCAGCACTTCGGCGCGACTCGGACGACAACGTACGCGAGACAGCCGCGTGGGCGCTCGCCGAACTCGGCGACCGCTCTGCGGTGGACGCTCTTGGATCGGCCGCCGAGAGCGACCGCAGCTCCCGAGTGCGCGGTACGGCGGCATGGGCGATCGGACAGCTGCACGGCAACGGGACCAAGGCGCCGAGCGGTCTAGTGAAGGTGCTGAAGGACGACAGCGACGACGCGCGCTTGAAGGCGGCGTGGGCACTCGGCCAGGTCGGTGACGCGAGTGTCATCAACGACATTCGCGATGCGCTGAAGGTGGAGAAGAGCTCGCAGGTGCGGCGTGGGTTGATCCGCGCGCTCATCAAGTCAGGCGGTCGCTCGGAAGAGACACTGACCGAGCTATTGAGCTCGACCGACGCGACGGTTCGTGAAGCAGCCGTGCGTGGATTGGCGGGCAACAACTCCTTCAACCCGTGGCCCTGGCCCTGGCCGAGGCCGCGTCCGTTCCCATGAGACCGAGGCTGATAGTGGCCCTGCTTGCGGTGCTGTCGTTCGCACCGCGGGCGGGAGTCGCCCAAGGGCCGTCGCTGGCCGAGCTGCCGGTGATCGATACGTCGAGGGCGGAGGCTCCGGAACAGTGGGTCGCACGAGGGCACGAGCTGTATGCGGCGACCCGGTATCGCGAATCCATCGCGGCGTTCGAGCGCGCGTTGCAGTTGCGGGTGGATGCAGGTGCAGATGGCGCGTGGAACGTGGCGCGCGCCTACGCGCAGCTTGGAAACAAGAAGCAGGCGTTGCGGTGGCTCACGCACGCGCGACAGATGGGATTCCGGAACGAGCACGCGATTCGAAATGAGCCGGCGTTCGACAAGTTTCGCGACGATGCCCGCTTTCGTCAGCTGGTAATCCCTTCTGCCTGCTCGGGGTGTCCGATGGTGCACGTTCGTCCTTCCACCTCGACGTGATTCGCCATGCGCCTCGTGCTCGCAGCAACCGCGATTCTTCTTCCTGTCGCCATGCGTGCGCAGGGCGCACCGCGTCCGGACGACGCGGAGCTCGTTCGGCGGATCGACGCGTACGTCGCACCGCTGGCGGCGCGTGAGCTGTCAGGCACGCTGCTGGTGGCGCGTGGAACTCGTGTGCTCGTGGAGAAGTCGTTTGGCTTCGCGAATCACGAGCTGCGTGTTCCATTCACGCCCACGACGCCGACGAACGTCGCGTCGATCACGAAGCCGCTGACGATCATCATCGCGAGCCGGCTAGTGGAAGCGAAAAGGCTGTCGGTGAACGACACGGTGTCGAAGTGGCTGCCCGAGTATGTGCACGGCCCGCGCATGACGGTTACGCAGCTGCTGAATCATCGCGCCGGCGTGCCGCATCGTCTGTTGCCCGACGACCAACAGGAGGAGCCGAGGACGGCGGACGACATGGTGCAGGCGGCGAACAAGTTGCCGCTGCTGTTCGAGCCGGGCGCGCAATCGGTGTACAGCTCCGGCGGCTATGCGATTCTCGCGGCGCTGCTCGAGCACGTGACTGGCAAGCGGTACGACGAGCTGCTGCAGCAGTATGTGTCGCAGCCCGTTGGTGCGAAGATGATTCGTCATCTCGATCACCGTGAGATACTGCCTGGCCGCGCCGTGAGCGTGATTCCGACGGGGAATGGCGTGTTGAATGCCCCGCTCAGGGACCTGTCCTTTCTCGTCGGCGGTGGATCGGTATACACGACGCCGCGCGATCTCTTCGCGGTGATCCAAGGCGTCGTGAGTGGCACATACGGAGCGGCGGTGCGCACGGCGCTGATGCGGCCCGACGGAATGCACTGGAACGGAGTGACGAATGGCTTTCGCGCGTTCGCCGATTGGAGCGCTGCCGATTCGCTCACGGTGATCTTCACCGGCAACTCCCATACTGGGGCGATCGACTTGCTCAGGCGTGAGATTCCGCGCATGGCGGCGGGCGCCGCGGTTGTGGCGGCGGATGTTCCGCGCTTCACGCCAATGGCGATTTCGATTGCGGCGCAGAGGCGCCTCGAGGGTGAGTACGACACCGGTGGCGGTTCGATTTCGACGGTGCGGTTTTCGTCGCCGCGCTTGATGTTGTTCGGCGATCGCGCACTCGTTCCGCTCAGTGACTCGACATTCCTCTCGACGGCGGACTATGCGGTCGTGACGTTCGTGAGTGGGGCGTCTGGAGCCGTAGAGCGGATCGAGTGGGGGCCGGGCACATGGGGCGCGGGTGAGCAGGGACCTCGTTTTCCGAAGGTGACGAAGAAAAACAGCAACTGACTGACTTGAATCATGTGAATTGAAGAGCGAATCGCATCTCTGCAACGCTGAAGAGTGTTTCCCGTCGACACATGATTTTTTTCTTGTCGCGCGGACCTAGAGGCGATGCGCCACTCCCCACCGCGGGGAGCAAATTCCAGGAAATTCACATGATTCAAGTCACGGAAGTCGCCGAGAGGATGCTGGGCCTTGCGAGTTGAACGATCATTCAACACATTGGCGGCGTGTCGCCCAGCCCCCGTGATCGCATTCTCTTCGCTGCCATGCAGCTCTTCGCCGAAAAGGGATACAACTCGACGAGCGTGAGCGACATCCTCCGCGAAGCGGATGTCAATGCGGGGAGCATGTACCACGTTTTCCCCGGCAAACAGGATGTCCTGCTCGCCGTGCTCGACATGTATCACCGGGGCATCGAGCCGATGCTGCTGGCGCCAGTATGGAACGCCGAACCCGATCCGATTGAACGCGTGTTCGC
>JAQBPV010000521.1 GCA_028287345.1 Gemmatimonadota bacterium
CAGACACAGAATGACATATCGAGTCGTGCTCAGCCTCCTGTTGGTCGCCGTACTGCCCGCGTTCTCTGCCTGCGACAAGCTGCCGTCGCGGCCGAAGACCGCCTTCAACGCCGACTCTGCACTCTCCTACACCAGGCAACAGGTGGCATTCGGACCGCGTGTTCCCGGCACGCCTGGCGCCGTGAAGGCTGGCGACTGGATCGTCCAGATGATGAAGCAGCGCGCCGACACTGTCGTCGAACAGAAGTGGACGCACAAGACCCTCAAGGGCGACTCGCTTCCGCTCCGCAACATCCTCGCGCGATTCAACACCAAGGCCACGCAGCGCATTCTGTACGTCACGCACTGGGACACACGGCCCATGGCCGACAGCGACCCCGTCCTCGGCAACCGCGGCACGCCCATCCTCGGCGCCAACGACGGCGCCGCCGGTGTCGGACTGTTCGTCGCGCTCGGCGATGCGCTCAAGAAGACGCCGCCCGGCATCGGCGTCGATCTCCTCTTCGTCGACGGCGAAGACTACGGCCAGAGTTTCGACCCGCCGTACAGCGACGTGCTCCTCGGCTCGCAGTACTTCGTGACGCATCTGCCCACGCCGGACTACAAGCCGATCTACGGCGTGCTGTGGGACATGATCGCCGACTCGGACCTGAACATCATGCAGGAGCCGAACTCCATGCAGGCCGCGCCGGAGGTCGTCACGCGCGTGTGGCAGAAGGCCGCGGACCTCGGCTATACGCAGTACTTCGTGCCGCAGCCATATCCCGTTGCCGTCACCGACGATCACGTTCCGTTCATCGAACGTGGGTTCCGCATCATCGACGTCATCGACCTCGACTACGGCCCGCGCAACACCTCCGGCCAGGCCAACCCGAACTATCACCACACGCTCGGCGACACGATGGAGCACATCAGCGCGAAGAGCCTGCAAGTCGTGGGAGACGTCGCGCTGTCGTTGATCATCGACGGCTGAGACCTTTCGCTTATGCACGCAATGATTCGGTGACGCGGTTTGCGAGAAGGAGCCCATCTTCTCTCGCATGCCAACCTCCTCCGAACAGAAGGCCCTCGCCTTCATCGCCATCGTCATCCTGCTCGGCGGCGCCGTCCGCGTGGTCCGCGCTGGCTCGGCATCGCACGCCACTGCAGGCGAGCAACAGGCCATCGCGCGTCAGGCCACGGCGGCCGACAGCGCCGCGTCGAAGCGGAAGCCCAAGGGATCCAAGCGAACTTCCAGGCGCGACGCACACGACACCGTCCCAACCGTCGTCGCCGGTGTCGCCACGGTGCCCCCATCGTACGCTCGGCCCGACAGACCATACGATCACACGCCGTACGGCACGCCGGCAGGCCGGAATGGCTTTCCGCCTCCCGATCCGCGGATAGATACTGACGCCCGCGGCATGCGCGCCGCAGCACCTACTCCGGTCCGAAAGTCCGCGAAGGGCACGTCGCCCACCGGACCAATAGATCTCGACTCGGCCACCCAGGAGCAGATCGAATCGCTCCCGGGCATCGGACCCGCCGTCGCCAAGCGCATTGTCGCCAACCGCGACTCACTCGGGCCCTTCAAGTCGCTCGATGGTCTCAAGCGCGTGAAGGGGATGGGCAAGGCCACTCTGGAGAAGTTGTCTGCGCTCGTCACGTTCAGCGGCCGTCACTGAGCAACGGAAGCGCCCCATAAGTGAGCGAAGCGAGCGCCCCATAAGGCCGGGAAGCGGCCGCGCCGTAAGGACGGCGCAGCCGCCCGCCCCGTATTTAGCGAGTTCGAGCGCGGCCCTGTTCGTGCACTTGGAGGCGGCGAATGCCCCTCTCCGAGTCCACCCTGCCGGTTCTTCTGGCCCGCATCGACGACACACAGATCGGATTCTCCGCCACTGCGGTGCGCGAGATCGTCCGCGCTGTTGCCATTGCACCCCTCGCGGGAGCGCCAGGTGTCATCGAAGGGGCCATCAACCTGCACGGCCAGATCGTTCCCGTCGTAGACGTCAGGCAGCGGCTTGCGCTGCCGGCCGTTCCCGTCGCGCCTGGCCAGTTTCTCGTCCTGCTCGAGACGTCCGACCGCCTCATTGCCGTTCGCGTCGATGACGTCGAAGACGTCACGGTCATCCCGGCGTCGAGCCTCGAGTCGCCCGCGGCAGTCTCGCTGGTACTCCAGCGCCTTCAGGGCATCGCAGCGATCGAGAGCGGCGCGCTCGTCATCTACGACGTCGACGCATTTCTCTCGCAGGCCGAGCGGGAGCAGCTGGACCGTCCCGAGACGGTGCCGGGGTGACGGTGAGCGCCCTGCCTCCTCGTTCGGTCAAGCCGATGCGGTCGTTCGGATATACCGACCCTGCCTTCGCACAAGTCGCCGAGCTGGCGCATGTGCTCGCAGGGCTGGTCTTTCCGCCGAACCGACAGCCCTCGGCCGAAGCGGGCATGCGCCGGGCGATGCGTAGCCTCCGGATCAATGATCCCGAGCGGTTGCTTCGCGCGGCAGAATCACCCGGCGAAGCGCGCGAGGCGGTCCTTGCCGAGCTGACCATCGGAGAGAGCTACTTCTTTCGCGATTCGGCGCAGTTGGCGCTGCTCGCCACCGAAATCCTGCCAGTGCGCACGCGGGACCATGGCGTCGGCCGGCCGATGCGCGTCTGGAGCGCGGGCTGCGCCTCGGGCGAAGAGCCGTACACCATCGCCATCATGCTGCGCGAGCTTGGACACGCGTCGTCCACGCTCATACTCGGCACCGACGTCGCGGTGCCTCGCCTCAAGGCCGCTCGGCGCGGGCGATACACGCGTTGGGCGCTGCGCGGCGTTTCGGAAGAGCGCGTCGCGAAGTGGTTCCGCCGCAACGGCAACTACTTCGACCTCGAGCCGTCCGTGCGCGACTCGGTCGAGTTTCGCGCGTTGAACCTCATGCACGATGACTATCCGTGTGCCCAGCCCGGCGTCGCACCGTACGACGTCATTCTGTGCCGCAACGTCATGATCTACTTCGACCTTCCAACGGTTGCGCGAATCGCCAAGGGTCTCCTCGATTCGCTCGCCCCGGACGGTTGGCTGTTGCTGGGAGCGTCCGATCCGCCGCTCGCACATCTCGTCGCGTGCGAGGCAGTCATGACGCCGGCCGGTGTCTACTATCGTCGATCCGACGCCGCGCGTCGCCCGACGCCTGTGTTCCAATGGCCGGCGCAGGTCGAAAAGCCTGCCGAGTGGATCGACGCAAGCAACCGCATCACGCCGTCTGCATCGCTGCCCAGACGACCAATCGATCCTGCACCGGCGATTCCGCTCTCGGCGCCGGCTGCGCTCGTCGCCGACGACGAGATGGTGGCGGCGTATGAGCGTGCCGACTACGCGGCCGTCGAGTCGATGGCGGGTCTCGCGCTTTCGAATGAGGCGGCTGATCCCAGTGTCGCCAGGTCGCCCGACCTCGGTCTCTGGATTCTCTACATTCGCGCGGTCGCCAATCAGGGCCGCCTGCATGACGCCGGCGAGCTGTGCGCGCGTGCACTCGAGACGCATCCACTCGCGGCCGAGTTGCACTATCTGCACGCGACGTTGCTCGTCGAGGCAAGATGGTATGCCGACGCCGCCATCGCCGCGCGACGCGCCATCTATCTCGACCGCAAGCTCGTGGTGAGTCACCTGCTGCTCGGGGACACGCTGACGCGCACCGGCGACGCGAACGGCGCGCGCATCGCGTTCGAGAATGTCATGACGCTGTTGGCGGATGTGGATCCCGCCACGCTGGTCGAAGGCGCTGATGGAGTGCCTGCAGGACGTCTGCGCCAGATCGCGACGCTGCGGCTCGGCAACCTCAACGCTGACGCGTCACGATGAGCACCATGACCGACGACGCACTGCTGGCGCACCGCGCGCGTGAATTGGCGAAGCCGCGGCAGGTCGAGGATGCGGAAGCGGCAGCGGATCAGATGGACGTCCTCGTCTTCTTCATCGGCGACGAGCGTCTCGCGATGCCGCTGACGTCGATCGTGGCGATCATTCGTGCTGCTGTCGTGACCCCGCTGCCGCGCGCTGTGGCGCCGGTGTATGGCGTGACTGCATGGCGGGGACGTCCGCTCACCGTGCTGTCCGTCGGCGCGAAGGCAGACTCGCACGACG
>JAQBPV010000540.1 GCA_028287345.1 Gemmatimonadota bacterium
GCAACCACGACAATCGCGTCTACGAGGACGACTGGGGCGAGCGCTATCACGGCCTGCTCACGCGTGGCCCGAACGGTACGGACAACTACACCGCCGAAGCCAACCAGACGCTCGCGAAAAACCTGAAGGGCAAGCTGCTGCTCGCGCACGGCACGCTCGATGACAACGTTCCGCCCGAGAACACGACGCTCGTCGCCGATGCGCTGATCAAGGCGAACAAGGACTTCGACCTGCTCATGCTGCCCAACCAGGCGCACGGTTACGGGCAGATGTCGTCGTACATGATGCGCAAGCGCTGGGACTATTTCGTGAAGAACCTCCTCGGTGCCGAGCCGCCGAAGGAATATCAGATCGGCGCTCCTCGTCCGGCGTTGGTTCAATGAAGACCTTTGCGGCTTTGCTCACCATCACGCTCGCAGCGCAGTCACTGCGAGCGCAGATCCCAGCCGCCGAGTACGCCGCGCGTCGCGATTCTCTCGCGGCGCGCATCGGCGATGGTGTCGTCGTCGCATTCGGCGGGCGCACTCCGATCACCGACTTCGGCCCGTTCTACCAGCTCCCCGCGTTTCACTACCTCACCAATTTCGACGAACCCGACGCCGCGCTCGTGATGGTTGTCCGCGGCGGCAAGGGTGCGAGCACGTTGTTCCTCACGCCGGTCGCTCCGCGAAGCGCCTTCTACTATGGAAGGCGTCCCGACTCCGCGACCGTCGTTCGCGAGCTGCGCATGGGCGCTCGATCATTCTCGTCGATCGAGAGCGTCGTCGATTCGCTTGCGTCGTCCGGATTGCCGCTCTACTCGCTGACCGACTTTGCCGACGCCGACTTCGCGTCGCAGGATTCCCTCACGCGCGGACGTCAGTTCCTTCGCGCCATCGCCACTCGGCACAACGGCCTCAAGACTCGCGACGCTCACGACATCGTCGACGCACTTCGCGCGAAGAAGAGCCCCGCCGAGATTGCGCTGCTGAAGAAGGCCGCCGAGATCAGCTCCGAGGGACATCGCGCCGCGATGACGCTCGCCGAGCCGACGAAGGAATACGAACTACAAGCTGCCCTCGAGTATGCCTTCATGCGACTCGGCGGCGCGCGTCCCTCATACGGCTCGATCGTCGGAGGCGGCGTGCACGGCACGCAGCTGCACTACATGCGCGACCGCGGCGACGTGAGGCCCGGCGACGTCGTCGTCATGGACGCGGCGACAGAATACGAAGGCTACGCGGCCGACATCACGCGTACGATTCCCGTGAGCGGCCGGTACACTGCCGAGCAGAAAGAGCTGTACCAGCTCGTACTCGACGCGCAGAAGGCTGCCGAGCGGAATTCGAAGCCCGGCATGAGCGCTGCGGCGGCGACCGATTCGTCGATCGTCATCCGCGAGAAAGGCCTCGCCGCACTCGGCCTCATCGAGAGCGTCGATGCGCAGATCGACATGCCGTGGCAGACCAACTGCACGCAGAATCCGCGGTCGTGCCGACAGTCGACGTTCTGGATGATCCACGGCATCTCGCACGGCATCGGTCTCGCCGTGCACGATCCGGCGCAGTTCTACACCGGAGATCACACCTTCAAGGAAGGCGACGCGTTCACGATCGAGCCGGGCATCTACATCAGCACATCCATGCTCGACGCACTGCCCGATACGCCGCGCAACCGCCGGTTCATCGCGAAGGTCAAGCCGGTGGTCGCGAAGTACGAGAACAGCGGTGTGCGCATCGAGGACGACTACATCATCACGGCGAACGGTTTGGAGCGCATCAGCAACGCGCCGCGTGAGATCGCCGAGATCGAGGCGCTCATGCGCACGCGTCCGCCACGCGTGGTGCCGTGACCGAGAAGCCCTGGTACTTCGACCTCGGACAGCACGGCCTGCAGAAGGTGCTCGGCATCGAGATCATCGAGATGAGCACCGAGCGTGTCGTCGCCACGATGCCGGTGGACGAACGCACGCATCAGCCCTTCGGCATCCTGCATGGCGGCGCGTCGATCGCCCTCGCCGAAACGGTGGCGTCGCTCGGCGCGGCGAATCGGATCGATCGCGAGAAGTTCGTCGCCGTGGGGCAGGAGATCAACGGGAATCATCTGCGTCCGAAGTCGGCGGGTGTCGTCACGGCGACAGGCACTCCGGTGCACGTTGGCCGGAGCTCGCAAGTGTGGTCGATCGAGATTCGCGACGAGGCGGGGAAGATGGTGTGCATCTCGCGATGCACGATGGCGATCGTGCCGCGGGGTTCGTAGAGCGACGCATTGTTCTCTTGTGGCCGCGGCCAGACCGATACATTCGACGAGCCGCGGTTGAATGCCCATGACGCCGCTGCGGTAGACTCGCATGTGGAGCGTACCCGCATGTCGGATGAAGTGCAGCGCACACTCATCATTGCGCGCCCGCCCGTCGGCGAAGTGGTCGAAGAAGTCCCGCTGGGCGCGCTCGCTCCGCCGATGAGCGCGACGGTAGCTGGCGTGCCACCGCCTCTGGGAAACACACACATTGCTCGATTGCTCCACTCGGAACGCAGGAGCAAATGCAGCTACGGTTTTCCCGTTGGCCTCCAGGCCGGCGTTCCCTCCTCCCACTGATTATCCGTGAGCTGCCGAACGTCGGTTCCATCGAAACGCATCACGAAGATCTCACCGTACGGCTGCGGCGCGTCAGTGTAGATGACTTCGTCCTTGAAGCCCCTGCGTGAAGACGCGAATACGATGTACTCCCCGTCGGGCGACCATGCCATGTGCGCATCATTGCCACGGCTGTGCGTGAGCTGCTTGAACCCCGAGCCGTCAGGTTTGATCGTACAGATCTCGTAATAGCCGCCTTCCTGACGCGAGAACATGATCAGGTCACCGCGCGGAGACCACAGCGGAAAGTTGGCGTAGCCGCCGGCGATGGCGGTGATCTTGTGCATTTCAAGATCGAGGACGCGAAGGCCGTCGCCGTCTGGACCGAACGTGCGGTAGACGATGCGCCGGCCATCCGGCGACATCGATGGAAACGCACTGTTGCTCGGGCCGGAAGTCACCTCGCGGTATCCGCTCCCATCGGCGTCGATCATGGCCACCTGCGCGCCGCCCTCCGCCCGGTCGCCAGGCTTGAGGAAAACCCCGTGAAAGCCGTTGAAGAACGCGTCGAAGACACCGATACCGAAGACGATGCGGTTGCCATTCGGCGACCACTGCGGCCCAAGAATGTTGCGCGTGGAATCGCGGTAGATGAGGCGCGTACTGTCCGTGCCCGCGATGCCGATCCTGATGCCGGCGCCCTTCGCGTTTGTCGCCGCGCCGACGACCGCGTAGCGATCGCCAGTGGGACTGAACGCGGGGCCGCCACCCACCAGCGCGAGCTCGTACTGCCGGTCGCGGCTGAAGGTCTTGACCCACGGCCTTCGCTGAAATGTCACCCTCTTGTGAAAAACGACTCGCTTCCCATCGGGCGACCACGACGCCGAGCGGATGTCTCCGGCCGGCCCGCGCCGTCCGTCGGAATACTGAATGCCGCGTTCGGGTCCATCTTTGCGGATGTATCCGATCAGACTTCCCGCGAGCGGAGACGCGTTGAAATTGATGCCGTGTCCCACCGGCAAGGGCGAGATCGTTCCGCTCTCGATATCGATTGCGACGATGCGCGTGTCCTGCGGATGTTCCGGCGCCGAGCGCCGATTGTCCAGCGTCTGTTCGGCCGTCGAGCAATAGGCGACGAGTCGCTTGCTGTCCGTGGTCCATTTGGGGCTTCCACAAAAGTCACCGTGAGGCGTGAGACGCTTGAGCCCAGACCCATCCGGATGCACGATGTAAATCTCGGCAACCTGCAGTCGCTCCCACCGGCCGTGCGAGAACGGAAAATCGCTCATGCGGTCGGACGAGAACGCGATCCAGTGTCCGTCGGGCGACCATGACGGACGGAAATCTCCGGCGGCCCCCGATCTAACCTGCTTCGTCGCGTGCGTCACGAGATCCAACGTGAAGAGGCCAGCCGTGCCGTCCGTGCGCGTGCTGACGAACACCAGACGCTTCCCGTCCGGCGCGAAGGCCGCCTGGTCGTCGTAGGCGGGATCGTCGGTCAAGCGCTCGAGCCCCGTGCCGTCCGCGTTCACGCGATAGAGATCAGCCGATCCGTTTCGCTCCGAAGTGAACACGATGGATTCGCCGTCGGGCGACCACGCGGCGTCGTAGTCGATATCAGCCGGAGCAATGAGCGGGCGCTCTCCGCTTCCGTCGGCATCGGCGACGAACAGCCCGATTTGCCCAGGTTGGGGAAACACTCTCGTCATGACAATGGACTGCGGCGGAGCTGGCTCGAGGAGGAGCGCTGCGGCGAGGGTGACGACGAGGTGTAATCGCATTGAAAGCCTCTCGTGGGAGGTGCGGGAATCTGTCGAGGACGATTCTTGGTGGGGTGCGATTGCGGTCGCAGAACTGTTGCACTGCAGCCGGTCGTTGCCAGGGTAGAGGACTTCGTCTGCCCAACGCCTCAGCTAACTTGCGAGCGAATCAAACAGAATGCGAGCGAAGCGGTCTTCCATCGATCGCTCGTCAGACGCAGTGCCCGCTCGACCGCCGCTCGACGAGCTCGAAGCGCGGTAGTGGAGGCGGCTAGAGAGAGCACCAATATCACAGGGTAAATCAAGAGCAGGTCGACGCGAATATTGCACCCGCCCGAGCACAGAATCCGCTGCGCCATCGCGAACTCTTACGCGGCATAGAGGAGCCACGTCACTGCGACTATCCACGGAAGCATGCGATCATTCAGCTTCTGAGTCCGTAATACAGGCGACTATGCGGTTGTCACCGCACGCGAAAACTACCCACCATGCCGAGGTCGGCGTGCTGATGGGCGTCCGGTGTGTCGCGCAGAGTACAGATGACGACGTACGTCCGGCCGACGACGAGATTCACGTATAACTGACCACCGCTGCGCTCGCCGGGCCTCGCAAGCAGGAGCCCAATGATGGAATCCGAAACGGCACGGGAGCTGACGCTGGGACGATCTCCGGTGAGCAGCGACTCGACCGCGACGTCTGGCCTGAGCAGAACGATGCTCATCTCGTGGCGCTTGGCGCCGCGGTTCTCGAATGCGAAGAGCGTAGGGCCAGCATCGAGTGTCGTCCGCAGCTGGACGAAGGCATAGTCCGCACCGATGACCGCAACGCGCGCCGGCTCTGCAGCCGACAGTGCTGTGGGGCGCTGAGCGCGACCAGGCGCCAGAGCAGTCGTGACGAGGACCAATGCGATGGCAACGCTTGCCGCAGCGCGGCGACTTGCTCGTAACATATGAGCCTCCAGCCTCTTGCCGTGGAAGGGTTCAGTCAATGCAGCAATTGCCTTGCGCGGGGGGTCGTTAGGATCGTCCCGATCACGATGCGGTATAGTGCAGTGTCAGGGTCTGGTGCAGCGATGGCGATAGCGCCCCATCCATAGTAGTCTCGTGGCGTGACCGACATCATCGCCGCCATCGTCCAGGCCTTCGTTCCACACACGCTCGCCGCCGGCCTCTCCACCGCCGCCGCCCGCACCGCTGAAGCCGCCGCCAGCGGCGCCACACTCGTCGTCTTCCCCGAAACCTGGCTTCCCGGCTACCCAATCTGGCTCGACGTCTGCCGAGACGTCGCACTCTGGGACCACGCCCCCACGAAAGCGGTCTACCGCGCGCTCGCCGACAACAGCGTCGCCGTGCCGAGCGACACCACTCGAACACTCGGCGACATCTCCCGCACCAACAAAGTCACACTGGTCATCGGCGTCAGCGAACGCGTTGACGAAGGTCCCGGTCGTGGCACGCTCTACAACAGCATCCTCACCTTCGGACCCGATGGCGCGCTGCTCAATCACCATCGCAAGCTGATGCCCACCCACACCGAGCGCATGGTGTGGGGCACTGGTGACGCCGACGGCATTCGCGCCGTGACGTCCGGCGGCGCGCGCATCGGATCGCTCGTCTGCTGGGAACACTGGATGCCACTCGCTCGGCAAGCACTCCACGAGAGCGGCGAAGACATCCACGCTGCACTCTGGCCCACCGTCCACGAAATGCACCAGGTCGCGAGCCGCCAATATGCGTTCGAAGGCCGGTGCTTCGTGCTCGCCGCGGGCTCGCTCATGCGTGCGTCCGAACTACCCGCGACCCTCGAGCCGCACCCGACCACCAAGCCATTCGTCATGCGCGGCGGCAGCGCCATCATTGGCCCGGATGGAACCTATCTCGCCGGTCCCCTCTTCGAGGAAGAGGCGGTGCTCGTTGCGACGCTAGACCTCTCGCGCGTGCGCGAGGAGTCAATGACGCTCGACGTCACCGGCCACTACAGCCGCCCCGAGCTTCTCGCATTGCACATCACTCGCACCGGCCGCACGACATCATGGACGCCATAGTCATCGGAGCAGGGCAGGGCGGAGGCCCACTCGCCGGCGCTTTCGCCAAGGCAGGCCGACGCACTCTCCTCGTCGAACGCACGCACATCGGCGGCACCTGCATCAATGAAGGATGCACACCGACGAAGACGATGATCGCCAGCGGCCGCGTCGCCTATCTCGCGCGACGAGGCAACGACTTCGGCGTGAACACCAGCGACATCACGATCGACCTCTCTCGCGTCCGCGACCGCAAGCGGAAGATCGTCGAGGAGTTCCGCAACGGCAGCGAACAGTCGCTCGCAAAGGCGGGCGTCGAAGTCGAATTCGGACACGCGCGCTTCACGGCGCCACACACCATCGAGTTCGAGAAACAAGACGGCAGTCGCGTCACGGCGACATCCGACATCATCGTCATCAACACGGGTCTCCGTCCGCTCATCCCGAACATCGCCGGTTTCGCCGACGTCCCGTATCTCACATCGACCTCCGTCATGGAGCTCGACTCCGTACCCGAACACCTCATCGTGCTCGGCGGCGGATACATCGGCCTCGAGTTCGCGCAGCTGTTCCGCCGCTTCGGCAGTCGCGTGACGATCGTCCACCGCGGCGAGCAGCTCCTGCCGCGCGAGGACCCCGACATCGCATCCGCAGTCGCCGAGATCATGCGTCAGGACGACATCGATCTCTGTCTCCGCGCGTCCACCACAGCCGTCGCTCGCACCTCGAATGGCGTCAAGCTCACGGTGCAGACGAAGGACTCGAGCATCCCGCTCGACATCACCGGCTCACACGTGCTCGTCGCCACCGGGCGCGCGCCGAACACGGACGACCTCGGCGCTGACGCCGCGGGCATCGAGCTCGACGACCA
This sequence comes from Gemmatimonadota bacterium, assembly GCA_028287345.1. Taxonomy (GTDB): domain Bacteria; phylum Gemmatimonadota; class Gemmatimonadetes; order Gemmatimonadales; family Gemmatimonadaceae; genus AG11. The sequence continues at coordinate 7,211 of JAQBPV010000540.1, forward strand.
TGGCTACATCAAGGCCAACGCGCGCCTCGAGACAACCGCAAAGGGAGTGTACGTCATCGGCGACGTGAAGGGCGGACCCGCCTTCACGCACGTCTCGTACGACGACTTCCGCATTCTCCGCACGAACCTCCTGCGCAACGGAAACGCATCCACGGAAGGACGCGTCCTCCCGTACACCGTGTTCATCGACCCGCAGCTGGGCCGAGTGGGGATGACGGAAAGAGAAGCGCGCGACGCGGGCTTCGACGTGCGCGTTGCAACCATGCCGATGAACTACGTTGCACGCGCGCTCGAGATGGACGAGTCGCGCGGCATCATGAAGGCCGTCGTCGACGGCACCACCAAGCAGATCCTCGGCGCCGCCGTCCTCGGCGTCGACGGCGGTGAGGTCGCCGCCATGGTCCAGCTGGCGATGATGGGCAGCCTGCCGTACACGGCGCTGCGCGACGGCATGTTCTCCCACCCGACCCTTTCCGAGGCCCTCAATAATTTGTTCGCGTCGATATGATTGTTCATGCTCCTGAAGCGCATCTATGATCCAAAGCTCGCTCAGGCGAGCTACCTCGTTGCCTGCCAGGCCACGGGCGATGCCATCGTCGTCGACCCCAATCGTGACGTCGAGCAGTACATCCGTGCCGCCGCCGACGAAGGCGTTCGCATCACGTACGTCACCGAAACGCACATCCACGCCGACTTCGTCTCCGGCAGTCGCGAGCTCGCGGAGCGCACCGGTGCGCAGCTCCTTCTCTCAGACGAAGGTGGCGAGAAGTGGCGCTACGCCTTCGCATCGAGTGCGAATGCTCGCCTACTCCATGACGGCGACGTCATCGCGGTGGGCAAGATTCGCCTCGATGTTCGCCATACGCCTGGCCACACTCCCGAGCACCTGAGCTTCCTCATCACCGACGGTGCCGCCACTGACCGTCCGATGGGCGCACTCACCGGGGACTTCATCTTCGTCGGCGACGTCGGCCGCCCCGACCTCCTCGAGCGCGCCGCGAAGATGAAAGGCACCATGGAGGACAGCGCACGCTCGCTGTTCGCGAGCATTCAGCGGTTCAAGAAAAACCCCGATTACCTCCAGCTCTGGCCGGGACACGGCGCCGGCTCTGCCTGCGGCAAGGCGCTCGGCGCCGTTCCCTCGACGACTCTCGGTTACGAGAAGATCGCGAATTGGGCGCTCTCCATCGATGACGAGAATGAGTTCGCCACGAAGGTACTCGCCGGTCAGCCCGAGCCGCCGAAGTACTTCGCCGAGATGAAACGCATCAATCGCGACGGCCCTCGTTCGCTCGGTGGCTTCTCGCATCCGCCGCGCATCGCGGCAGAGAAACTCACCGCTCTACTCGACGATGGCGCGCTCGTCGTCGACACGCGTCCGGCCAAGGCCTTTGCCGCGCATCACGTGCCCGGCAGCATCAACATTCCGCTCAACAAGAGCTTCACCACCTGGGCGGGCTCGCTGATTCCGTTCGATCGCGATTTCTATTTGATCGTCAGCGCTGGAGACGGACACATCGTCGACGAAGCCACACGCGATCTCGCGATGATCGGTCTCGATGGTGTCAAAGGCCATTTCGCCACGGACGCCATCGACGCGTCGTCGGCAATCCAGTCCACCGAACAGATGTCGGTTGGCGATCTCGCTGAGCGAATGCAGGCGGGAGGCGTGCAGGTCATTGACGTTCGTGCCGCAACGGAATTCGAGGCCGGGCACCTGCCCGGTGTCACGCACATCCCGCTTGGCTCTCTCCCCGATCGCTTGAAGGAGATCTCTCCCGATACACCGATCGTGGTGCACTGTCAGGGTGGAGGTCGGTCGGCGATCGCGGCAAGCATCCTGAAAGCGAACGGCTTTACCGATGTCGCGAACCTGACCGGGGGCTACGGCGAGTGGGAAAAGAAAGGACTGCCTATTGAGTAGGCCACGCGAACAACCTGCTCGGCTCTACACCCGTTCGCGCACGCGACACATCGCCCGGCTCGATCCAGAAGCCCTGTGTACGATCCGCGCTGCTGAACCGCACCTCGATGCGCCGCGATCCCGTCGCGCCACTTGGCGAAAGTGGAAATGCGACGTCGGCACGATAGAGACGCTTCGAGCGTGAAGGGTACGCCGCGAGGAGACTCACACCCACGCTCGTGCGGGTGGAGTTCACACCGTAGGGTACATCGCCCTTCCAGAGCTGACCCACCTCGCTGAACGCCGCGAATCCCACGTCCGCCTTTCGCATCATCGACGCCGCACTCCAGCGCAGTTCCGCGCGCGTGACGCTTCGCGTTGCACCCGCTAGCCCCGACGCTCGGTAGCCCGCCAGTCCGCCGGTCGGATCGCGAAAGGTGAGTTGAATTGGCAGTCGCGAATGCCAGCCCACCGAGAGCTCGTTGTCCAACACGAACACCATTCCGGGAGCGTTCCCCCAGTAGAACGCCGTGCGCGCGCTGCCAACTCCGCTGTTCCATTCCTCCCGCTCGTTGTCGCGCCGGATCTCGGCCAGTGCGACCGAGGCGATCAGCGCATTTTGCGTCGACGCGCCGAGATAGAGCGCGCTGGAGAACAACATGTCGCTCTCACCGAACTGCGGCAGACCCTTCGCGGCATAGATCCCGAGCATCGCTCCATTCATCACGTCCTGCGAGCCGATCAGCGCATCGAAGCCGTTCACGGTTCGGAAGGTCACGCGTCGCAAGCCGCCCAGGATGCCCACGCGTCCAACCTTGAACATGTCGTAACGATTGAGCAGCGCGCTGCCGGTGTCGGGCACCAGGCCGGAATCGCTGACGATGATACCCGCACGTGCTGGGTCGAAGCGGCGGGCCGACACGGCGGCGCCGAGCAGCGCGACCGTTTCCGTGCCAAAGAGGCGCAGTAGTGCGCTCGCCTCCCAGCTCTTGTTCGTCATCGACAGGGCGAGTGGATCGCGCGCCGGTCGCTCGAAGCGAAAGTACTCGTCGCTCGAGAAGCCGCCCACATGCCACGACAGTCGCTGAAGATCGGTGAAGAAGGGATGCTCGATCTCCGCGTTCACGCGCTGACCGACTTGATACCGGTCGGCGTCGAGGATGAAGCGATACGGATGTCCGAACAGCGCATCCTGCTCGAGTCCAATCCCGACTGCCGTCTGATATGATCGGCCTCGCTCGACACGTCCCACCAGCCGCAGCGCGGCGCCGCCCAGGTTTTCGTTGCCGATTGAGAACGACTCGGGCGCGATGCCGCGGAAGCGGCCGCTCACGAGCACCGGGATTTCGTCAGTCGTGGTCACGACCACGGCCACCATGCCGCCACTGTCGCGCTCGACTCGCACGATGGCATCGGAGAGAAAGGGCTGCGCTCGCAGCACACGTTCCGACTCCGCGCGGCGAAACTCGGTGCACGGCCGTCCAGGCGCGAGCGAGAGAAACGCCTCGATTACGCCGGGCCGCGTGGTGGCGTGATGCAGGCCGACGGCGTGCGCCATGTTGCGCCACTTTCTCGATGCGCCGGAGAACGGTGGCGGCGAAGGCTGGATGTCGACGCGACTGACGATCTCACCCGAGCAGACGAACGAGCGGCGTACCCGTTGGGCGCCAGCAGTCGTGGCAAAGGCAAGGAGGAGGACAACCGTGGACAATATGCAGCGAAAGGAAGTGCGTACCATGCTCCTCATAGAAGCAGGAGGCGAGCCAGCAGGACTCGCCCATCACGCTTCTCATCCTATGCGGCCTTTACGCTGCGCTCGAGCGTCAGCGTAAAGGTGCTGCCCTCACCAAGGACACTCTCGACAGAGAGCGCGCCGCCCATTCCGCTCGCGAGGTCGCGGCTGATGGACAGACCCAGGCCCACGCCTTCATGCGGCCGGTTCAGCGCGCGTCCCACCTGAATGAACGGGTCGAAGATCTTGGCGAGCCTGTCGGTCGCGATGCCGATGCCGGTGTCGGTGATGCGAATGCGCACGTGCGCGTCGTCCGCCTCGCACGTGACGTCGATCTTCCCGCCCTCCTGTGTGTACTTGATCGCGTTGGAGAGCAGGTTGATGAGGATCTGCTGCAGCTTGTCTGCGTCGGCTCGCGCCTTCACAGAGGGATCGCACGGATGCACCGCGTACGTGAGGTTCCGCCGGCGAAGCTGCGGCAAGACGAAATCCTCGATGACACTGAGCGCCGGCACCACCGCCACGTCCGTAATGCTGTATTGCACCTCGCCCGCTTCGAGCTTCGCGAAGTTGAGGACGTCGTTGATGAGCGAAAGCAGCGTCTGCTGGCTGCGTGAGATACGCCTCAACGCATCCTGCTGCGCGTCGTTCACCGTGCCGTATATGCCAAGGTGGAGAATCTCTGCGTAACCGCCGATGGCATTGAGCGGCGTGCGCAACTCGTGGCTCATCACGGCGAGAAAATCGCTCTTGGCCCGGTTGGCATCGAGCGCCGCGTCGCGCGCTTCGTCAGCGGACGTCGACGCCTGCTGCAGCTGGATGTTCGTCTCCTCCAGCTCTTCGGAGGTCGCCTGTGCTTCTTCCACCTGCGACGCCAGAAGCGACTGCGCCGCCTCGACCTCACCAGCCATGCGATTGAAGCTCGCGCCCAGACGCTCCACCTCGTCCGACGCCGTCCCGGGACTCTCGACGCGCCGGCCATACTCGCCGTGCGCAATGGCCTCCGCGGCGGTCGTCAGGTCTACCAGTGGGCGCGTGATCTGCCGGCTGAGGGCCCACACCACAGACACGCCGCCGACGAGCAAGATGAGACTGATCATCGCGAGCCGCCGGATAGTCGCGCGCGGTGCGGCAACGATGCTGCTCTCCGGCCCCTCGACCGAGATGGCGAGCTGCGTACCCTTCACCGCGACTTCGGCACCCACGAAGCGCGCGCCTCCCGTGCGCGTCGCAACGTAGCCACTGTCTACCGTATCGCGCTTCACGAATGCCGAAACGGGCCGGCCATCGATCGTCGCGATGAACGGGTCCACGGTGTTGCGGACGTTGACGTCGAGCTGCTCGCCGGAGAGGTCGTTGATCGTGCGCATGACCAGGGGATTCGGCGCGAGACGCCTCTGCTGCGCGATGTAGCCGATTCGCCGGCCTTCCCTCATGACAGGCGTGATCACCCAGAAGTAGACACGACCGGTCGACTGATACAGCGCGCCGAACTGCACTGAATCCGACGCACCGGACGTCGTCGGCGCGGCCCCGACCTGATGTCCACGCAGGGACCGAAGCTCTGGTGGCAGCGCAGCGATCGAGTCGCCACGGACGTCCTTGCCCACACTGGCAAGACGACGCCCATCGGTGGTCCACAGCTCGATGGGCAGACCGGAGTCGGTGGGAATGGCCACCCTGTTCAGCGCCGTGGCCACCGCGGAATCCACGGCGCGAGAGCGCGGCGCGTCTGGTGCGGCCAGCACGCGGAGTAGCGCGCTGTCGCCCGCGAACCCCTTCAGCGCCGCGACGCGGTTTCTTGTATTCGCCTCAGTGCTCTGCGCGAGCACGCGCAGCAACCCCTGAATGCGCGCATGCAGCGTCTCCGAACGTCCCTGAACCAGTGCCTTGTACGTCAGTGAGAGCGAGAACGCCATCACGAGTACGACGATTGCCGCCGTTAACAGGGGCAATTGACGCGCAAGAGGCCATCGCGCCCAGGGCCACCGGGCGCGCGAGGATGAGGTCACGTTCGAATTTCGAGGCAAGCGGGGTACTACAACGTTGAGTGCCCCGAAGTTTAGTCCCGGGAGGCCGGGAGACCAGACGCATGGAGCGTGCTCGGCAATTCGCTATGACTATGGCCCAACTCTCGCCCTATATCGCTTTCGCCGTCCCTCATGACGGCAGGCTCCCCTCACCTCTCCTGTGCAGACGATGACCTCTCGTGCGACGACGGTCTTGATCCGCCGCTCCGCTCTTCTTTTGCTCGCCACCACCGCTTTGGTCGCGTGCGCCAGGGAAGGGTCGGCGAAGGCCAGAAAAGTTTCTCGTTATCACAAGCATCCGGCCATCTGGGCGCCAGCGACGCTCGCCAACGTTCAGGGCGTTCCGATCGCCGACCTCAAGACGGCACTCGCCACTCGGCTTGCCGCCAAGGCACCCGAAGGCGTCGATTCCGACGACTGGCATCACACGCAGGCCCTCTATAAGACGCTTGGCGAGACGCCGCTCTGGCTGACCACCGATGGTCTCGCGAAGGATCGCGCCGGCGCACTCACCAACGCGGTGCTGGGCATCAGCGATGATGCGTTACGCACCGACGCCTATCCGATCACCGAGCTGTCCAACGCGCTCAACGCCCTCAAGACCCCCAAGCCAACCGCCGAACAGCTCGCGAACGCCGACGTCCTTCTCTCCACGGTCTACGCGGCGCTCGGTGAAGACCTGCTCGTCGGCCAGATTCCACCCAAGGCGACTGGCCAGTCCTGGCACATCGATCCAACTGAAGACGACGTCGACAGCGCGCTCGTTCACTCGCTCGGCGACACGCTCGAGCGAGGCATCGCCGAGATGCGTCCGCCCGACGAGGACTATGCGGCCTTGCAGAAGGAGTTGGCGCGCTATCGCACCATCGTCGAAAAGGGCGATTGGCCAGTCGTTCCGAAAGGCAAGACACTCAAGCCTGGGCAATCCGACTCGCCCGCACGTCTCGAGGCGCTGCGCACGCGGTTGAGCATGGAAGGCCTCTATGTGGGTGCGGCGGGATCGTCGGCTGCCGACACGACCTCGCCCGCAACGGGAACGGCGTCGTCGAGCGGCGTATACGATGCGGCGCTCGCCGAGGCGATCGGGCGCTTTCAGACGCGTCACGCCGTTACGGTCGACAAGACTCTGAGTCCCGAGACCGTAGCGTCGCTCAACGTGCCGGCTGCGTATCGGCTCGGTCAGATCGCCGCGAACCTCGAGCGCTACCGCTGGATGCCTCGTTCGCTCGGCAATCGCTACGTCTATGTGAACGTCCCCGCATTCCAGCTCACCGCGTATGACAGCGGCGAGAAGACGCTGGAGATGAAGGTCATCGTCGGCCAGGGCTTCGAGGACAAGGCCACGCCGGTGTTCAGCGACTCGATGGAGTACGTCGTCTTCCGTCCCTACTGGAACATCACGCCCGACATTCAGCGGAAGGAGATCGCGCCGAAGATCGCATCGGATCCGAGCTACATGGATCGCGAGAACCTCGAGTATTACAAGGACGGCGGCGTCACGCGCATTCGTCAGAAGCCCGGCCCGAAGAACGCGCTTGGCTTCGTGAAGTTCCTCTTTCCGAACGACTTCAACATCTACCTGCACGACACGCCCAACCACGAGCTGTTCAACAAGGACGTGCGCGCCTTCAGCCATGGCTGTATCCGACTGGAGAAGCCGGCGGAGTTGGCGCAGTGGGTGCTTGGTTGGGATGCGGGCAAGGTCGATTCGGCCATGTCGGGCAGCAAGGACAACAGCACGATCAAGCTGCCGAAGAAGATTCCCGTGTACATCACGTACGGCACGGCCTTCGTGCGCGACGGCGAGTTGCACTTCGGGAACGATCTCTATCACCGCGACGACAAGCTGGTGAAGGCCGCTGCTGCGGGCGCAATCCCAAGCGCCGGTGCGCGTGCGAACCTGGAAACTTTGAAGAAGATCGCGGCGAGCTAAGAACTGCAAAGGACAACAACTCACACCGATTGACACGGAAGCAAAGCACAACGGATGGACGCGGATACGGCAGCACTGAATGCAGCATCCGCGAAAATCCGTCGCAGTTCTCTCCGTGTCGATCCGTGTGAGCTTTTGCTGTCTGGTCTAAAGAAGTCAGTCAGTCGTTCGCAACACCGGCCGTTCCGCCGAGGGATTCTTCGACGCAGACACGTTCACGTCGATCGGAATCTTGTGTCCGTTCCACGTCTGTTCGACGTCGAGCACGCCCTGCCACACCGCTGCGAAGGCATGACCGACTTCGCTCGGCACCTTGGTGATATCGAATCCCGCCGACTTCGCCACCCAGAACGGTGGCTCGTGCGCCACGCCCGCGATGCGATAGACCGACCTCACGTCGGAGTACACCGTGTTGGCGTTGTGTGTGTGCACGTAGATGCCGGGGCGGTAGCGGCCATCGGCGAGCACGGTGCGCACCCATGACTTGTAGTACTCTCGCATGACCTGCGGGAGCACATCCATGCGCTCGATGTCGAGGAAGATCGTCGTGCCCTTCTCGAATCCATCGTGCGACGTGCGAGCGATGGCGTCCGTTCCGTCGCGAATGCCACGCGCTGCGCTGACGAAGTCGGCGTTGCAGGTCGCATCGGGTGCGGGTGCCGGCGCCCGCTTCATCACCGTGCGCGTGAGCGTCTTCCAAACCGTCCGGCGCTTGCTGCCCGTACCCACGCGCTGTTTCACGCGGCGGCTCACCTGCACGGGAACGAGATGCGGCGCACCCGGCATGCGTCCCCACGTCTGTTGTCCGACGTAGATGACGGCGAGTCCGTATCCCATCGACGTGAGTGCCTCGCGCTTGCCCGACCAACCTTCGTCCGGATGACACGGGCTGGGCAGGTAGTAGCCGGTCCACTCGTACGGCGCGCCGCCGGTGCGCCATGCGAGCATCGCCTTGTCGCCAGGATACGTGCCGGTGTCGAAGCCGAGGTAGCCGCTCTTCACTTCATCCGCGACCACGGCGCGCTGCCCCGTGGCCGCGGCGGCAAACTCGGCGATGTTCGCGGACACGGCAGCGACTGACGTCCGCGTCCCATCTCCACAGCCGGCAGTGGCTGCGATGCCGAGTAGCGTGAACAGCTTTCGCTGGAGTCGTGACATCGATGCCTGGGAGCGAGCGAATGCGGACAGCGTTGATACACCGCAATGCGCGTTCTAAGGCGAGATGTGGACCGTAATGTCTTCCTGAGCTCGCTCGACAGAGATCTCGCAGTAGCGCTGAGCGCATGGTTGTTGCACGGCTCGCCCGGGTTCATCCTCGACCCCGTTCTGAACCGTTTGGAGGCCCAATGCTACGCCGTGTAATGCGCCGGACCCCGTATGTCGCCCTCTGCGCTGCCGCGCTCGTCATTTCCGGATGCGGCACGGGTGACAAAAGCAAAGACAGCGCCAAGATTGCGGACTCCATCGCCGCGGCGACTCCCGCACCGGCGCCCGCACCCCCGGCTCCAGCCGCGCTGACTGACGCCAGCATTCTCGGTAAGCTCGACGCTGACAACGTGTCGGACAGCACGGCGGGTGCACTCGCGGAGACCAAGGGCACTCACGCCGACGTAAAGGCATTTGGTCGCACGATGGTCAAGGACCATCACGCGATGCGTGTCGATGGAATGGCGTTGGCCAAGAAGGACAGCATCACTCCGACCGTCCCTGCTGGCGACGCTGACGAAGCCGCCGAGAAGGCAGTGGGAGATAGCCTGAACAGCATGCCGAAGGGCGCGGACTGGGACAAGTTCTACATCGATCACATGGTCGCAGGCCACGAGAAAGTGCTTCGCTTCCTGCAGGACGCTTCGAGCGCCGCGCAGAATGCCGACGTGAAGGCGATGATCACGAAGGGCACGCCGACCGTGCAGAAGCATCTCGACAAGGCGAAGGAAATCCAGACGAAGCTCGGCGCGGCCAAGAAATAGGCCGAGACGGTTGGGCTTGGAAATTGAAAGAGCGCCCGGTCACCATGTGGCCGGGCGCTCGTGGTTGGAGGGCAATTGCAAGGAGCGGGAATGGGTTCGTCTGGGCTGGACGAGGGACATGCAGCGCAGCGGAGCAAGCGGACGATCGTGTTGATCGACGGCTCGAATGTCGCGCACTCGAGCGAGGGCGAACGTGCCCAGCTCGCCAACATCGTCGCCGTGTGTGATCGGCTGCGTGAAGAAGGCTACGAGCCGCTCATTCTCGTCGATGCGGCGCTGCGGCATCAGATCGATGACCGGTCCGGGTATGAGCGCATGGTCGAGGCCGGTGAGATCCGGCAAGCGCCGGCCGGCACCGACGCCGACTATTTCATCCTCTCGTTCGCCCGCGAGCTCGACGCGTCGATCGTCTCGAACGACCGCTATCGCGACCGCCAGAAAGCCTTCCCCGACGCGGCAAAGCGGCTCATCAAGTACATGGTGATGAAGGGAGAGGTGGTTCTCGAGCGTCGAACGGGTCGACGCGAGGACTAAAGCCCCTCTGATGGCGGTTAAACTGCCATCTGTGTAAACATCCGCGTACGCGCGCAGTCCCCACTGTGGCTCGTACCACGGGGAGATATTACATTTCGCGCAATAATTGATGCGACGAGTACGACCGAATCTCTGCCCCACGTTTACCGTAGTGGCAGGTCGTCGGTGTATCGTCCTCAAGACACGCAATGCGGGGTATACCCCACGCCGCAACCGCAGAGTGGCGTCGCCTACCGTCTACGCACACTCCGCTCGGGACGTTGGTTCATTGGAAGACGCCTTGCGTCTTCGCTCGTTAACGAGGTTCCTGCTGATGGTTGCTTCGCCGTCGGACGTGCCTGCTCTCTCGCTCATCATCCCGGTCTACAACGCCGCCGATCAGCTGCCCGCTACGCTGAATGCGGTCGATGCCTTCGCGACGCGGTATCCGGGCTCCGTGGAAGTCCTCTTCATCGATGACCACTCCACCGAAGTCGAGACCCAACTCATCCTCGAGGACTTCACCCGCCAGCGCGGCTACGCACGATTTCTCCGCAACGCCCAGAATCGCGGCAAGGGATTCTCCGTCACGCGCGGCATGCTCGCCGCACGCGGACGCATTCGCGTCTTCACCGACGTCGACCTCGCCTATCCGCTCGATGAAGTGCACAAGATCGTCCGCGAGCTCGAAGCAGGATCCGACGTCGCCATCGCATGCCGAGTGCTGAAGGAATCGCGCTACCTGATGAGCCCGAGCTTCTTCCACTACCTGTACACGCGCCACCTCATGAGCCGCGGCTTCAACAAGGTCGTGCAGATGTTCCTGCTCCCGGGCATCCTCGACACGCAAGCCGGACTCAAGGGCTTCACCGCCGAGGCGGCACAGCTGTGCTTCTCGCGCACGACGATTCCTGGCTTCGGCTTCGACATCGAGTGCCTCTACGTCGCTCAGCAGCACGGCCTCTCCATCAAGCAGACCGCCGTCAACTTCCGCTACGATGACGAGCCAACCACGGTCCGCTTCGCGCGCGACAGCCAGCGCATGTTCGCCGATATCTGGCAGGTCCGCATGAATGCATGGCGTGGCCAGTACTCCGCCGCCAACCTGCGCTTCGTCTTCCCCGTCGAAGATCAGTGGACCGCAGGCATTCACACACCGCCGCACGGCTTGCCCTTGAGCAGCAGGGACCTGGTCTCGACCGGCTGAACGCTTCGCCGGTCGACGCGCGTGAGCGCCTAAGATTCCCGCATGCCAACGCGCCGCGACCTGATCATCAACGCCGACGACCTCGGATTCGCGCCTGGCGTGAACCGAGGCATCGTCGAGGTGCACGAGGCCGGCTCGCTCTCGTCCGCGTCGATGATGGTGAACACGCCGGCCTTTCTCGAAGCCGCTGCCCTCGTTCGCGAGCGCGTGCCGACGCTCGGCGTGGGGCTGCACTTCAACCTCATCGTCGGCCGCCCGCTCGCGAGCGTTCCCACGCTCGCCAATCCGCGCACTGGCGACTTCTATCCTCTCGCCGAGCTGTCTCGTCGCGCACTGCTCGGCCGCGTGAGTGCCGCCGACGTTCGACGCGAATGCGATGCTCAGCTTGCCGCCCTGAGTGCTGCCGGAGTGGCCCCGACACATATCGACAGCCACCGACACACGCACGCGCTGCCAGGCATCCTGCCTGCCGTCGTCGCCAGCGCAGTCGCCAACGGCGTGCGTATCGTACGTCGTCCGCTCGACCGCCCGTCGTTCGACGACCCAGTCGCGAGTGTGAAGATGCTCGCCCTTCGCGCCGCATGGCGCCGGGCATCCCGCGCATTGGCCTCCGACGAGCGCGCGCTGCTCGCGCGCTCACCGACCTTTCGCGGTATCGCACTCCAGAGCGCGCCGGACATCGAGTATCGGTTGCTTCGGCTGCTCGATCATCTGCCGGCAGGACCCACCGAGATCATGCTGCATCCGGGCTATGATGATCCCGTGCTCGCCGCGCAGGACCCCTATCGCCACGAGCGCGAACGCGAAGTCGCCGCACTCTGCTCAGCCGGCGTTCGCGAGCGGTTGACGCGAGGGGACATTCGCCTCGTCACCTTTCGCGATCTGGTCTGACGCGAACTACGGAACGGCACAACTGCCTGACGCGGATCGGCGCGGAGAAGACCACGGATCTACACGGATACTGCCTCAGGCAAGCCAATGCGCTCCGCCGAGACATCAATAATCGGTCTTCTGGAATTTAGGGAAACGCTCCGCGATGAATCTACTTCTCCTAAAATGAACCAGGAACACCACCAACAACCGCATGACTTGAATCATGCGAATTTTTTGGAATTTGCTCCATCGGATGTCTGAGAGGTCTCGCGCCTGTCGATCCCCTGCACGATGACAATTTCTCGCGCCGTGATGCAATTCGTCTTTCAAATTCACATGATTCAAGTCAGGTCGTTGCTGTTTTTTCTGGGTCTCCGGGACGCTCGTAATCACGCCCACTGCGTCCTCAAGAGTCGCGCAGCATTCCCCGGAATTTCCGGATGAACCATTTGTTGATGATGCGCGTGATATGGTCGTACCCGTGAAAATCCGGCTGTTCTCCGCGTCTATCCGTGTCAAGCAGTGGATCTTCCGGTAGGCCTCGGGCCGGACCACAGGCGCCGCTGCAACTCCATCCACAGGAGGATGCACGGCACAGTTTTGAATCGATACCTGTCGAACAGCTCCCGCTGAATCACACCCGGCATCGCGTCCGACGATGCGAGTATCGTGCAGACGACGAAGAACACGAACAGCGCCCACTCCTTCTTCGAGTGCCTGGTGAGTGCCGCGAACCAGATGGCCGCGCCTGCCACGCCGATGACGAACGTCGGGCTCTCCGACTGGT
>JAQBPV010000020.1 GCA_028287345.1 Gemmatimonadota bacterium
CATTCGTGTCTTTACACAACCGACTGGATGAAGTACTGTAGGCCGTAAAGCTGAACAGAAAACCATTAATGAGCATTCGTTCACGCACCTCGACGGAGCGCACATTGGAAGCTCAGCGCGACACAGATCGAATGGCTTCGCGCGCGCCCAAGGTCGGCGATCGGATGACTGTGTACTGGGGCGTTGCCGGTGCGCGCGTCTACAAGATCGACGAATGTATTGGCTGGCGGGACGACGGGTGGCTCGTCATCGCGAATCGGCGGCGGCGGTACGTCGTGACGCGCGCGGTGGACGCGAGCGCCGAGACGTCGCCGTGGGTTGGCTGGCCGTTCATGTAAGTAGGAATTCAGGAAGCAGAACCGCGGTAACTCTGAAGTTACAAGTGCCTCACGGCTTATAGGCACGCCGCTCATCCGGCGCACGTATCGACAGCAGACCCGCACGGAGCTGACGCGTACGCACGCGCCAGCTCGGCAACACGTGCGAGGGGCGACTCCCCACCGTCAGCGGAAAGACCAGGCGAAAGAGCCGATTGAGCATCGCCGCTGGCCCACGCGTCCACATGATCTGACGCAGCAGCCCCATCTCATCGCCGGACCCTCCAGCGGGAACGAGCCGCGACACCGTGTGCCGCGCAGCCCACGTCGACTCGGCGTAACCAAGTGCGAGGACGCGTCGGTCGACCGTGCCTGGAGCGAGGTTCTCGGCGAGCGCGAAGGCGGGATATGTAAAGCGCGCCGCACCTGACTGCCGCAGTAGCTCGAGAAACTCGCTCCAGTCGACGCGACCGCTGCGCACCACGCGGATGATCTCGACGAGTCGAAGCAGTCGGCTCGAGTAGAGCTCCTGTGAACAGTGGCAGACGAGTGTGAGCAGCGTCGCGACCGGAGACAGCGCGAGGAGGTTGCGTCCTCCGACGACGAACGGCTCCGTGTTGCCGCGCGCTATGTCGAGCCGCGCGACAGCACCCCGGTGAAAGGTGCGCGCGAGCGACGCGTGCAGCTCGACGGCCCATCGCGTGCGCTCGTCGGAGAGCTCGACGGAGAAAACCTGCTCGTCGACGCCGGGACCAATCCAATCCTGCTTATATGGGATCAGAGCCGGCCCGGAGGGACGAAACCCGGCGGCGTGCAGCGCCGACTTCGCGGCGTCCACACGCGTGGGGTCGACGAGGATGTCCACGTCGGACATGCGGCGCGTGGCCGGGTCCTCGAAGAATTGGCGCGCGGTGGCAAAGCCCTTGACGACGACGGGCGTGATGCCCTGTTCGATCAGCGCGTCGAATGCCGGAAGCACTTCGCGCTCGATGCGTGCCGCTCTCCGGCGAGCGTGATGCAGATGGCGCGTGAGATGCTCGCGCACGGGAATCGTCGCGTCGACGAGTCGCTGATCCATCCAGAGGCCGAGGAGCGGGCCCATGCCCGTTGTATGCGCGGCGACGGTGAGGGCGTAGGGTTCATGCACCGCCTCTGGGTCGATGCGGACGTTGCGCGCGCCGGCGAGGACGCTCCGCGTGACGTGCTCGATCTCGCGCATGGCGGACACGCGCGCCTCGAGCGTGAGGTCTGGCCACAGATCGGCCGGATCACGCGAGCGATCATAGCGCTCCAGCCGGAGGGCGAGCTCGGCCAATGTTTCAGGAGCGTAGATTGCGTCGGTCATCCGAGAAAGGTGCAAATGCATCTGTGTGACGGGAATGACGGACACGCAGGTCCATGTTGCGGCAGTCCTGAACCCTTGTTTGCACATCCGCTGGCTGGCAAGGTTTTATCCCGTACCATTGAGGATATTCTGGCCGAGAGCAACTATGCTGAGAACGTCGTCGCCGGGCGCGCGCGCGAGGCTACCAGCTTCGAGCCGTCGGCCGGCACGATGGCTCCCGAGACGTTCCAGTTCGTTGTTCTCAAGAGGATGGTGGACGTCGTCATCGCCTCGATAGGCCTGACGCTCGCCGCGCCACTTCTTGTGCTCCTGGCGATCCTGGTAAAGCTCGATTCGCGCGGACCTGTTTTCTTTGCCGGCGACCGGCTCGGCCTCGGCGCTCGGCGCTTTCGAATGTACAAGTTCCGCACGATGCGCGATGGTGCTGACGCGGAAAAGCCGTCGGTCGCACATCTCAACCGGAGCGACGACTCGCGCTTGTTCAAGATTCCCGCCGATCCGCGCGTCACCCGGCTCGGGCGAACGATGCGGCGCTGGAGCCTCGACGAGTTACCGCAGCTGTACAATGTGTTGATCGGGGACATGTCGCTCGTGGGACCGAGGCCGTTCTTCGAGGTGGACCTCTCGAGGTACGAGCCGCGCCACTGCGCACGACTGCTGGTCAAGCCCGGAGTCACCGGTCTCTGGCAGGTCAGTGGCCGCAGCGAAATCCTCGACTTCGAAGAGGTGGTCCGACTCGATTGCGAGTACATCGAACACTGGTCGCTCGGACTGGACCTGTGGATATTGGGCCGCACGCTGCCTGTGGTGATCGATCGGCGCGGCGCCTATTAGCCGGCCATTGCGGATCGGGATGTTCGGCTTGCGCGGCCTGCATCCCGACCTGGAGATCTCCGGCTTCGAGACGGCCTTTGGCGAGATCGCGCCGCGGTTGGCCGCGAGAGGACATGAGATCACGATCTACTGCCGGGGCTCGGCACACTCTCCGGCGCGGCGCGTCGCTCAGGAAGACGGCGTCGAGCTGCTGTACATGCCATCGCCCGGCGGAAAGAACTTTTCGGCGCTGACGTCGACGCTGTTGGCGGTCCTGCATGGATTGTTTCGCCGGCGCTATGACGTCTGGTTTTTCGTCAACGTCGGCATGGGCCATCACTGTGTCCTGGCGCGCCTGTCCGGCAAGCCGGTGGTGATGAACGTCGATGGCCTCGACTGGACGCGGGCGAAGTGGGGACCGCTCGCGCGTGCATACTTTCGCTCGGCGGCGCGATCTGCTGTGCGCTTCTGCACGGAGCTCGTCACCGATGCGGAGGGAATGCGGCAATACTATCTCGAGCACTTCGGACGCGACTCCGTGATGATCGCGTATGGCGCGGACGTCGAGTCGTCGGAGCGACCTGAGCTCATTGCGCCGTTTAGCGTGAAGCCGAGCGACTACTACCTGATCGTGAGCCGGTTGGTGCCCGAAAATTCGGTCGAGGAAATGCTCGAGGGGTTCGTGCGCTCGCGCACGAACCGGCGATTGGTGGTGGTGGGGAGTGCGAACTACGAGGACGCGTTTCACGCGCGGCTGCGGGAGATCGCGGCAGGCGATTCAAGGATCACGATGGTTGGGCACGTGAGTGATCAGGCCGTGCTCAAGGAGCTGTGGTGCAACTGCTACGCGTACCTGCATGGGCACTCTGTTGGGGGTACGAATCCCGCGCTTCTTCGGGCCATGGGATTCGGGTGTGCGGTGATTGCTCGGGACACGGTGTTCAATCGCGAAGTGCTCGAGGATAGTGGTCGGTATTTTGCCTCTGCCGATGACGTCGCGGCGCTTATCGACGCACTCGACGACGCGCCGGATATCCTGATATCGCTGGCGGATCATGAACGACGGCGAGTATCGGAGCGGTACACTTGGGAGGGCGTCACCGATCAGTACGAGCGCGTGTTTCGAGAATCTGCCAACCACTTCGAATTGCCGTTTCAGGCGGGCACGAAGAAGGCGTTGCCCGATTCGGGCGCGAAGATCTCCTCCCGGTAGCCGGAGGCACGAAGTTCTTCTCTCAACTCTGCCGGGGAAGTACCACAGAACGCGAGCGTGAACTCGTTGATCTCTATCGCCAGACCGGCAAACGCGCGCGCCTTCAATGACTCCCGCATTCCGCGAATCGCGCGCGTCTCGAATCCTTCCACGTCGATCTTCGCGAGCCACGATGGCTGTTGGGGGAGGGACAGTCCCTGTAACTCGCGCCAGGTGTCGAACGGCAGGACTTCGACGTCGCCCAGAGTCTTTCCGCCGAGCTCCGGATGAGCACCGAACGTCGAGTGTCCCGAATCATCTACGCCAGGGTGCAGTGCGATCCGGTCCGGCGCGTCACTCAATCCGATGTTCCAGGCATGAAGCCGGCTTAGATCATTTGTTGCGCGCGTCGCCTCGATGCGGGCAAAGGTGGCGCTGTTCGGTTCGAACGCGTGCACCGTCAGTGCACGGTGGCGAGAGAGCAGCCAGTAGCTGAAAAACCCGTAGTTGCTTCCGATGTCGAAAAAGTGTGTTGCGCCACGCGCCCAGACATCCAGCACCTGCGCGGTGGGCTTCTCGAAACGCGCGCCTTGCCAGTAGGTCGAACGCATCGTGGCGTCGCGGAAATCCAGATCGGCACGAATGCCCGGAAACAATTCGACGTTGCCCTGTTCCGGCAGAATTCGGAACAACATTCGATGCGCCGCAGATCCGAACGGCGGAAAGCGGTAACCGAAGTTCCTGCGGAGCGCCTCGGCGAGATCGAGTATCACTGCATCGACTGGACAGACGATTGCAATCCGATCAACTGAAGATAGCGAGCGATGCCAAAGCCCTCGGTGAACTCGTCGGGGAGCGCACAGCGGAACTGCGATTCGTCGGCCGCAGCGGCGACGAGCTTGAGGCGTAGTTCAGCGGTATCCCGTGGATCGAATCGGCAGTTCGGGACACGAACGACCTCCGGAAGACTACTCGTATTCGACGCAAGAATGGGCGTGCCTCGCGCCATCGCCTCCGCCGGTGGCAGGCCGAAGCCTTCCATCAGGGAGGGATAGACAAAGAGTTCTGCAAGATCGTATAGCGCTGGCATGTCAGCTGAGGCGATGAGCCCGGGCAGCAGTATGGCATCGTCGGGCAAACCCGTTCGAGCGATTGCCCCGTAAACATCGCAATACAGAGCGCTGTGTCCCAACGGTGGGATCGTTCCGGCGAGGACGAGCGGAGGAATATCCGGCACCTCTCGGCGCGCGGAAGCATAGGCCGAGATCAGGAATTCTACGTTCTTGCGGTAGTCGTACCCTCCGAGATAGAGCCAGAACCTCGCGGGGAGCTGCAACTTCGCTCTCAATGCTGTGACGGTCGACTCGGCAATTGGATCGAACGAGCGTTGATCGACCCAGGGATACAGCACGTGCAGATTTTCGGATGGAATCCCCGCCTTCGTGGCGAGATCCTGCCGCGAGAATTCGGAATCAGTCAGTACACTCTTTGCGCCGATGGCGTACCGCTCGGTAGCCCGGCTGAGCTGGCGGCGAACACCGCGCTTTCCGAGATAGTCCGGGAAGTGTCGGTAGATGCAGTCGTGCAGGGTGACGACTGTGTGAGCGGGACGGTGACGTGCCCACATCGGTGCCGGTGAGTGAAACACTGCCTCCGGATAGTTGCGTGAAATATGGGACGCGATGCGGTTCGACCAGTAGACGGTCGAGACCAACTCGTGCCTGTGTGGCGAGCGGCCATCCAGCTCGACGAGCTTCGCTGCCGGCACGAGTCGTCGGAGCCCATCGTCGCCGGCTGGCGCGACGACGCGAAATGGGAAGTCCTGATGACAGCGCAACAAGCCTTCGACAATGCGTCTCGCGTAGACTCCCTGCCCAACGTGCCCGTTGGCCATGGCCAGACCACTGATGACGAGCCGCGCCTCACGCTCCATGGTCTCAGGCCGCTGGCGACGACGCGCCGGTCGGAAGAAAGACGAGATTGCGCGCGTCGTCCGCTCGAATCGTCGTCGGCCGAAGATCCAGATCGAACGGGAGATATCCGAAACGGGCAAGGTAGTCGCCCACTTCGACCGGCGTGCTATCGCATAAGCGCAAGGTCTTCGCCATGATCTCCACAACGAGTGCCTTGAACACGCGATTTCGCAGCGCCGCCTCCATTCCTCTGAGTGCGCGAAGCTCGAAGCCCTCGATATCGATTTTCGCGACGGCGCGCATCGGCGTGGGAGTCGATTGCTCTGCCATCCAGTCGTCGAATCGACGCACCTGCACGCGATGGGTCTCAAGGACAGATGCGTCGCCGTCGAAGTCGGGATGCTCCGCACCGAAGATGGAATGCCCCGTCGATATCAAATCGACGGTGAGGTCAAGTTCGCCCGCCGCATCGCTGAGTCCGATGTTGAAGGGAAAGGAATTCACCAGTCCGTTTCGGGCCTTTGCATCGGTCAGGACGGCAAAGTTGTTCGGATTCGGCTCGAACGAGAACACCTTCACGGATGGGCAGTACGACAGGACGAGATAACTATAGAAGCCGAAGTTCGCGCCGATGTCGAAAAACATTTCGGCGTCAGCGCAGAGATGACGAAGCAATGCGGGAAGCGGCTTCTCGTACCGAAATCCGTTCCACCAGGTGGCGCGACAGGATTCGTCATGAAAGTTCATCTTCACTCTCACGCCGGGAAACAATTCCTTCACGGCATATTTCGGGGTGAAGCGAAAGTAGGTCCGTGATGCGCGACCTCCCAATCGCGGCATCGAGTAGCCGAAAAGGCGCCGGATGGAATCCATCATTGGGTTCCAGGCGCGCGCATGGGTTCGAGCGCGGCGCCTCCGTTCAATTCGATCCAGCCGCGTCGCGGAATCCACCAGTACGCACATGCCAGCTGCGTAAGCATTGGCGCGGCGATGATGCCGGCGACTCCGTAGGCGAATCCAAGGACGGTTGCGAGAGCAATCGTCGCCAATCCGCTGGCCAGATAGATGACCAGATGCGGAAAGCGATTGGCAGATACGATGACGGCCGAGTGAAAACCCACGAGCAAATCCAACCCGACCATCACCAGCATGCCGGCGAGCAGCGGTGGCGGCAAGGCTGGCGTTCGAGACCTCACGAACTGCAGGAGTCGCGGCGCCGCGATAAGAATGGCGGTCGCACCGAGCGCGTACGTCAGCACACAACGGAGAACTGAATGCTTGACCAACTCCACCGCGCGTGACACATCGCCGGCCGCCCGCGCCCTCGCGATGTGAGGCAGTCGCACCGCCAGCCAGACGCCGGCGAACCCCTGCGCGACGAGGGCGAGCTTCAAGCTCAGTCCATAGGATGCCGTAGTGGCAAGGTCGCACACGATGCCGCTGACGAAGAGCGTGCCTTGGCAGCACATGTTCGCCCCGAACGTCGTCAGAGCCGACCGCCATGCCGATGGCCAGAGCTCGCCGAACTGGATCTCCAGGCCACTGATCGACGCAATTCCGGGCAGCCTCGCGAGCACCTGCCGTCGGGAGAACGCGACACTCGCCAGAGCGAGGACGACCTGGCCGAGGGCGAGCGAGAGGATGCCGACGCCGAGCAGCAGGCAGGTGGCCGCGACCGCGTAGTTGAGGACCAAACCGAGCAACAACGCGCCTTGGCCTTGCCGCACCTGGCCGATTCCGACGAGAATCTGCGACCAGTACCCCCCTGCAATCGAGAGCACCGTGGCGAGGGCGAAGACGCCATACGTCAGCAGGTGGAGCGTCTGCGTGCCGGGCAGCGAGCGGATCTTATAGAGCACGATGCCAAGTCCGACGGTGAGCATGGCGACCACAATCGGCGCGATGGTGCGGACGTAGAAGCGCCGGCCAAAGTGCAGCAGCGCGGCCAGTCCGGCGAGGTTCGCTACACGCGTCTCGACGTTAGGCTGGGTCAGCGTCAGTCCGAACGCAGGCAGTCGCTCGACGCCGGCCATGAAGTAGCTCGCGCTGCGTCCCAGAATGAGCCCGAGACCGAGTTCAGCAAAAACGCACAGCTCGGCAATGGACGTGAAGAGATACCACAGCCCCAGCTCGTCCGGGCTGAGACGCCGCAGGGCGAGCGGGAGGATGAGCAGGAAGCCGCCCGCCCGAAGCGCAGTGACGGCGAAGGACCAACTGACGGCGGAATGCCAGACTCGGGAACTGAAGCGCGCAATAGTTTTCACAGCGCTATCTTGGGCACGATACCATGAATCCAGCCAGCCTGGTCTTCGAGCTCATCGCTGTTGCATTCGCGACGTATGCCGCAATTCGGTGGCGGCGATCGCTGCTCATGAGCCTTCCGTTCCTCGTCACGCTGAACGGCGTGCCGCTGAAAGTGGGCGGAGTGTCGGTGAAGCTCGACCAACTGGCTGCCTGCCTGCTGCTGATTCCGCTCCTGGCCGCCGCCGTAGCGGGAACGCGACGCATTCGACTGGACACGACGAGTTGGCTGCTGGTCGCTCTACTCATCGCCAACGTCGTATCGAGCGTCATCAACTCTCCGGTGCCGGCGTATAGCATCAAGCAATGCCTGAACCTCGCGTCCGCATGGGCGATCTACATCCTCTTGATCAACTATCTCGACGCGATCGAGTTGGAAGCCTTCCTGAAGCGCGTCGTCCAGGCAGCCGTGGCGGCCAGCGCTATCGGTATCTTGGCGTTCGTGCTGGCATCGAGTGGCCTGTATGTCGGCGGCGCCGAAGTGAGCAAGAGTGCCGCCGAGAATCTTACTACTGCGTACGGTTCCTACGGCACCATGGTGGAGCCGAACATCTTCGGCAGCTTCGCGGCTGCGAATCTGGTACTTGCAACGGTGCTGTTCATTGCCGGAGCTCGACGAGAGAGATCAGGTGTGTCGCGACGGCTGTTGCGGTGGGCCATTGCGCTGACCGCGATTGGAGTCCTCCTGAGTTTCACACGTGGCGCCTGGCTCGGGGCGGCGATGGGCTTGCTCTGCGTTGTCGTTCTCGGTTCGAGAACCGGCACATTCCGCATCCGCATGAACCAGATGGGCCGGCTGCTCGTTGCGTCGATCGCCCTCATCGCGGTGCTCTTCGTTCTTCCCGGCGATGTGGGCACCCTGCTCCGCTTCAAAGTATTGAATCTCGTCAACCCCGGTTCACAGACGGCGATCGTAAGGCTGTTCCAATATTCGCTGGCACTCCAGCAGACCGCGCAGCATCCAGTGCTTGGATTCGGGACGTTCTCCTTTGCCGCGCTTGCGGCGGAAGGCAGCGATTTCCAACAGTACGAGAACTGGCGCAACCTGTGGATCGGCAACTATCTGCTTCTCGCGCTTCATGATACGGGTGTGATCGGACTTGGGCTCACTGTCGCGGTGCTGTTCACGATTCTCAAGCACGCTGCACGGATTCTTGCCGCCACGGGCGCCGTGGTGCGAGAGCATGCGATCGTGATCGTGGCACTCGTCGGCGCCGTAGTGACGTTGCTCGCTGCGTTTCTCACCACCAGCGGCTTTTCACTCGGATACAGTTGGCTGATCATGGGGCTGCTCGGCGCGTATTGTCATCAGGCGCAGCGCACACGCGCTACGCCGGCGACGGATCCCCAGGCGCTGCTCGTCACCGTCAGTGACGAAAACGCCGTGCCGAGCGGCGCTGAATGATTCCCATGCGGAGTGGTTCGCGGCGGGCGACGGCGTTGGCGATCGACGCGAGTCTCAGGGCGCTTGCGCCGTTTCTCACGACGGCCTCGACATCGGCGGTCATTCCCGCTTCGCCGCGCGTGTTGCTGATTCGCTGCGATCACATCGGCGATGCCGCAATGGCGACCGCTGTTCTGCGACCGCTGCACGAAGCCTTGCGACCTTCCACACTCGACGTGCTTGCGGCGCCGTGGAGCTCGGAGCTGTTCGAGTCGCATCCGATGGTCGACAACGTGTTGTCGTTCGCGACGCCCTGGTGGAGTGCCGCTCGAGGTGCGTCGTGGCGTGACCGCATGGTTCAATGGAGACGCTTGCCGGCGATTGTTCGTCGGATTCGCGCTGGGCGGTATGACGTCGGCATCGACCTCCGCGGAGATCTACGCCAGATCACATTCTTCCTCGCGCTCGGCGGCATGCCGGTACGTGTGAGCTCTGATCGCACTGGCGGCCGGCGCCTCCTGACGCACACCTGGCCGTTCGACGCATCGATGCATGAAGTGGAGAAGAATTTCGCTGTGGCATCGCTTCTCGGCGCGACGGGACGGCCCCGCCTCGAACTCGTCGCCAACGCATCCATTCCGGCGGAACTGCGGTCTGCGCTCGGCGGTTCCGAGGCGTTGCGCGGATATGCCGTGTTTGCGCTGAGAGGGTCGGCCGCCAAGCGATCATGGCCGTCCTCTCATGGCTCGGCACTCGCCAATGCGCTCGAGCAGACGCTCGGGCTCCGCAGCGTCATCCTCGGCGGCGCGGCGGACGAACGTTTCGGGAGGGAACTCGTCGACGGTACGGATGGACGCGCGATCAATCTCGCCGGCCGCACATCGTTGATGGAAACTCTCGCGATCCTTCGTGATGCGAAGGTCACCATAGCGGTGGACTCCGGGCCGATGCACCTGGCGGTTGCGGTCGGGTCACCTGTCGTGACGCTGTTTGGGCCGAGCGACCCCGGGATATTCGGACCGTGGTCGGATCGTGCGAGCGTCATTGCCGTCGGTGCCCCATGCCGATGCGTCAACACACGCTGCGATTTCATCGACGGGCCGGGACAATGCATGCGTCAGATCGAGCCACAGCATGTGCTCGACGCCGTTGGCGCCGTCCTCGAGCGCGACGAGTCGATGCGCGCATGACCGTATCGCGTGCCGGGTTTCGTCGTCGTGGCAACTACGCGTTGGCGCTCCTCTCGGAGAGCGTTCGTCCTATGCTGCGAGGCGTGGCGCGCACCTTCAGCAGCGGCCCATCCACGCCGCCAGTCCAATGGAGACGTGGGCTCATCATCGGTCACAGCCATATCGGCGACGTCCTGTATCGAACGTGCTCGCTGGACCATCTGCAGGCTGGTCTCCCCGACTGTCGCTGGGACTATCTCACGACGCCCACGTCGGCGCCGATTCTCAGCAACAATCCGGCGATCTCGGCCGTGTTGCCGTTCTCGTTCGGCGACGACAGTGCGCGGCACAGCCGTGAGTCGTTTCACCTCCTGCGCGCGGCGAGGTACGACGTCGTTCTCTGCACGAACGCGATACGTCACGCGTACGATTTCGCGCTGTCCGCGGCGCTCGGAATTCCCAATCGCGTCGGCTTTGGCAACAAGGGATATTCCGGCCTTCTCACGCTGGCCATACCGACGGAATATCCTCAGCCACTCGCAGGATACTTTCGTTCCATGGTTGCTGGCGTGGTTGGCGGTGAAGCCACCGGGCAGCTGCGACCACGCGTGTTTCCCGGCGCCGCGGATCGCGCGCGCGCGATGCAGCATCTTCAGGGGCTCGATCTCGATTCGTCGCTTCCGCTCATCGGTTGCACGGCGACGACTCGACAGATGGTGGGCGCCTGGCCGCTTTCCTTCTTCGCCTCTGTACTGTCGGAGGTGGTTGCCATGCGGCCGGTGAACATCGTCCTGTTTGGCGCAGCGAGCGACGAGGCATCCTTGCGTCGCATCGCCGACGCCGTGCCCTCACGGGTGCATGTCGCCGCTGGTGCACTCGACTGGCTCGGATTCGCCGAGGCGTTGCGGCAGTGCGACGTGCTGCTCGCGACAGACTCGGGACCGCGGCATCTGGCGAACGCGGTCGGCACGCCCGTGGCATTCACGCGCAATCTTGCCGTCTCGCGCGTCGAAACGGGCGCATACTGCGTCAACGAGCTGGATCTGGCTCCGCCAACCGTGGAGTACCTGAGCTCGAGCGCACTGTCCAGCGCCATGGGCGCAGTGTCGGCGCGCGACGCGGCCGAACGGTTGCTCTCACTACTTGGGCGACGGCGCGACTAACCTCGCTTGCTGACAACGAGAATATTCTGCGCTGTCACCGTACCGTCGGTCTGGTCGACAGGCAGGCGGAGCGCGAGGAAGAGTGCGTTGAGCAGCGCGCGCATAGCGGGAACGCGTTGCACGAGAGTGTTTCTAACGCGAACCGCCAGTCGCGCGACCGGTCGTGGCCACGCCGCGGGTGCGAGGTATTTGGATTCGTAGCCGGCATCCTGAAGTCGAATTGTGCTCGGTCGCGCATCGGGCAACGCTTGCACCAGCTCCGCAAGGTTGCACGATACAGGTGACCAACTTCGCTGCTTCGAGATGGTGAACGTCGCCTTGTGATCCGGGTTGAAAAGGCTCGGCCAGTACCCCTGCTCGTAAAGATCTTCGTCCGGCACGATCACCATCAAGGTGCCGCCGGGCTTCACTAGCGCCCACCACTCTGTGATTGCGCGCTTGGGGTCGTGCATGTGCTCGAGGCAGTGAGACGAAAACACGTAGTCGAAGCTTTCCAGGTCCGTGATGAAGGACGTTATCCGATTTGCGTCACCCTGTTCGACGTCGAAGCGCTCCACATCGGGGCGGACTGGATCGTCGCCGCAACCGATGTCCAATCCACGCCCCGATAGGGCGTGAATCTCACTCTCCGACAATAGGCGAAGCGTCTTCGATGTTTCTTTCATCGGCGCGGTCGGTCTGAACTAGCTCGTCTTCAGCGCGCTTTCGCGACGGAGTGCAATGACGGACGCGACCAGTATGCCAAGAGCAAAAGCTCCGACGACAATGGCGGCCGTGTGTCGCGGTAGTGCCTCCACGAGTCCTTCCGGCGCGTCGAGGACGGTCACCACCGGCGTGTTTCGCACGGCCTCGATGTTGGCAAGCTCATAGCGCTGAGCGACAGTGGTGTAGATCTGCTGCGCCAGGGCGACGCGGCGCTGGAGCTCCGACTCTCGCGTCGCCAGTCGCGGAGAACGCGAGAAGTCGATGTTCGTCGCGCGGAAGTCGGCGAGCGCGGACTCCGCTCCGCGCAAGCTGTCCAGCGCGGCCCGTGAGCGAAGCGCGGTGAATTCGCGCTCTGCGCCGGCCTGTGTCTGTCGGCGACGAAGATTGAAGTCGTTCACCAGGTCGAGCAACTTGCGCGCGACGAGTGCCGAAAGCTGACGGTTCTTCGTCCGCACCTGAAAGCGAACGATGCCGGTGGTACGATCGATCGAGACGGCGAGGACGCCCCCCGCGAAACGCTTCATCGCGTCCACCTCACTGTCGACCGCCGTCTTCCCGGTGCCATTCATGTACTTGACGAGCGTACCGGAGAAGGGCTTGCCTCCGTAGTCGGAAACGGCACTTGCCTCGTATCTCGCCGTCACGGCTTCGTGCAGCAGCGCGTTCGACGTGAGCAGATCTCCATAGAACTGCGTGGACAGACCGGCCGAACTGGAGGCGACGGCGCTCAATCCGGGCATACCGAGTTGCGAGGCGACGGAGCTCAGCGCGCCGAGCGATCCGCTCATGGACGAGGGCTCGGAGGCGAGAAACGCCGCGCGAGCCATGTACGTCCGGTCCCGCGACATCGATAGACCGAGCGCGATTACCGCGAGTGTCGTCGGCAGCACGAGGAGCAGCTTCCAGTGTTTGCGAAGTGCACCCATGTAAGAACGCGCCGACTCGGCGTCAGACCACGGTGGACCCGAGATATCCGGTGTGAACCGCTCGGGTGACGCGCCTTGCAGGCCAGGATGCGTCATCGCCGCGCCACGACGACGAGCGTCGCGAGCGCCCCAATAACCTGCGCCAGCACCGCGAGTCGCTGGAGGTTGTCCGTGTGATCGGTGGCATCCTTCTCCGTCACGACCACGACGCTGCCGGGCTTCGGTACGGGAATAACGTCCGGAAGCAGCAAGCGTACGACGATGCTCTCCACGCTGCCATCGGCTTGCGTCACGTACGCGCGGCTTGGTTCAGCGAGTCTACTCGCCCCGCCAGCGGCGTGCACGTAGTAGTTGATATCCGCACCGGGCACATACGCCACACCGCGCGGCGCATTCACCGCACCCTGCACCTCGACGATGCCCGTGAACGGCGGCAGATAGATCGAGTCGCCGTCCTGCAGCGTGAGGTTGTCGCGATAGCGGGCGTCGCGCAGCACGCGCGCGAGGTCGACACCGACGCGCCCCACGCGACCCTGCTTGCGATAGAAGACGATACCGTCGGCATAGGCTGTCTGCGTGAGACCGCCCGCGCGCTTGAGCACATCGCTGAGACGGTCCTGCTTGTTCGTCAACGTATAAGTGCCCGGCGAGCGAACTTCTCCGGCGACGCTCACGCGCCGCGGACGGTCCCAATCCGGTTGCGCAAGGATGAGCACATTGTCGAATGGCTGCAGTACCACGCTTGGCGCAGCGTTCGCGCGCGGTGCGCCCGCCTGCTGCACGAGCCTCCCCTGTTCCTTCGCGAACAGGTATGACGAATCGAGCGGCACACGCTGCGACTCGGCCAGCCGTCCACCGTCGCGCGAGGCGGGCAGACGGGCGATCTCCGCTTCGCCGATGTACGCGCGGTCTTCGAGTCCGCCGGCAAGGAGGACCACGTCGCGCAGGGTCATTCCCTCGCGATAGGGCACGCGTCCCGGGCGACGCACAGCGCCGGTGATGGCGACATACTCGGGAGTGCGCAAATCGGTCGTCGCGAAGACACGAATCTCGTCGTCCTCGCGCAGCGGGAGATCGTCGACGAGCCGGCCGGCGCTGTCGGCGAATGACGTCCGCAGCTGGAAGCGCGTGGAGTCCGTGCCGCGCAGCCGAGTCAGCAGCACCTGCCCAAGATACGAGTCCGGCTTGAGCCCACCCGCGAGACGCACGGCATCCGACACACGCATGCCTGGCGTAAACCCGACGATCCCCGGTGTGTAGACGTTGCCGCGCACCGCAATGCGACGTCCCACGCGCTCGCTCACGCCGAAGACACGAACGACGTCGCCCGGCTCGAGTGGGTATGCGGGACCTGTTCCTGTCGCGAACTGGTCGGACGCGATGTCGATGACGACGCGCGCACGATCGGACGTATCACGCAGCGTTGGCGGAAGAATCCGCGAGATCTGCACGCGACGTCGCGCCGCCTCGGCGGTGAATCCACCAGCGGAGCGAAGCACTTCAGCGAGCGTCTCGCCGCGACGCAGCTCGTACGTCGCAGGACGAATGACTTCACCTTGCACGCGCACGCGCGCACCATGCACCGGCACGAAGACGACGTCCCCCGACTGGAGCCGCGGATCGTGCGAGCCGTCGGCGCGAAGGAGATAGTCGTACAGATCGAGCGTGTCGACGAGCCGTCCTCCGCGACGAATCTCCACGCGGCGCATTCCGCCATTCACTGTCGGTCCGCCAGCGGCATAGAGCGCCGTCAGCGCCGTGCCCGCGCTCGACACGCGATAGCTGCCCGGCTGCTCGACGTCGCCGAGCACGAAGACCTGATTGCTGTGCAGCCGCGCGAGGTTGAGCGAGAAATGCGTCGTCGCTCCCGCACCGCGGCGAAGGCCCGAGTACACTCGGCCCAATCGCGGATAGAGAACGTCTTCGAGTTGGCCGAGTGTGAGGTTCGCGACAGCGAGCTCGCCAACGCCGGGAATGACGACGAAGCCCTCACGCGTGACGTCGAGCGTAAAGGAACGCTCGGCGTCACCGGTGAGAATGAGGACGATGCGGTCGCCCGGTCCGATGCGATAGTTGGCGTCGACCGGGCCGGCGAGGTTGGGATCGAACTGCGTCGTTGCGCCGTTGAAGACGCTGAGACCGAAGATCGTCATGCCGCTGTCAACTGCGGCGCGTGCACGTCGTGCGGTGCGTGGATCCATGCTGCGCCGCCCGAGCGAGTCCGGCATCGTGTCGTTCTGCGCATCAATTGGTGCGAGCGAATCGCGAACCGAGCGAACCGCGCGCAGTGTATCGCGACTGGCGGCCGTACGGCGATTCCGAAGGATCGTGCGAAGCTCCGAGGTATCGAGCGTGTCCGTGATGCCGAGTGCAGCCACGGCGTCGAGCAGGTCCTCGGAGGCGACGCCCGCAGCGAGACTGTCGCTTGCGGCGCGGCGTGGACCGACGAAGTTGTCGAGCAGGTCCTCGGGATAGCCTGCAGCACGAAGGCGCGCGCGAATCTGGTCAGCCGTCAGGCCACTCGCGGCAATCTCACGACGTAACTGTGCGATGAGGTCAGGGCGTGTCTCGAGCAGGCGCCGCGCCTGATCAGGCGTGGGCATCTGCTGCTGTGCGTCAGCGACTTGCGCGGCTGTAGCGAGAAGGATCGCCAGGCCCAAGCGAGCGAGCAAAGCCATCCTCGAGAAACACGGCATGAAGGCAGTAACGGGTAAGAGATGCGTCGAATGAATGTACGAGCGAGTACGGGCGGCCGGCCAGCATCGGTCGTCGTATGGGACAAGACTAAAAGACACCCTGTACTGGACCCGCGCGAGTCAGCTTCCGTCAAGCACGCGTTGCAGAAGCGGAAGCGCATCGTGCGGATGGCCTGAAAGCGTGAGACGCCACCCTCCGCCACTCGCGATGGCCGAGAATGCCGGGGTGTTCCGCTCCGGAAAGCGGTCGAAGCCGGGTGACAGCTGACGAACGAGCTCTGCTTCGATATCGGACGGTTGCAAGCGCACGAGTGACGCTCGATCCCCGCGTGCAAGAATGCACACAACGGGTCCGCGCGCGACGAGGCGGTGATCGTCGTCACGCGGTGGAAGGTGGATAGCGACCTTCTCGCCACCGGGGTGCTCGACTTCGGGAAAGTGCGCGACGGCGTCCGACCGGAGACGCGCGTGTGGCGCGCTGCCCCAGATGCGGACGTCGGGTTCGAGCTGAAGCCAGACATGATCGTCGCTCAGGACGTCGATCTCCGCCGAGTGCGCGAGATAGGCGAGCGTGCTCTTTCCGGAGCCGCCGAGGCCGGCCAGGAGCGCGGTACGATCCCCGCGAGCGATGGCCGCAGCATGGAGCGGATGACGATCGAAGCAGGCGAGTAGCGCGAAGGTGATGGCCTCGAGAACGGCGACGCGAAAGTGTTCGCGATCTGCGACGAGCTCTGACGTCGCGTAGGCGACGCTCTCGTGACGAAACGGGTCGACGTACGCAATGCTGCCGTGCGAGTGAACGAGGAGTCGGTTGTCCGGACCACTCGCGTGTTCGATACGCGTGCGCGCCCCGCCGATCTCGGTGCCTTCGTTGACGATGACGCGAACACGAGCCGCTGTTGCCGCGGTGCGATCCGCTTCGGAAAGATGGCGCCAGCGGCCGAACGACTGCTCGACCAGCGCGATGACGTCTTCGCTGTTCGAGTCGAACCGAGTCTCGATGCCGAGGACGGGAAGTCGCACCTCGTAGTCGAGGACAGACGATCGCAGGAGCGGATCGGGCGCCGTCATCGATTCACGAGCTCGTCGTAGATGCGCTCGAACGCTGCCGCAGTGTAGTCCGCGTCATGGGCGATGGCGCGGCGCTGCGCTTCGGCTGCGATGTCGAGACGTCGAGGCTCGTCGGCGAGCAATGCAGCCGTCTCGCGCGCGAGTGCCTCGGCGTCGCCAATCGGAACGGAGACCGCCGCTCGCGGTGCCCAGTCGAAGATGTGGCCGACCGCTGTTCCGACGGTCGGTACGCCAGCGAGCGCTGCTTCGAGGAGAACGAACGGACCTCCCTCGTGGCGGGACGACACGATGAGGACGTCGGCTTCCAACATGAGCGAGCGTAGCGCGTCGCGGTCCAGATGTCCGTGAAACTGAACGCTGTCGCCGAGCGCCAGCGCCGCCGAAGAGCGCTGCAGCGCAGCATTCATCGTATCGAGCCCGACGATGTCGAGCACGAAATCGAGTCCATCATCCCGCAACAGGCCGGCCGCTTCGAGCAGGGCGTCCTGCCCTTTGACGGGACGCAGGTCGCCGACGTGCAGCAGCCGCGCCGGTCGTCCGAGATCCCTGAGACGCGGTGGCGACGGCGCCCATTTGTCGAGCGCGATGCCGATCGGCACCACTTCGGCATCGATGCCAAGATCGGCGGCCAGTCGCTGCATGTAGATGCTGGGAACGCTGACGCGTGTCGCGCCGCGGACGGCCGCGCGTTGGGTGACGCGTCCGCGCGCCGTGCATCGCACGCCAAATCCAATGTCCGTGAGCCCGACGAGATCGCCGCCCTCGGCGTGATAGAGCACCGGGAGCCGATGTCGGGCGCCGAGGAGTGCGGCGTAGATCGCGCCCCAGCTGAAGATGGCGTGGATCACGTCGAACCGTGTCTTCCTGTGCTCGGCCGCGAAGCGGTTGAAGAGACGTCGGCGCCAGCCGCGCACTGTGCCGACGTTGTGTACATGCGCGCCGAGGAGGTCCCATTCGCCCGGTTCTGGCTCCTGGTTGAACGAGAACACGTGCACTTCGTGATTGCGAACGAGTCGCTCGATCAGCCACAGGAATGCGTGAATGACGCGATGCTCGCCGGAGCGGTCGACGCCGCCATGGAGCAAGATGGCGAGCTTCATGGTCGGGCGAGCATCTTACAGCTCGTCTTCCAACCACGGCGCACCATGCGACCTGCCGTTTCGATCATACTCCCAACGTACGTCCGCCTCGACTTCCTGCGCGAGGCCGTTGGCTCCGTGCGTGCGCAGACGGTCGCGGACTGGGAGTTGATCGTCATCGACGACGGCTCGACCGACGATTCCGTCTCATGGCTCGCTTCGCTGCACGACGCCCGCATCGTTGTCCTCGCGCTCGAGCACACCGGAAACAAGTCGCTGCTCAGGAACGCCGGGCTGGCGCGTGCAACTGCCGATTGGATCGCCTTTCTCGATTCCGACGACCGCTGGCAGCCGGCGAAGCTGCAGCGACAGCTCGCCTTCCACGCGGCGAATCCGCGGTACCGATGGAGCTATACCGGGCGACGTTTCATCGACGCGAACGGGGAGGACATCCCGACCGCGCAGTTCAAGCCTTGGAAGGGCCACACCGGTTGGATTCTCGACCGCGTGATCGCGCTCGAGGCGAACATCGCCCTGCCATCCGTGATGGTCGAGCGCAGCTTGCTCCGTGATGTCGGCGGCTTCAACGAGAGATTCACGTCGGCAGAAGACTTCGAGTTGTGGGTGCGACTCGCTGAATGCTGCGAATGTGGTCTGGTGGATGAGCCGCTGCTCGACATACGGAAACACAGGAGCGTTTCGCACCAGCGCCCGGATGTGAGCCTCGGCTTCGTGCAGATCTACCGCGACTTCGCCGCGCGAACGAAGGACAGCGGCCTTCGAGCGACGGCTCGCACGCACGAGGGCCATCACGCGGTTGCTGCGGCTGACCGACTCGGCCTCGAACAGCGATGGTCCGAAGCGAGCCACGCACTCCGTATGGCGTTTGGCACGAGTGCATCCGCGCCGTTCGTATATCGCGCTATCGCACGTCTCGCGGCGCGTCGCCTGCGTGCGATGATCTCTCGCTCCAGCGCACCCGCGGCATGATCCGGCCCACATCGATCGCATCGCGATGCCGAGCGACGCGCTCCAGCAGGTCGACCAACACGTCGTCCGTGAGGTAGTGCGGCTCGAGTCCCAGGTCCAGCAGCGCTTGATGCTTCGGATTGTAGTAGTGCTCTTCTCGCTCCTTGCGCGGGTTGTCGATGCTCGTGACACAGACGCAAAGGCCCAGCCGGTTTCCGACGTCAGAGACTCGCTGGGCAAGCTCACGAACGCTGAACCGCTCCGTGAACTGATTCATGATCCGTAGCTCACCTTTCTCAGCGGGATGACGCAACGCGAGCTCGACACACTGTAGCGTATCCTCGAGATTCAGGAATCCGCGCGTCTGGCCGCCGCTTCCGTAAAGTGTCAATGGAACTCCCGCCACCGCTTGCACGAGGAACCGGTTCAGCACCGTGCCGAATATGTCATCGTAGTGAAAGTGCGGCGCGAGTCGCGGATCGGCGTCCGCCTCGGCGGTCGACAGCCCATACACCGGGCCCTGCATCAGGTCGGTGACACAGAGCCCATGCGTCCGCACGTAGAACCACAACAGGTCCGTGTCGAGGATCTTCGTCGTGTGATAGAGGCTCGCGCCCT
>JAQBPV010000034.1 GCA_028287345.1 Gemmatimonadota bacterium
CCAGTGGCTTGCCCGTGGCAGGATTGGACACGTCGAACAGGCCGGCGGGCTTCGTCCACCCGCCATTGATGTAGTGGCCGAAGCGGCCGTCGAACTTCGCGAGCCAGTCGCGCGCCGGCTTGTCGCCCTCGGGCGCCGGCCCGTACTCCATGGTCTCGAAGACGTCTCTCACCGTTGTCATGCGCTACACCATGGGGTGGCGGTGGGCCGCGGAGTAGCGCCCGGTGATCCAGTGCTCGAGCTGCCGCTCGATGTCGGTGAGCAGCCCGCTCGCCCCGAACCGGAAGAGGTCGGGCTTCAGCCAGCGGTCGCCCAGCTCGTCCTTCATCAGGTACAGGTACTCGAGCGCGTTCTTCGCGCTGCGAATACCTCCGGCCGGCTTGTAACCCACTGCGTAACCGGTGGCCTCATGATACTCGCGGATCATGCGCGTCATCACGAGCGAGAAGGGCAGCGTCGCGTTCACACCTTCCTTGCCCGTGCTCGTCTTGATGAAGTCGGAGCCGGCCATCATCGCCACCATGCTCGCCCTCGCGACATTGCCGAGCGTCGCCAACTCGCCGGTGGCGAGAATGCTCTTCATGTGCGCATCACCGCATGCTTCGCGGAACAGCTTCACCTCGTCGTACAGCGCCTGCCAATTGCCGGTGAGCACATGGCCGCGCGTAATCACGATGTCGATCTCCTTCGCGCCCGCTGCCACTGACGCGCGAATCTCTCGCACGCGCTCTTCGAGCGGGCTCAATCCAGCAGGAAATCCGGTGCTGACTGCAGCGACGGGAATGCCCGTCCCCTTCAGCGCCTCGACCGCCACCGGCACCATGGCGTGATACACACACACCGCACCCGTCGTGATGTCCAGATCGGCAACACCAAGCGCATCGGCGAGATCGTTTCGGATGGGGTGCGCGGCTTTCGCTGCGAGCCGGCGAACGTTCCCGGCCGTATCATCGCCGGCAAGCGTAGTGAGGTCGATCAACGTGATGGCGCGCAGGAGCCAGCCCGCCTGCCATTCCTTCTTCACGGTGCGCCTGGTGGGGATCGTCGCCGCTCGGCGTTCCACTGCAGAGCGGTTGACACGAAGCGCGCGAACGATGTCGAGATCGAGCGCCGTGCCCGGATTTCTCTCGACGTAGCTATCGGTGAGGCGGGGCGGAACGGCCACCGCGGAAACGGGCGCGTCGGACGTGGCGAGCCGGAGCGCAGGTTCTGTCTTTGACTGCATTTGTGTCCCTGTCGGGATACTTGGCATGCGGGATGGTTCGCCGCCCCTCAATGTAAAGGTGCTGCAGAGGGTGCGCGAGCGGGGCACACCTGCCGACACTATGGGGTATCCACCACTCGAGCCTGGGCTGATTCGCCGCGGATTCAGGACAACAACGCTTTCGCTTCCATGCCTGTGCCCGATTCCAAAAACTCGCTCGAGCACGTCGAGCGCCACGGTCCATTGTCCGAGTCGCTGCGCGCCGTCGGGTCACCGCTGCGCGCGATGGCCGAGAGCCTGAACGTCGCTCTCGTCATTGCGGATCGGGACAATGGTGCGCTGTACGCGAACGAGCACATGACGGTTCTCACCGGTTATTCCGCCGACGAGCTCGTGGGGCGCGACCTCGCCGAGCTCGTGGCGACGGATCGGGACCGCGAGCGCCTGATAACGCGTCTCCGCGCTCGGCGCGACGGTACAGCGGAGAAATACGAGATTGAGCACCGTCGCAAGGACGGATCGATCTTCACTGCCGCGATCTCCGCCGCGCCCATGTTCGACGAACAGGGGAACGTCATCGGTTCGGTCTCCGTCGTGGAGGACATCACCGAGCGGCATCGGCAGGAGCGAGCGCTGGCCGAGCGTGAACGGCGCTATCGCTCCCTGTTCGAGGTCACGCCGCTGCCCACCTGGGTGTTCGACATCGAGACCCTCCGATTCATGGCGGTGAATCCCGCCGCAATCGCGCATTACGGCTACTCCGAAGTCGAGTTCCTCTCGATGACGTTGCGTGACATCCGCACGCCGCAGGAGGCCGAAGAACTGGAGCGCTTCATGGAGCGGGAGGAAGGACCGCCGCTTCCTCGGCGTTCTGAGCATAAGAAGAAGGATGGCTCGCTCATCCAGGTGGATATGGTGGCCGAAGACTTTCTCCTCGACGGTCGCCGCTCGCGCATCGTGGTCGCGCACGACATCACCGGCGAGCTGCGCATGCGCGAGCGCCAGCGCACGGTGGAGAATCAGCTGCTGCTCGCGCAGAAGATGGAGGCGGTGGGTGGCCTTGCCGGCGGCGTGGCCCACGACTTCAACAATCTTCTCAGCGTCATGCTCGGCGCCTCCGAGTCCATCGGTCGCGAGCTGCCGATGGACAGCGTGCTGCGCGAGGATGTGAAGGACATTCGCGAAGCAGCAGAGCGTGGCGCTGCGCTGACGCGACAACTGCTCTCGCTGGGCCGCAAGGAAGTCCGTGCGCCCGAGCTACTCGACCTCAATCACGTCGTGGCAAGGGTCTCTCGCCTGCTCTTTCGTGCGCTGGGCCCGCAGGTACGAACCGACGTACAGCGCAGCGCCGAGCCGCTCGCGATTGTCGCGGATGCGGGACAGCTCGAGCAGGTGGTGGTCAACCTCGCCATCAATGCGCGCGACGCGATGCCGAATGGCGGTTCGCTCGTGATCTCGACCGGCCTTCGCGACATCGGCTCCGCGGAGGCGGCGCTCGCAGGCCTGGCGCCAGGCAAGTACGTCACGCTCTCGGTGCAGGACGACGGTGTCGGCATGGATGCGAAGACACGTGCGCGCGCCTTCGAGCCGTTCTATACGACGAAGGGCCCGCACATGGGCACAGGCCTCGGTCTGTCGACGGTGTACGGCATCATCCAGCAGTCGAACGGTGGGATCGCCATCGAGAGTGCGGTGGGCGAAGGCACTCGCGTCACGCTGTACCTGCCACGCGCCGACATGGTCGCACCCACCGCGGCAATCAACGCCGCGACCGGCGAGCATGTGATCCCGCGTCGGCGCGGACGTGTGCTTCTCGTGGAAGACGAACCACGCGTACGCGCGCAGGTGCGACGCTTGCTCGAGCGCTGCGGCTTCGTCGTCACCGACGCGCCCGACGGCGCGGAAGGGCTCTTCCAGTTCCGCGCCCGCGCTGGTGCCGTGGACGTCGTGGTGAGTGACGTCATGATGCCGACGATGGGCGGTGTGGAGATGGTGGCTCAACTGCGCGCTATTGCGCCGGACGTGCCCGTGGTGTTCGTGTCCGGCTACACGGCCGACGACCGCGAGTTGCCGCTCGACGACCGAACGCTGTTCGTGCCGAAGCCGTATTCCATCGACGCTTTGTGCGACGCGATCGACTCACTACTTGTTCGTTAGATTCCGGAATGAGCTGTCCGCCTCCTGACGCATTCGACGACGACACCGGCGAAGAGCCGGTCGAAGAGGGCGAAGCGCGCGAACCGCGCGGTCCCTTCACGCGGGAGAATCCGCTCACCTTCATCGTGCCCGAGCCGTTGTTGCTGCGCCTCGAGCGGCTCGATCGTCCCGGCGCTGCACCGGGCGATCAGCCCGTCGCCTTCACGCGCGCGGGACCAAAGCAGGTGCTCCTCGCCGTGAATGCGTATCCGAAGCAGCTCGTCGACGCATTTCTCGCGAGCGATGCCTTCGGCGAGCCGGTCATCGTCGTCGGCGCAGCGTGGGAAGAGGAGGGCGGAGTGCGCGGAGAGCTCAGCGCGCTCCTGCCCGAGCGCGCCATGCAGGCCATCCAGGACAGCGTGTCACCCGAGGACGACGAGGGCGACGAGGACAGCGAGCCATGGGCCGCGTCGGTGTCGCCGACGGGACGCTCCTTCGAGGACGTCATCGAGGATGACGACGACGATGACGATGAAGACGACGACGGCGAAGAAGTGGATGAGGACGCCGAGCCTCACTTTCCGCTCGTCATCGGCGCGGTGATCCGCTTTCCCGAAAACCGGAAATTCCCCAACGATTTCGAGCTCGAGGTAGACGATCTCATGCGCTCGATTCTCGAGGGTCAGGCCATGGACGCAGCGGAAAAGCGCATCGACAACCTCCTTGGCGGGATTTGAGCAGGTTCGTCTATCGCTACGGGCACTTGGTACAACTGCGGCACGAAGCTTCCAATGGAACACGGATGATTAGCGCCGCCTGCTAACCGGGTGAGCGTCATTGGCTTCCGTAGCACAGCAGTGGGTGATCTGGTGTCCTGGAGTGTAGACGCGAACGGCCATGTGTTTCCAGCGAATGGTGGGGCAGCCGACGAACAATTCCCGCATATCGTCGTCGATGGCGGCGGAGTCGAGTGGTCCGTTCGTGAAGTGTCGACCCCGCAGTCGTGGGCCCGCGCTCGCCGGTGTCTGGTCTTGAACTCACGCGAATGCGTCCGGCGTGTGTGGCACTATCCCAACAACTGGCGCATGCTCGACGCCGACTCCCTGCTGCGTCTCGGAGTGGTCGACTAAGGCTCGTCCCTGTAACCTGGCGGGCCCATCGCTCGTATGTCGAGCATGGCCCCCCACCGGCGCACCGCCCAACGCGACGACGCGAACTTTCGTCCGCCCCTTCATGGCGACGAGCGCGCCAACCCTCCTCGAACGCTCGTCCGCACGGCACCGCAGTGGGAGATCCCCTTGCGGCCTGGAATCGACCTCGGCTTCACCCACGCCAAGGGCACGATCCACCTCCGGCCGCCGGCCAACTGACTCCTCCCACCCGGACGGCTCCGCGACCCGCTCCGAGGTGTGACGTCCACTCTATTGAGTGGTCACTACTGGTAAAATGAGTTCACCCACGCCCAGCCGCCGGTTCGGGCGACGCTACAGCGTTGCCGTTCTTGCCGTCATTGCCGTCGCAGTGGCGACCCTTGGGTTGCTCGTTGCACAGACGTCGCGCCACAGCATCGACGGCGCGCGCATGAACGTGGCGGGCCACCAGCGCGTCTTGAGCGAACGACTCGTCGCGCAGACCCTCCTCGCCCGCGAAGCCTCTCCCGCCGACCGTGAGCTCTGGCGCCCGCGCATCGACGCCACCGTGAACGAGCTCCGCACCGCCTCGCAGCAGCTGCGCGGCGAAAGCACCGACGGCGTCGTGATCCCGCAGGGCACTCCCGCCGCCGAAGCATACGAAGCGCTCATCGCCCTTCAGGATTCCGTGAAGGAAGCGTCGGCCCGTGCCGCCAACTCCGATGCCAGCAGCGCCCAGTTCGATTCCGTGCTCGTGCAGCAACGGCGGCTCGCCGTCGCCATCGAGCACGTGGTAGACGAGCTGGAAAAGGAATGGAGCCGGCAGGTCGACCGCCTCCTGCAGCTCGAAGCTGCCTGCGTCATCCTGCTGCTCATTGCCATGGTGCTCGGCGTCCGCCTCGCGCTGCAGCCGACGCAAGCGCAATTGAGCGCCACCATCAGCGCACTGGCCGAGAGTGAATCCCGAATTCGCGCGGTGCTCGACGCGATGCCCGACGGCATGCTCCTCACTAACCGTGAAGGGCACATCGAGCTGCGAAATCCGAGCGCCCTTCGCATTCTCGATCTTCCGCCCGAGTCCACGTCCGCCGACGTCGAAGCGCTCGCGCGGACACTCACGGATGAACGCGGCCAGCCGCTTGAAACGGATCGGCTGCCGAGCCGCGTGACGATCAGCAGCGGCAAGTCGCTGTCCGACGTCGTCATCACCAGCAAGGACGTCCACGGCGACACCAAGTACCTCTCGGCGAATACGAGTCCGCTGTTTCGCAACGGCAGCACGGAGCCGCATGCGGCCGTGACGATCTTCCGCGACGTCACCCTCGTGCGCCGCATCGAGGAAGAGCGTCAGGCGCAGGCCAACGCGCTGTCGATGCAGAACGAAGAGTTGATCGCGCAAGCCGAAGCGCTCGAGCGCGGCGAGGCGCTCTTCCGCTCGCTCGTCGACACCGCCGGCAGCGCAATCGTCGGACTCGACATCCATGGCAACGTCTTCGAGTGGAACCGCGAGGCCGAGCTGCTCTACGGCGTTCCGCGGGCCAATGCCATCGGGGTCAACTACGCCGAGAAGTTCGTGACTGCGCCGCATCGCCATCGGATGCGCGAGGGCATCGCCTCCGTGTTGCTCGGCAAGCCCATTCGCAATCTTCTCGGGCCCGTGAAGAGCACCAGTGGCGAGCGCCACATGGTGCTGTGGAACATCACGGCGCTGCGCGGCGGCCCAGGCGAACCTTCGCATGGACTCATTGCTGCAGGCGCCGACGTCACCGAGCGCGAGGCGAGCGACGAACGCTTCCGCATGCTGTTCGAGCGGTCGACGGACGCGCACATGCTGTACGACGCCGAA
This sequence comes from Gemmatimonadota bacterium, assembly GCA_028287345.1. Lineage (GTDB taxonomy): Bacteria > Gemmatimonadota > Gemmatimonadetes > Gemmatimonadales > Gemmatimonadaceae > AG11. The sequence continues at coordinate 6,317 of JAQBPV010000034.1, forward strand.
GGCATCATCGACTGCAACGACGCAACGCTGCGCATGTTGCGCGCACCGAACCGCGACCGGCTGATGGGTCGCCGGCCCGCGGAGCTGTCGCCGCACCGGCAGCCCGACGGCCGACTGTCGG
>JAQBPV010000047.1 GCA_028287345.1 Gemmatimonadota bacterium
CACCGGTGCGCGATCGGCATACTGGGGCAACGACACGATCTGGACGAGCAAGAACAACGTGCACAACCCGATGTTCGATGCGAGCGGCCGAGTGTGGATCACGTCGGCCGTGCGGCCGCCGGAGAATCCTGATTTCTGCAAGGCTGGCTCCAATCATCCATCGGCGAAGCTGTTTCCGGTCGCTCGCGCGGGCCGTCACCTCGCCGTGTACGATCCGAAGACCAGGCAGCTCAAGCACATCAGCACGTGCTTCGGCACGCATCACCTGATGTTCGCGGAGGATGCGAACAACACGCTGTGGACGAGCGGTGGTGGGCCGGTGGTCGGCTGGCTCAACACGAAGATGTACGACGAGACCGGCGACGAAGAGAAGTCGCAAGGTTGGACCGCCTTGATTCTCGATGCGAACGGCAATGGCAAGCGCGATGAGTATGTCGAACCGAACCAGCCGCTCGATCCCACGAAGGACAAGCGGATCAACGCTGGTCTCTACTCCGTGGCACCAGCGCCTGATGGCTCGGTGTGGGGATCGTCGCTCGGTTTTCCGGGATCGATCGTTCGCCTGACTCCAGGCTCGAACCCGCCAGCGACGGCGCTCGCCGAGATCTTCGAGCTTCCCGCCAAAAAGGGTTTCTCGCCGCGGGGAGCGGACGTCGATCGGAGCGGCGTGGTGTAGGCGGCGCTCGCGAGTGGACACATGGCCAGCTTCGACCGGCGGAAGTGCAAGGGTCCGCTCAACGGACCGACGGCGACGGGACAGCATTGTCCGGAAGGGTGGACGTTCTATCCTGAGCCGATGCCGCAGTTCAAGGGTCTGAACGAGCCGGGAAGTGTCGAGGGCAGTTATTACACGTGGGTCGATCAGTTCGATACGTTCGGATTGGGCAAGAATACGCCGATCAATACGGGCAATGCGTCGGAGGGATTGCTCGCGCTGAAGGATGGGCAGTGGGTCATCCTTCGCGTGCCGTATCCGACGGGATTTTATACGAAGTGGATGGATGGTCGCATCGATGATCCCAATGCGGGGTGGAAGGGGCGTGGACTTTGGGCGACGGTGAGCACGCGAGCACCGTTCCACATGGAGGGTGGGAAGGGGCAGACGAGCAAGGTGCTGCACTTCCAGATGCGACCCGATCCGTTGGCGCGATGACGTCGCCTCAATCTGATGTCGAACCGCTGAATCGTGCCGAGTTGGCACGGCTCCGACCGAGTATCGACGTCGCGGCGTTCTTTGGTATCCGCATTTTCCGATAGGCCTTATGCCATCACTGACCGAAACGCTCGTCGGACTCGGCATCATCCTGATCATTGCCGGCCTGCTGCTCAAGCGCGCCCGCGCGCGCCAGGCCGCGCTCATCGGCGCAGCCATCAGCCTCATCGTCGCCTGCGTGCTCAACCCCGACATCATCCTCACCTTCGCCGACAAGGTGAGCACGATCCTCGACGGCCAGCCGCCCGACTACTGAGTCAAAACACGAACGGAATGAGCATCTTCGTTCGAGCGATGTATGCGGGATAGCTGTCGGGAAAGGTCCGAAGCATGAGCTTCTCTTCCACCAACGCGCTGTAGGTGAAGTACGCGCCAAGCACGAGGGGGAGAAGAAGCCATGACCAACCGACAACCGCCGCCGATCCGATGAGGGCGACGAGCATGCCGGTGTAGATCGGATGACGGACGTACGCATATGGCCCCGACGTCACCAGCTCCGCGTTCTCCTTCACCGCCCTCGGCATACCCCAATTGCGGCCCAGGTGCACGCGCGCCCAGATGGCGAAGGCGAGGCCAGCGACGCACGCCGCCACACCGACAGTTGCCTGCGCCGGACTTGCCGACCGATACAGAACGCCCGCGACCTCGTGACGAAGGACGACGAGCATGACCAGAACGATGACGAAGCGAATGCCCATCCCGCGCCACACGCCCCCAACCGTCCTCTTCGCGGCAACCGCCGAGATCATCCAATACGCGATGAAGACTGCCCAACACGCGAGGATGATCCCGGGGTAGATCGACATCATCAGCGCTGCTATCGACCGCTGAGTATCTCCGCGCGCGTGTAGATGAAGCGCCCGTTGTACCCGAACGGCGACGCGCCCGCCCACGGGAAAATGCCGTAACCGTTGTCGAGGGAGTTCTTGTCGGGGAAGGTGTCGAAGATGTTGCGCACCCCGATCGACCACTTGAGACCGGAGAACTGTCGTCCCGCCTCGACGTCGAACAGCGTCCGTGCACCGAAGGTCTGATCGCAGGCGTCGCACAGGCCCGGCGCGGAGTGGAACGAGCCGTAGTACGAAGCGCGAAGAAGGATGTTCATCTCCGACCGCAGATAGTCAGTCGTGATGGTACCGCGCCAATCCGGCCGCTCCTTCTCGATCTGGATCACCGTGAACTTGTCGACGAGCTGTGCGCCGGTGCCGTTGAGCTGCGGTGGATCGGCGCGCTGTCCGGTGATGCGATTGATGGTCCAGTTGACGCCGCTCGTCACAGTCAGCGCACCAGCACCGACCGTTGCACGATAGTTCGTCGTGAGATCGACACCCTTGGTGCGCGTATCCACGATGTTGGTGAAGTACTGCGCCGCGGTCACGGCGAGACCCTTGGCGGCCAATATCGCCTCGACGGCATCACCGCCGATGAAGCCGGTGAGAAGGATGCGGTCCTTGAGATCGATGAGATAACCATCGAGCGTGAGTGTGAACGCGTCGTTCGGACTCCATGCCGTGCCCGCGCTGTAGTTCACCGAGCTTTCGGGCTTGAGCGGCTTGGCGCCGAGCGCGAGTGCGGCCGGATCGCCGACCGGGAAGATGCCGACCTCGAATGGCTTCTGCTTTCCGGTTGTCTCATCGAGCTTGAAGCTCGTGATCCGGCTGCCGTAGTACGTTTGCGCGAGCGACGGCGCACGGAAGCCACTGCTCACTGCACCGCGAAGGACGAGCTGCCTGGCTGGCTGAAAACGCAGGGCCAGCTTGCTGCTCAGCTTCGATCCGAAGTCCGTGTAGTTCTCGAAGCGCACCGCTCCGTTGACGAGGAGCTCCTTCGTCAGGTTCGTCTCGAGGTCGGCATAGCCGCCCGTGTTGCCGCGTGAGACGTCTACGGCCGTCGATGGCAGGAAACCGCTGAACACCTGGGAGCCCGGGGGCGCCGGATCGCCGAACTGATTCAGATGACCGCCCTGAATCCACGACCCCCTCTCCCCCGCGACCAACTCGAACGACTCTCGGCGATAGGTGGCACCGAGCCCGATGTTGAGCGGATTTGGCAGACCTGTATCGAACGCACGCGCAACGCTCGCGTTGAAGGCGAGCTCGTTGGCGCGCAGGCCGCCCGCAAAGAAATGCGTGCTATTGGGAATGCCCGGATCATCCGCGTTGCCAAGTATGCCATCCAACCCTGGCGCGCAGGCCGTTGTGAGACACGGACCGAGTGACGCATTCAACGTATTGCGAAGCTCGTAGTCGAAGACGTTTCGGCCGAACGAGACGCCAGCGTCGTAATTCCAGTGGCTTGCTTCGCCGCGAAAGCCGCTTGCCGCCGACCAGTCGACCACCGTGGGATGAAACTCGGGCAGGAATCCCAGCGGATAGATCGTCGGCCAGTTGCGCGGAGAGATGCCCTGCCGATAAAAGCCGTTGCCCGTACCGATGCGATGCGTGTAGCCGCCGAAACCATAGAATTCGCTCGTGCCTGCGTCGTTGATGGGGACGCGCAGATTGGCGAATGAGAGAAGGTCGTTGGCGAGCCCGTCGCCCAGGTGGTGGTTGGGCTGCGCGACGGCGTTGTTCTTGGTGATGATGTGGCCGTTGTCGTCAACGATGTCGGCGTCGCCGTCCTTCAGCTGATCAGCCGCCTCAGGCCACGCGCGATTCGTCGGCTGCCGATTCCGATACTCCGCGAAAAGACCCAGCGACCCTCGGCCCAACTTCAGCCCCCATCCGCCGTTCGCGTTGAAGGTATTGCCGTCGGAGGGATAGTCCTTCACGAAGTATCGGCCGAAATCCGCACTGAGGAACGGCGAGAACTGCCCGTCCTTGATCACCAGATTCACGACGCCGGCGATGGCATCCGATCCATATTGTGCCGAGGCGCCGTCGCGTAGCACTTCCATGCGATCGATCGCGCTGGCGGGGAGCGCATTGAGGTCCACGCCGGTGGACCCAGCCGGCATACCGAACGCGAAGGTATGCACCAATGCGGTGCGATGGCGCCGCACGCCATTCACGAGTACGAGCGTATGATCCGGCGACAAACCGCGCATCGTGAATGGCCGGACGATGTCGTCGGCATCGGTGACGCTTTGCCGAGGGAAGTTGACGGAGGGCGAGACGGCCTGGAGGATGGCGGAGAGCTCGGACGTTCCCTGCTTCGCGATGACTTCGGCGGGGATGATGTCCACAGGTACCGCGACTTCGTCCGCGGCCTTGTGGTGCGCACGAGACCCGACGACGATTGCGATGGGCGCCAGCTCCACCGTGGACCGGCGCAGCGAGAAGTCCTGTGTCGTGGTTTCGTTGGCGCGCACGGTGACATCGAGCGCCAGTGGTGCATAGCTGATGATGCGTGCGCGAACCGTCTGTCGCCCAGCAGGCACGCCGACGAGGGTGTAGCTGCCCGAGGATGTGGATTGAGTACGGCTGACGGAGCGATCGACGGTGATGATGGCGCCAGCGATGGGCGTTCCGGCGGAATCCAGTACTCGTCCACGGATGCTGCCACTCTGTGCACCTGCCGACATCAAGGGCGCACTGATCAAAACGCACAGCGCCATGCTCGCCACGAAGCATCTCCGCATACGACCTCCCCACTGGGTTGAAAGTCGCGGCGCCAGCGCAGGAGTCTGGGCCGAGCGGCGTCGCTGTGTGGGATATACGCGGCGCTGGGGGATGTCGCCAGACGACTCGTAGTTCGTCAGACATCCGAACTATTGTCGCCGGTGCGATGTTCGATCGGTTCCATCTCGAGATGTTCGAACTCCGGGTGTGAGAAGATCTCCGCTTCGACGCTGTGTTCTGGTGCGATGGCGTCGTGCAGCGCGCCGGCGAGGTGTGCGATGATCACGTTCGAGCGTCGCACTTCGGAGAGGAGGAGTTCAGCGTCTCGCGTCTCCCAGTACTGTCCCTCATCGTGGACGGTGACGTCGAAACCGATGCGCTTTGCCTCGTCGAGCAGGCGGATGACCATTCGGTGACAGAACAGGAAGTGTTCTTCGCTGACCCTGGATGCGTACTGCGTCTTACAGAATCCGCTCCAGTACCAGTGTTTCCAGTCGTCGGTGTCTCTGTCTGACTCGAGGTTCTCGGGCGGTTCCGTAAGGAGGGGCCGCACGAGACCGAGGGTCACGGACTCCGAGCCTTCGCCCGGATAGACGACGAAACCGGCCGCCGCGAGGAGGTACTTGTCGTCGATATCGTCGATGCTGTTGACGACACCGTCACGAAACGTGCGGATTACGTCGGTGCACACGTGAAGCAGCCACGCAACCGTGCCGCCTTGCCATTCCTCGTCCGGCAGCGACAGCTGAGCGCCATTGAACAGGAACACTGGGCACATGTGCTTGTTGCCGAGTGTGGCGGCGTAGTCGTGGAGGCGTTGGAGGTGGTTGACGGCGGTGGCGTCCGTCGTCTCGCCCGGGAGCCGAAGCTCGTAGTGAATTGTGAGTCCCATGGGTCGAATATGGGCGCGCTCGTCATTTGAGCGTCATCGGACAATTGCGTGGAGTACCGATTCGTGGCGCAACGGCATCGGGTGTCGCATGTTCTCCGTGACCGCTCACCTATAAGGCCGAACATGCATCCGATTCGCACTGTCTCTCGCGTCCTGACGCTTGTCCTCGTCGTCGCGCTGAACCTGTCGGCGCAGGCGCCGGCATTCACGATCAATCAGCTCAAGAGCTATCCCTTTCCTGATCAGCTGACGGCTGCCGCGAAGGGCGGACGTCTCGCGTGGGCGCTCAACGAGCAGGGCCGCCGCAACATCTGGGTGGCCGACGCGCCGGATTACAGGGCAAGGCAGCTGACGTCCTACGCGCTCGACGACGGACAGGAGCTCACGAGCGTCGCGATCACGAGCGATGGGAAGTACGTGGTCTACGTGCGTGGTGGCGATCACGGTTCGAATTGGGCTGGTGCGTCGCCGAATCCGATGTCGCTGCCGGTTGCGCCGCAGATTCAGGTCTGGAGCGTGGCGTTCGATGGTGGCGCCCCGAAGAAGATTGCGGATGGCGACGAGCCTGTCGTCTCGCCGCGTGGCGACGTCGTCGCGTTCGCGAAGGATCGCGCCATCTGGACGGCCCCTGTCGACGGATCCACCTCGGCGAAGAAGCTCTTCTCCGCCAATGGTGACTCGCGCGAGCCCGAGTGGTCGCCGGACGGGTCGAAGCTCGCTTTCGTCTCGGGGCGCGGTGATCACTCGATGATCGGCATCTTCGTGAACGACTCGACGCCGATTCGGTGGATCGCGCCGTCGACGTCGCGCGATGAGTCGCCGAGTTGGTCGTCGGATGGCGAGCGGATCGTGTTCGTGCGGATGCCTGGTGGCGGTGGCGCGCCCGATTCGATTCTGACGGACCGTCATGTGCCGTGGGCGATATGGATCGCGAGCACGCGTTCGGGCGAGGGACGGCAACTATGGAAAGCTCCGGCGACACTCCGTGGTTCGGTGCCGCGCACGCACGGCGGAGCGAACCTGCGCTATGGCGCGGGACGTGTGGCCTTCCTGTCCGAGATGGATGGCTGGCCGCACCTGTATTCCATCTCCGAGAATGGCGGTGAGCCGTTGCTGCTGACGCCAGGCAAGTACATGGCGGAGTACGTGACCATGAGTAGTGACGGCCGGTGGCTCGCGTTCGCGGGCAACTCGGGTCCCGACGCGGACGACATCGATCGTCGTCATGTGGTTCGAGTTCCGGTGGACCGTGCTGCGCCTGAAGTGTTGACGCCTGGCACGGGCCTCGAGTGGACGCCGGTTTTCACCGGCAACGGGAGCTCGATCGCCTTCATCGGCGCTACTGCGCAACGGCCGCCCGTACCCGCCCTGATGCCGGCCAATGGCGGTACCGTCAAGTGGCTCGGTGCCGATCGCATTCCGTCCGACTTTCCCACTGCGCAGCTGGTGACGCCGCGCAAGGTCGTGTTCAAGTCACCGGACGGTCTCGAGGTGCACGGACAGATCTTCGATGCCACCGGCAATACGTCGCTCGTGCGCGGCGGCAAGAAGCCCGCGATCATCTACGTGCATGGCGGTCCACCACGTCAGATGCTGCTTGGCTGGCACTACTCCGACTATTACACCAACGCCTACGCGTCGAACCAGTATCTGGCGAGCCGAGGGTTCGTGGTGTTGTCGGTGAACTATCGGTTGGGCATTGGCTACGGTCGCGATTTCCAGAACCCGGTGAACGCCGGCTCGCGTGGTGCCTCCGAATATCTCGACGTGCTCGGCGGTGCGCGCCTTCTGCGCGGTTTGCCGCAGGTGGATGCGTCGCGCATCGGGATCTACGGTGGATCGTATGGCGGCTTCCTCACCGCGCTCGCACTTGGCCGCAATTCCGACATCTTCGCTGCGGGCGTCGATATCCACGGTGTGCATGATTGGACGGGTGAGCGCGCAGCACCGCTGCTGGCCCCGCGTTACGAGAAGCCGGGCGATCTGCAACAGGCGCTCGACGTGGCGTGGAAGTCGTCGCCGGTGTCGTCCGTGGCAACGTGGAAGTCGCCGGTGCTGCTCAT
>JAQBPV010000083.1 GCA_028287345.1 Gemmatimonadota bacterium
GGCCAGGTCTACTCGTCGCTCCAGAAGGCGGGTCGTCTGCCCGAGATCGAGCGCAGCATCACCGAAGAGAAAGTCTTCGAGTGGTTGACATCACGCAACGAAGTCACAAACGGTGTGGAACAGTGAGCACTCCCATGGCAACGATCTACCCGCCGTACGTCATCGAACGCTCCAGCCGGGGCGAACGCACTTACGACATCTTCTCGCGGCTCCTGATGGACCGCATCGTCTTCCTCGGTACGCCGATCAATGACGACGTCGCGAACATCATCATCGCGCAGCTCCTCTTCCTGGAAGCGGACAACCCCGAGCGCGACGTCTTCGTGTACATCAACTCGCCGGGCGGCAGCGTCTCGGCCGGCCTCGCGATCTACGACACGATGCAGTACATGAAGGCGCCCGTGAACACCATCTGCATGGGGTTGGCGGCGAGCATGGGGTCCTTCCTGCTGGCGGCCGGCCGCAAGGGCAAGCGCAGCGCCCTGCCGCATTCGCGCATCATGATCCACCAGCCCTCGGGCGGCACGCAGGGCACCGCGGCCGACATCGAGATTCAGGCGAAGGAGATCCTCTTCCTGCGCCATCAGCTCAACACGATCTACAGCAAGCACACGGGTCGTCCGATCGAGCAGATCGAGCGCGACATGATCCGTGACTTCTTCATGTCGGCCGAAGAAGCAAAGTCATACGGACTCATCGACAACGTAATCTCGAATCGTGGCGATCTGGTCGATCCGCAGGTCATCGCGGCGCAGGCAGCAGCAGTCAAGTAAAGGGCGGTAGTCCTCGGTTTAATGGCTCGCGAAAAACATTCGTTCGCCAGAATCGTCCGTTGCTTGACCGGGTCGAACGCTACAGTTAACTCTCGGTTACTCCCCCTCGCCCCGGCAGTTCAGGGCGTGCGCCTCTCGCAGGGTCTCCGCCATGTCGCACGATAAACACCTCCGCTGTTCGTTCTGCGGCAAGTCGAAGGACTCGGTCCGGAAGTTCATTTCGGGTCCGTCCGTCTACATCTGCAACGAGTGCATTGCGCTCTGTAATGAGATCCTCGCCGAGGACGAGGAGCGTGAGGTCGCTGAGGCAATCACTCAGGTCCCGACGCCGCAAGAGATCAAGGACACGCTCGACGGCTATGTAATCGGGCAGGAGCGGGCGAAGAAGGCGCTGGCGGTCGCGGTCTACAATCACTACAAGCGCATCAACTCGGCGTCGGTCCGCGAGGACGACGTCGAGTTGGACAAGTCGAATATCCTGCTGATCGGCCCCACCGGTGTGGGCAAGACGCTGCTCGCGCAGACGCTCGCCCGCATCCTCGACGTGCCCTTCACGATCGCGGACGCCACCACGCTCACCGAAGCTGGGTACGTGGGTGAGGACGTGGAGAACATTCTCGTCCGCCTGCTCCAGGCTGGCGACTTCAATGTCGCCGAGTGCGAGCGCGGCATCGTCTACATCGACGAGATCGACAAGATCGCGCGCAAGTCGGAGAACCCGAGCATTACTCGCGACGTCAGCGGCGAAGGCGTACAGCAGGCGCTGCTGAAAATTCTGGAAGGCACGGTTGCGTCGGTTCCGCCGCAGGGCGGTCGCAAGCATCCGCAGCAGGAGTACATCCAGATCAACACGAAGGACATCCTCTTCATCTGCGGCGGTGCGTTCGACGGTCTGGAGAAGATCATCGAGTCGCGCACGGGACGGCGCCAGATCGGCTTCTCTAAGGTCGAGACGGATCCGGTGAAGCTCGCGACGCTGTCGAAGAACGCATTCGCCGAAGTGGAGCCGGACGATCTGCTGCGCTTCGGGCTGATCCCCGAGCTCGTGGGCCGACTGCCGGTGACGGTGCCCCTCGAGGGTCTCGACGAGGAGTCGCTGGTGCGGATTCTCCAGGAGCCCAAGAATGCGCTCACCAAGCAGTACACGAAGCTGTTCGATCTCGAGGAGGTGAAGCTCACCTTCGAGGCGTCGGCGCTGCGGGCGATTGCGCAGAAGGCACTCAAGCGCGGCACGGGTGCGCGCGGCCTGCGTGCGATCCTCGAAGAACTGCTCACGGACGTGATGTTCGACCTGCCGACGCGTGAAGACGTGGTGGAAGTGAAGATCACTGAGTCTTCGGTTCTGAATGGAACGGCGCCGCTACTCGAGCTTGCGCCGACGAAGAGGAAGAAAGAAGCCTGATCTTCTCGATCGTTGGGGATTGCAAAGGCACACCGAGTTCGGTGTGCCTTTTTGCATTCCTCTCGTGCGGCGATGGCGATGCGGCGTACGGCGCCTCGTGCGGAGTGAGGCGTAGGCGTGCGGCGAATCGTAAGGCGGCGTCGTTCTGGTTCGGCGTGTTAAACTCAATCTCCGGCCCAGTTGTGAGGCGTTTCAAGTTGGCACTGCCTCCAAACGCAATATCGCTTCGCCGCACCATGCCCTCGTGGCAAGAAGGGCGCGGCGAATCAGACGTGCGGCCGCCTCACGAATCGCAGCACGCAGCACGCCTCACTCCGTTCGACGCGCCGTACGCCGCATCGGCCTCGCTGCACCGTAGATGCTGAAGGGCCAACGGCCGGTCCACGCTCGCGATTGGGCGAATGGCTGTATCTTTCGCAATGGCCTCTTTCCTCGTTGACGGCGAGAACTTCGCAACACCGGACCGTCTCCCCGTACTGCCCCTCCGCGACGTCGTCGTCTTTCCGTACGTCGCCATGCCGTTGCTCGTCGGGCGCGCGGCGTCGCTCGCGGCGCTCGATGCCGCGAGCGCAACCGACAACCTCGTGCTCCTCGTTGCGCAGCGAGACCCCGAGACCCAGGAGCCGGCGTCCGCCGACCTCTATCGCGTTGGCGTCGTAGCGCGCGTCCGGCAGCTGTCGCGACTGGGGACGGGGACGGTGAAGGTGCTCGTCGAAGGCATCGCCCGCGCGCGCGTGACGCGGTACGTACCGAGTGCTGAGTGTCTGCGCGCGGTGGTGGAACCGATGTCTCCGCTGACGTTGGAAACTGACGCCGACGCGGAGGCGCATCTCCGCCGCGCGGTGACGTTGTTCGAGGAATACGTCGCCGT
>JAQBPV010000086.1 GCA_028287345.1 Gemmatimonadota bacterium
CGGCGCGCGTCGTTCACGCTGTCGAGCGAGCAGCACGGGCGATCGGGCAGATCTTCGCCATGGCAGAAGAGCTTCATCGTCGCGCCGACGACGTCGTAGCCCTGACGCACGAGCAACGCGGCCGCGACGGACGAATCGACGCCCCCACTCATTGCGACAAGAACGCGCTCGCCGGTCATGGAATCACGCCGTCGCGAGACGGCGCGCCTTCTCGATGAGCATCGGGAAGACGTCGACGACACGATCGATGCATGCATCGGTACTGAGACAGCCGAGGCTCATGCGAATCGCCGAAGACGCGAGGTCCGCGGGAACACCGATGGCGGCGAGCACGTGCGACGGCGTCACGCTGCCGCTCTGACACGCCGAGCCGGCGGAGCAGGCGATGCCGCGCAGGTCGAGGGCCATCAGCAGCGACTCGCTGTCTGTGCCAGGCACGGAGATGCTCATGATGTGCGGAGCGCGCGGTGCGCCGCGGCCATGAATGACGGCGTCGGGAATGCGCTCGAGCAACGCCGTCTCCAGACGATCGCGCAGCGCCGCCAGCGTCGACCACTCGTGCTCACGCTCGGCCACGGCCAGTTCGGCGGCGCGCGCGAGACCCACCGCCATCGCGACGTTCTCGGTGCCAGGCCGACGTCCACGATCCTGCGTGCCGCCGAACATCAGTGGCTCGATTGGTGTGCCGCGGCGTACGTACAGCGCGCCGATCCCCTTCGGCGCGCCAATCTTGTGACCGGAGATGGAGAGGAGATCGAACTTCGTCGTGCGTGCGTCAACGACGACCTTGCCGAACGCCTGGACGGCATCGGTGTGGAAGACGACGCCGCGTGCGTTCGCGCGAGCGGCGAGCGCGTCGATGTCCTGCACGACGCCGATCTCGTTGTTCACCCACATCACGGAGCAGATCGCGACGTCGCCCTTCACGAGCTGGTCGAACGACGCATCGTCCACTCGGCCGTCGCTGCGCATGGCGATCAGTCGCTCTTCGCCACCCTCGCGCGTCACTTGGTGCGCTGCGGCGAGTACAGCCTTGTGCTCGATGGGCGTCGTCACGACGGCGGTACGTCCCTCAGGGCGCCGCGAACGGAAGACGCCGAGCAGCGCCATGTTGTCCGCCTCGGTGCCGCACGACGTGAAGATCAGCTCGTCGGCGGAGGCGCCGAGACATCGGGCGACGCGCTCATGCGCCTCGTCGAGCGCGGTGCGCGCCTCGCGGCCCCAGCGGTGGACGCTGGACGGATTGCCGAAGCGAGCGCCAAAAAACGGCTGCATCGCGTCGAGCACCTCCGCGCGCACCGGCGTGGTGGCCGCGTGATCGAGATAGATGGGATCGGGCATACGACTGCAAAGTAACGAGTCCGAGCCGCCCCCTGCCACCCGAAAGCGCGTCGCGCCAGCAACCCTCACGCATTCCTCCTGATTTCCGCATCGGGGGAAATCCCTGTCGCAATACGCCCCATCACCCTGCGCTGAGGCGGGCCCGGCACGGGAGCCTAAACTTTCAGAGCGAGCGCACCGATGATGAGGACATCTGCACAGTGTGGATGCGCTTTCGCTCTGCGAGCTGACGCCATCCGTGCCCGCCCGCCGCCGCTGTGTTCTCTCCGCGGGCCCAGGTGCACGCCTCACAATGACCTTCGACCGATCGACGACGCTCGCGGCTTGGTCCGCGATAACCGTGGGTGCATTCCTGCTTGGCGCCGGCGGCGCGGCGGCGCAGGCGCCGACTCGGCCACGTGCGCCGGCGGACCTGTCGGCGCTCGACCTCGAGCAGTTGATGCAGGTCGAGATCGTCGTCGCCGGATCGAAGCGGGCGCAGAACACTCGCGACGTTCCATCGTTCGTCTCGATCGTGACAGCAGCCGACATTCGCGAGCATGGCTATCGCACGCTCGCCGACGTGCTCAAGACGCTGCCGAGCTTCTACGTCACGAGCGATCGGAACTACACCTACGTCGGCGTGCGCGGCTTCGAGCGATCCGGCGACTACAACTCTCGCGTCCTGCTCCTCCTCAACGGGCTCCGGACCAACGACAACGTCAGCAACCAGGCGTACATCGGCGAGGAGTTCATCGTCGACGCGGACCTCATCGAACGCATCGAAGTGATTCGCGGTCCAAGTGCGGCGATCTATGGCAACAACGCGCTGTTTGCGGTCATCAACGTCGTGACGAAGCAGGGCGCCGACCTGAGCGGCGGCGAGCTCACGGCGAACGCGGCGAGCTACGGGACGTATGGCGGCCGAGCGAGCTACGGCAAGCACTTCGCCAGCGATGTGGACATGCTAGTGTCGGGATCCTACTCGGACAGCAAGGGACAGCGTCTCTACTTTCCCGAATTCGACAGCCCCGCGACCAACAACGGATTCGCCGACGCGGCGGATCGCGAAAGCTTTCGCAAGCTGTTCGCGACGGTGACGAAAGGGAACTTCTCGTTATTGGCGAGCGACGTCTCGCGCGAGAAGGGCATTCCGACCGGCTCCTTCGGCACGCTGTTCAACGATGCACGTACGCACTCCACGGACGGATTACGTCTGGCGAGCCTCGCCTACAACGCATCGTTCACGCAGGGCTCGTCGGTCAGCGCCAAAGTGTACACCGGTCGCTGGATCAACCACGGCGCGTTCTCGTTCGCCGCAGACACTCCGCCGACCCAGGTCGCCAACGACGGATCGTGGTGGGGCGTCGACATCGATGCGACGCGGACGATCCTCGCGCGGCACTTCCTCACCGTGGGCGCGGACTTCAACGACAACACCAAGCAGAACCAGGCGCAATTCGACATCGAACCTCGGGTCACGTACACCGACGTTCGGAATCACTCGGTGAACTCGGGACTCTTCGCCCAGGACGAGATCAAGCTGCTCGACAACCTCACGCTGTATGCCGGCGTGCGCTACGACAACTATCAGGCGTTCGGTTCGGCGACGAGTCCGCGTGTGGGTCTCATCTACGACATGAACGACGCGACCACGTTCAAGCTTCTCACGGGCCGCGCGTTTCGCGCTCCGAACGAATACGAATTGCATTTCGACAACACCGTCTTCGAGCCGAATCCAGACCTTCGGCCGGAGAGCATCGAGACGACCGAGCTCGTCGTGCAGCGCATGATCGGGCCCGGCCTGCAGGTGACGGCAACTGCGTTCCACAATCATCTCGGTTCACTCATCACCCAGGACGTCGACTCCATCGACGGCCGGCTCGTCTTCGCGAACGCCGGCGAGATGAGCTCGGATGGCGGCGAGCTGGGACTCACGGTCAATCGCGGTCATGGCGTGACGGGTCAGCTGAGCTACTCGTTGCAAAAAAGCGAAGACGCCATGGGTACGAGGCTCACGAGCTCCCCGCGACAGATGGGCAAGCTGTTGCTTCGCGCTCCCTTCATGGGCAACGCATTCATCGCGGGGCTCGACGCGCAATACGTCAGCGCCCTCGGGACGATCGGCGGCAACGAATCGAGCGCCTACGCGCTAGCGAATGTCTCGCTGCTCGCCCCGCATCTCTCCGACCGGCTCACGTTGAGCGCGACCGTCTACAACCTCTTCGGCGCGCGGTACAGCAATCCGGGTTCTGATGCGAACATCCAGGACGTCATTCAGCAGGACGGACGAAGTTTTCGCGTGAAGACGATGGTTCGCTTTTAGGATGCGCTGGCCTGTGGCAGTGCTGTTCGTCCTGCTGGCGATCGCCGGTCGCGTGCAGGCGCAGGCGCCAGCCGACGAAGCGCAGGTCAAGGCGGCATTCGTCTACAATTTCCTCAAGTTCGTCGAGTGGCCGGAAAATTCGGCGCGGCGCGCGGATGATCCGCTGGTCGTTGCGATCATTGGCGAAGGATCGACGGCGGACGCCGTCGCGGCATTCCTGGTGACGAAGCGCGTAGGCGAACGGCCCGTCGTCGTCCGACACCTGGCGTGGGACCAGCCACTTGTCGGCGTTCAGGCAGCGTTCGTGAGCGAGGGGGACGTGAAGAAGCTTCGTCGCGTCTTCGACGCGGCTGCCGCCGCCGCCGTGCTGTCGATCGGCGAGAGCAACGCGTTCGCGTCGCGCGGAGGCGTGATTGGCCTGTTGGTCGAGGAGCGCAAGGTTCGCTTCGACATCGACACCGACGCGGCGGAAGCTGCGCACCTGCGCATCAGCTCGAAGCTGCTCGCGCTGGGTCGCGTGGTTCGCGCGAACAAGAGCGTCGTCAGCGAGACGCCATGAAGCGCTCATTCCGGTTGAACGTTCGGCAGAAGCTGATGGCCATCCTCCTGGCCACGTCGGGAGTCGCGGTCACCATCGCTGGTGGTGCGATGATCCTTTACGAGGCGCATCAGGCTCGCGAGTCGATGCGAGAGGACCTGGCATCACTTGCGGATATCGCCGGCGCGAACAGCACCGCCGCGATGACGTTCGGCGATGTGAAGGCGTCTACAGAGATTCTCGCCGCGCTCAGCGCCCGTCCATCGCTCGTCGCGGCGGCGCTCTACGACAAGGAGGGGCATCTCTTCGCTGCGTTTCGCCGCAAGAATGCCAGCAGTGAACCGCTCCCAGTCCTCGTGAAGGCCGACGACGATCACTTCACCGTTGATCGCTACATCGTGATCCGAGAGGTCCGCCTCTCCGGCGAAGTGTCGGGCTTCATGTACATCGCATCCGATCTCTCGGTCGAGCGACATCGAGACGCCGCTTATGCCGCGATGTTTCTCGCGATACTCGTCGGTACGCTCTTCGTGATCTACTGGATCTCGCTGAAGCTGCAGAGCGTAATCTCGAGTCCGATCGTTGAGCTCGCCGCGGTGACGCGGAAGGTGTCGGAGTCGAAGAACTACGCGATTCGCGCGCGTCACGAAGAACGGCACGACGAGATCGGGGCGCTCGTGAAAGGCTTCAACTTCATGCTCGCGCAGATTCAGGAGCACGAGAGCCGATTGCTCGATCAGGCCGAAAACCTCGAGCGTGAGGTGGCGGCGAGAACGGCGGAGCAGGAGCGCGCGGACCACGCCAACCGCGCGAAGAGTGACTTCCTGGCGAACATGAGCCATGAGCTGCGCACGCCACTCAATTCGGTGATCGGTTTTTCCGACATCCTGCTCAAGAACAAGACGAACAACTTGTCAGCCAAGGATCTCGACTTCGTCAACAGGATTCAGGCGAACGGACGACACCTGCTCGCGCTCATCAACAGCGTCCTCGATCTCTCCAAGGTGGAAGCTGGACACATGGAGCTCGAAATCACGTCCGTGATACTGCCGTCGCTGATAAAGGAGACGCTGTCGGAGCTCGAACCGCAGGCGCAGGCGCGCAACATTCGCCTGCTCGCCGAGTATCCGGAAACGTCGACGCACATCGACACGGATGGCGCGAAGCTCAAGCAGGTGCTGATCAACCTTGCCTCAAATGCGTTGAAGTTTGCCGACAACGGGGACGTGAGAGTGGTGCTCAGCGCGGATCCGCGAACGGGCCGGCCGACGCGAATCGACGTCATAGACACCGGCGTTGGCATCCCGCGCGAGCGGCTGCAGAGCATCTTCGAGGCGTTCCAGCAGGCCGACAACAGCACGGCGCGCCAATTCGGCGGAACGGGCCTTGGACTCACGATCAGCCGGTCACTCGCGCAATTGATGGGGTTCACCATCGAGGCGACGAGCGAGGTGGGCGCGGGTTCTACCTTCAGCGTGGTGCTCTCGCCGTCTCACGTCGAAGCGATCGAACCGGAGCACGGAGCATTCGTCGATGCCAGGCGCACGCTCCTGCTCGATCCTGCGCAGGGGGACAACCCGTTTCTTGTCCTCATCATCGACGATGAGGATGACGCGCGGGTCATTCTGCGGCGCTATTTCGAGGACCTCGGCTGTGCGGTCGCGACGGCTGCGGGCGTCGACGAAGGGCTGGCACTCGCGCGAAGCATTTCGCCCAGTCTGATCACGATGGATCTCCTGATGCCGAGGAAGAACGGATGGGACGCGCTGCGGGAGCTCGAGTCCGATCCGCTGCTCCACGACATTCCAGTTGTCGTCGTGAGCGCCGTCGCGGGCGAGAACCGGATGCACCTGTTCGGCGCGCTGGAATACCTGGACAAGCCAGTCACGCGAGACGAGCTGGCGAAGGTCGTGCAGCGGAGCAGGCATCCCAAGCATCGCGACCGCAGGCTGAGCGCGTAGCCGTCGACTCTCGTGCCGGAGTGCATCTTGACACCGGAGCCACGAGACTTCCGTATGTTGGGTCATGACCTACCCGCCCTATTCGCCGCCCAACGGCTTCGAGCATCAGCCTCGGCCGCTGCTCGCCGCTGCTGAGGAGTCGCGCGAGCGCGCGATCCGGCTGCTCACCGACGCGTACGCATACGATGAGATCACGGAGCTCGAGTTCGAGCGCCGACTGGGCATGCTGAGCCTGGCCGCTTCGCCGGCGATGATGAGCTCAGCCGTCGCCGGACTTGGTCAGCGCGGGGCGCTGGTTCGCGATCCCGTTCCCGGCTACCTGCCGGTGCCCCGCGAGGGACGCATCGTCGGCTTCATGAGCGAGACGAGGCGGAAGGGGCCGTGGCGCGTACCGCAGCGACTGCTCGTTCGTGCGACCATGAGCGACGTCAAGATCGACCTTCGCTACGCCGCAATTCCACCAGGGTGCGCCATCGAGGTGAGAGCGCTGATGTCGAGCGTGTCGATCATCGTTCCACCCGGCCTCAGCGTCGGATTTCACATCGACCCCTTCCTCGGCGCCGCGGGCAGCGATGCGGACGACAGCATGGTTCCGGGCCTGTCGCACGTGAGCATCACCGGCAGCTGTTTCATGGCCGAGGTGCGCGTTCGCGTTCGCGCGCTCGGCCGTTAGCCGCGCGCGCTAGACCGATCCGTAGAACTTCGCGCGTACTTCCCAGAGCGCCGGAAAGAACTTCTGGTCGATCGTGCGCGCGAGGTACTTCGCGCCAAGGGTGCCGCCCGTTCCGCCGGTGAGCGGACCGAGTACGCGCTCGACCAACTGCACGTGGGCAAATCGCCACTGGGCGAACTGCTGCTCGTACTCCAGCAGCGCTTCGGCGAGGAAGAAGAGCGTCGTCGGCCGTTCACCGACGTAGAGCGCCTCGAGGCTCGTCGACTGCTCTTTCACGACGTCCAGGAAGAGATCCTGAAGAGGTGGTCGCGCGAGGGCGCGCTGCACGATCTCGGGGATGGGCCCGTGCTCCGCGAGCACGTTCATGAAGTGTGGCTCGCGAAGGCCGGACGTCGCTTCGATAGCGCGGAACTGTACGCTCTGCGATCCGCTAGAACTGCCGAGATGTCGCCTGAATTCGGCGAAGTGCTGCGGCGGAAGCGTCTCGAGCGCCGAGAGCTGTGCCGACACGATGCGCATGAGCGCATTGATACGCCCCATGCGAAACAGCGCGAACTCCGCTTCGCGACGCGTGAACGAGTCGATGAGCAGTTCGAGCTCGTGGAGGATCTCCTTGAACCACAGCTCGCTCGCCTGATGGACGACGATGAAGAGGAGCTCGTCGGGATGCGGCGACCGTGGCCGCTGGAGCTTCAGCAGCTCGTCGAGGGCGAGGTAGGAACCGTAGGTGACTTCGCGCGCGTCGTCGGTCAAAATGTGGATACCTCGAGCGCGCCAATGTCGTCGACGCGCATCATCTCGGTGGTGAAGAACGGCTCGCCGTAACGGCAGCGGATGAGTGCACCGTACGTCGCCGCATAGTGCGTGATCACGTCGTACAGCGGCTCGCCGTTGGGATAGACTTCGCCGGCCTGAATGGCGCCGTCGAACTGGGACGAGTAGCAGCGGATCGCGTCCATCTTCTGCGCGAACTCGTCGCTGATGTCGACGACGAACGTCGGCTTCACGTAGTCCTGCCGGTATGCCATGCAGTGCACGATCTTGAGCGGCCGATGCTTGGGCGCGTCGGGCGCGATCTTCGCGAGTCCGGCGACGAAGCACGCGTCGCGCACCAGCTGGGCCGAGATGCGATGGTCGGGATGACGACCCTCGAGCGCTGGTGCGATCACGATGCGCGGCTTGAAACGGCGAATCACGCGCGCCAGGGCTTCGCGCGTCTCGGGCGTGTTCTCGACGCCAGCGTCAGGCAGCGCGAGCGTCTCCCGTGCACTGCATCCTAGAATCTCCGCGGCCTTCGCCGCTTCCTGCGCGCGTAGCTCGGCGGATCCGGTCGTCCCCTTCTCGCCTTGCGTCAGGTCGAGAATGGCCGTGCGTTGACCGAGCTTTGCTGCCTTGATCAGCACGCCGCCGCAAGTGAGCTCCGCGTCGTCGCGGTGGGCGGCGATGGCGAGGATGGTGACTGGCTCGGTGGTCATGCAGCGGAATATAGCGGACCGTCTCGCCGGGTCTCATCTTGTAGAGGGACGGGTGACTTTCGGGCCGACCGAGGAGCTCATGCAATTCCTGTTGATTCCCGCGATCGCAGCAGCGGTCTATGTGCTGGGAAGCATACGCATCCTGCGACAGTACGAGCGAGCCGTCGTCTTTCTCCTCGGACGCTACACGGGGACGAGAGGACCCGGGCCGATCTTCCTGCCACTCGGCTTCTACGGAATGAAGCGCGTGTCGATGCGCATCGTCGCGCAGGACATCCCGCCGCAGGACGTCATCACGCGCGACAACATCTCGGCGAAGGTCAACGCGGTGCTCTACTTCCGTGTGGCTGATGCCGCGCTCGCGACGCTCGAGATTCAGGACTATCTCTATGCCACAGGACAGCTCGCGCAGACGACGCTGCTGTCGGTGCTCGGCCAGGTGGAGCTCGATGAGCTGCTCGCCGACCGTCGCAAGGTGAACGACCTGTTGAAGCAGATCATCGACGAACGCACCGACTACTGGGGTGTCGAGGTGTCAGCTGTCGAGATCAAGGACGTGCTGCTGCCCGACGGAATGCGCCGCGCCATTGCGCGGCAGGCCGAGGCGGAGCGCGAGCGGCGCGCGAAGGTGATCAGTGCGCAGGGCGAGCTGCAGGCATCCGAGACACTGGCGCAGGCCGCGCGCATGATGCAGAGCCAGCCGATGTCACTGCAGCTACGCTATCTGCAGACGGTCACCGAGATCGCGGCCGAGAACAACTCGACCACCCTGTTTCCGATTCCTATTGATCTCTTCAGGCCGTTCCTTCAGCGCGCTGACGATTCCGTGGCAGGTGCGACGCCCGCAGGGGCGGGGCTACCGCCAGCGGCTGCGCCGAGCATGCTCACGGCCAAGAACCTTGCGGACGGCCTGCCGCAGGTGCAGTTCGAGTCCGTGAAGAAGCCAGTCGACGAATAGCATGTCGCCTATTCGTACCTGAGCGCGACGACGGGATCCATCCTCGCGGCGCGCATCGCCGGCAGCATTCCGAAGACGATCCCCGTGACGGCGCTGATGCCGAGCGCGGCGAACACGCTGCCCCACGAGGTGGTCGCCGGCACTGCGGGCCACGCGGTGCGCACGCCGATCGCCACGAGGATGCCGAGGACGAGCCCCACCGATGCGCCGATGCCAGTGAGTGTCACCGCCTCCACGAGGAACTGCCAGAGGATCGTGAAGCGCGTGGCGCCAAGTGCCTTGCGCACGCCGATCTCGCGCGTCCTTTCGGTGACCGAGATCATCATGATCGCGATGACGCCGACGCCGCCGACGAGTAGCCCGACGGACGACAGCGCGAGTCCGACGACGAAGAACGTGCCGAACAGCTTGTTGTAGATCGCCCAGAGACGATCCTGCGTGACGATTTCGAAGTTGTTCGGCGCACCGGGCCGCAGTCCGCGGCTCGAGCGCAGGGTCGCCGTCACGTCGTCGACCGCGTCTTCCACCGCCACGCCGGAGAACGGCTTGACGATGAGGTTGTTGCCGCGCATCCAGAGGTTCAGGTGCCGGCGCGCCGTCTCGAAGGGAACGATGGCCTTGGGTGAATCACCGCCGCCCGCTGACGTCGGCGTACCCATCGGACTCGCGGTGTAGTGATAGAACCCGATGACGGTGAACTTCACGTCGTCGACGAACACTTCCTTGTCGATCGGATCCGAGTCACCGAAGAGCGTCTCGGCCATCTTGTCGTTGACGAGCATCACCTGCGCGCCAGCCGCGTTCTCGGACACGGTGAAGTTGCGGCCTGGGAAGATGTCGCCTCCGTCGACCTCGGTCCAATTCGGCGTGTAGACCTCCATGCCGGCGTTCATCGACTTGTCCTTGTACTTGAACTTTGCACCCGTGCCGATGTGCGCCGTGACCGCACGAATCGTCGGCATGCGCTCGATGGCGGCAACCTCGTCGAGGGTGATGGCTGGATTGCGACGCTCGGGGCAGGTCTCGACGGTGCCGTCGCACGACTGGAAACCGCCGATGGGCCGGCGATAGACGTAGAACGACGACGGACCGGCCGCCTCGAGATCGCGCTTGAACGACTCGTTGATCCCGCGCACGACGGACGACATCGCGACGACCACGAACACGCCGAGTGCGACGCCCATGATCGTGAGCAGTGCGCGCGCACGGTTGGCCTTCAAGGCGTCGAGAGCGATGGTGACGCCCTCGAAGATCTGGATGAACGGAGTGAGGAATCGCATCGCCTACTCCTGCCGCAGGGCTTCGATGGGATCGAGACGCGACGCCTTGCGCGCCGGCATCACACCGGAGACGACGCCGACCACGGTGCCGAGGAGCGTCGCGGCGACGAGTGACCACGGCGCGATGGCCGCCGGCAACGGCGTGTTGGCTGCAATGATCTTCGCTCCCAGGATGCCCAGCAGGATGCCGAGGACGGCGCCCATCGTGCTCAGCGTGGCCGCCTCGACGAGGAACTGGCGCAGGATGTCCTTTCGCCGTGCACCGAGCGCCTTTCTGATGCCTATCTCGCGCGTCCGCTCGGCAACGGCGACGAGCATGATGTTCATGATGACCATGCCGCCGACAACGAGCCCGATGGCTGGCAGCGCCGTGCCGGCGATTGTCATGATGTTCTTGGTCTGCTGAAATGAGACGAGCGCGGACTCCGACGTCTCCATGACGAAGTTGTCCGCTTGCGCGGGACGCAATCCGCGATGCGACCGCATGACCTCGCGCACCATTTCCATGGCGTCGCGCATCATGACGTCGTTGGGCGCCTGCACCATGAGGCCGTCGATGTCGCCCATGGGGTTCGTGAGGCGGTGCAGCGGCGACAGGAAGGGCGCGTAGGCGGTCTTGTCGAGCGACTGGCCGAACAGGTTGCCCTGATGCTCGATGACGCCGATGACGGTGTACGGAATGCCGCCCATCTTCAGCTCGCGGCCGATGGGATTGAGGTCGGCGAAGAAGAACGAGGCGACTTCGTCTCCGATCACGACGACCGGCGTTCCGAGATCAGCTTCCTGCTCCGTGAACACCCGGCCGCTCGAGAGATCGTACTTCTTGATCGTGAAGTAGTCGCCCTCCACGGCGTGCGCTTCGACCTGTCGCGGCCTGGAGTAGACGCTCGTGGCCCAGATCTGGTCCTGGCTCTCGACCGCGTAGTTGGTCCCTGTTGGGAGCGTGGAGCGAACGAGCGCGACGTCGCGATGGTACACGCGGGGCCGACGCTGCCATTCCTGCCACTCCTCTTCCGTGGTGTTGTTGCCGAACCACGGAAACCGGCGCACGGTGAAGGTGTTCGCGCCGAGCATCCGCCCCATGAAGTCTTCCTCGACGTATTTGCTCATGCCGGTCACGATCGACACGACGGCGATGAGGAACATGACGCCGATCATGACGCCGAGGAGGGTGAAGAAGCTCTTGAGCTTCTGCACGCGGATAGTCTGGAGCGCGAGCTTGACGGCCTCGAAAAAAGGCATGGGCTTTCCGGCGCCTGGAGGGAGGAGTTCTCAGGGCGTACGCGCTGGGCGCGTGGAAAGTGTCAGGTCAGGGGTCCCGGCACTGCGCACTCGTAGCGCAGCGCCGTCACCGGATCCAGTTTCGCCGCCCGCGCCGCCGGAATCATCCCGAACAGCACCCCCGTGAAGGCGCTCGTCGCCAGCGCAGCCACGACGGCCATTGGCGGGACGCTCGCCGCAATGGGAGTCGCCGATTTGATCGCGTAGGCGACGAGCGTGCCCAACACCAAACCGATCACTGCGCCGATGCCCGTCAGCGTCACCGCCTCGACGAGAAATTGCCAGAGGATCGTGCCGCGGGTGGCGCCGAGCGCCTTCCGGACGCCGATCTCACGCGTGCGCTCCGTGACCGAGATCATCATGATCGCGATGACGCCCACGCCGCCGACGATCAGTCCAACGGCGGAGAGCACCACCATCACCAGGAAGAACGCGCCGAATACTTTGTTGTAGACATCGAACAGCTGGTCCTGCGTGATGATCGCGAAGCTGTTGTCGCTGCCTGGGCGCAGGCCCCGGCGCGCGCGCATCGTCGCGATGACGTCATCGATGGTCTCGGCGCGCTCCACACCGGCGGCGGGGATCACGGCGATACCGAGGTCGTTCATGCGCGCCTTCAGTGACTTGCGCGCCGACTCGATGGGGATGATGATCCGGCCCTTGTTACCGCCTGAGAGGAAGCTCGCCTGATAGTGATAGATGCCGAGAACCTTGAACGGCTGGCCGGCGATCTCGAACGTCTTGTCGAGCGGATCCGATTCGCCGAAGAGCTGCGTCGCCAGCACGTCGTTGATCACGGCGACGCGATCGCCGGAGGCAGCCTCCGCGCTCGTGAAGTTGCGACCTGGATAGATGTCGCCGCCGCCGTCGATCTGCCGCCAGTTGCCAGTGAACGCGCTGATCTGAATGTCGGAGGGGCGCTTGTCCCTGTACGCCACGGGCATTCCCATGTCGATGCGTGCGCCCGCCGTGCGGACGGTGGGAAGGCGGTCGAGCGCTTCCATGTCCACGAGCGTGAGCGGGGGATTGCGGAACCACTTGCAGGTATCGTCGGTGCCGTCGCAGGCCTCGAAGCTGATCGGGAAGCGGGACACGAAGAACGTCGTCGGGCCCGTGCTCTCGAGGTCCTTGGCGACGCTGTCGTTGATGCCATGAATGGCGGCAGAGATCACGACGACGACGAACACTCCAACGGCGATGCCGAGGATGGTGAGACCGGCCCGAACCTTGTTCGCCTTGATGGAGTCGAGTGCGATGGTGACGCCCTCGCCCATGCCGTGCACGCGTTGCGCAAAGACGTTCATGACTATTCCTGCCGCAGCGCGGTGATGGGATCGAGACGCGACGCGCGGCTCGCGGGATACACACCGGCGACGATGCCGACACCGGCGCCGATGGAAATGCCGACGATGACGGACCACAACTCGACGGCCGCCGGGAGCGGCGTGAGCACGGAGATGAGCTTGGCGAAGGCGAAGCCAGTCGCGACACCGATCGCGGCACCGAGGGTGCTCAGTGTCGCGCTCTCGACGAGGAATTGCGACATGATGTCGCGACGCTTCGCACCCAATGCCTTGCGGATGCCGATCTCGCGCGTCCGCTCGGCCACGGCGACGAGCATGATATTCATGATCACGATCGCGCCGACGACCAGCCCGATCGCGGGCAGCGCGATGCCTGCCATCACGAGATAGCCCTTGATCTTGTTCCAGAATTCGAGCGCGGAGTCCGACGTCTCGAGCGCGAAGTTGTCGGCCTGATTGGGACGCAGGCCGTGCCGCGCGCGCATCACCTGGCGCACTGACTCCATCGTCTCGAGCATGCCCTCGCGACTGGGCGTCTGGATCATGATCGCGTCGATGACACCGTGCTTGTTGACAAACCGGTTGAGCGCGGACTTGTGCGGCGCGATGATGAACTTGTCGAAGGAGATTCCGAATGCGCTGCCCTGTTTCTCCATGACAGCGATCACCGTGTAGGGCACGCCGCGAATGGTGAGCTGGCGGTTGATGGGATCGAGCGCAGGGAAGAAATAGTCGGCGACGTCCTGTCCAACGACGATGACCGGCATGCCTCGCTCGTACTCCTGCGGCGAGAAGAGACGGCCGCGCACCGGCGTCATCTTCTTGATCTCGAAGTAGTCCGGCGTCACGGTGTACGTCTGCACGCTCTTCGGCTTCGCGACATACCGCGATTGTGCACTGAGGTTGTCGTTGCCGATCACGGCGTATTTCACGCCCGCCGGAATCGCCTCGACAACGGGCTCGACGTCCGTTTCGCGGATGCGCGGCCGGCGCTGCATCTCGCGCCAGTACTCGTCGTCATGATCGCCGATGTTGATGTTCGGGCGGTGACGGAGCTCGAACGAGTTGACGGCCATGATCTTGCCGACGACCTGATCCGTCATGTAACGGCTCATGCCACCGACGATGGAGACGACGGCGATCAGGAAAGTGACGCCGATCATGACGCCCAACAGGGTGAAGAAGCTCTTGAGCTTTTGCACCCAGATGGTCTGCAAGGCGAGCCGTACCGCTTCGAAAAAGGGCATGCGGCACGTACGGTTGGCCTGCTTTGAAAGTGTCAGGGCAGGGCGCGCGCAACGTTCGTGCTTCTCACCTTGCCATAGCCACTTAAACTCAGACCGAGAACCGAAGGGAACGGATTTCACGGATCTGACGGACACCTGCCGGATCAGACCTCGGGCTGATTTCTACCCGCCGAGCCGACGGTTTCTCAGCGAACCAACAAGAAGATTGTTTTTCCTGTTGAAAGGGCTGGCTTCTGCACGCGGAGCCAAGCCCTATCTGGTAGCAAATCCGGCCTTTATCCGTCAGATCCGTGAAATCCGCTCCCTTCGGTTACCTGGCCCGGCGACTACTCGTAGCGCAGGGCCGTAACCGGATCAAGCTTCGCGGCCTTGGCGGCCGGCAGCATGCCGAACAGCACTCCCGTAACCGCACTGGAGCCCAGTGCCGCGAGGACCGCCAGAGGAGGTACGCTCGCCGCGATCGGCGTCATCTGCTTGATCATGAGCGCGACGAGCGCCCCCAGCACCAGTCCGATCACCGCGCCGATACCCGTGAGCGTCACCGCTTCCACGAGGAACTGCCACAGGATCGTACCGCGCGTGGCGCCGAGCGCCTTGCGGACGCCGATCTCCCGGGTGCGCTCCGTGACCGAGATCATCATGATGGCGATGACGCCCACTCCCCCGACGATGAGCCCGACGCCCGAGAGCACCACCATCACGAGGAAGAACGCACCGAAGACCTTGTTATAGATCTCGAACAGCTGGTCCTGCGTGACGATCGCGAAATCGTTGTCGGCGGCCGGCCGAAGGCCGTGACGACCGCGCATCGCCGCGATCACGTCGTCGATCGTCTGCGCACGTGTGGAGTTGGCCGCCGGGACGATCGACACCCAGATGAAGTCGTATGACGCGCTGAGGTGCTTGCGTGCCGCTTCGTTGGGCTCGATGGCCTTCGGGCTATCGCCACCGCCAAGAAAGCTGGCCTTGTAGTGATAGAGGCCGAGGACGAGAAACGGCTCGCTTCCGATGTTGA
>JAQBPV010000102.1 GCA_028287345.1 Gemmatimonadota bacterium
AGTAGTACACCTGCGGCTTCGAGATCGACGCCCAGTCGTGAACCTGCCTGCGCTCGAGCTCCGCCCACAGCTCGTAGCCGTGCATCGCGCGCTCCGCGAGCATCGAGAGCACGACGAGATCGGCCACCGTGAGGGCGTTGGCTTTCCGACGCATGGCGGACGATAACGGACTCTTGACGTTGTCGCTAGTCTAATTTAGACTAGCAACCGTCATCCACGGGAGTCACGCCATGCAGCAGACATTCCCTGCCGTGCAGTCGCTCGCACCCATTCTCATTGTAGAGGCCATCGAGCCGTGCGTGGCATTCTGGCGTGACCGGCTGGGCTTCACCACGGAGAATGAAGTCCCGGGTGAAGACGGCCGCTTGATGTTCGTCAGCGTGAAGAGCGGCCCCGTCGAGATCATGTATCAGACGCGAGCCAGCGTGTTGGCGGAGGATGCGAGCAAAGCATCCGAGCTCCAGGGTCACAGCACCGCGCTCTTCGTCCAGCTACCGAGCATCGCGGATCTCGACCTGGCCGAGCGCGCGATGGAAGGCGCGCCTGTGGTGAAGCCGCGACATGCGACGTTCTATGGAACGACGGAGTTCTACGTACGCGAGCCGGGCGGCAATATCGTAGGGTTCGCGAGCCGATAGGACGCCGACAACGCCACGTCGCGCGCATCAGCCACGTGCGCTGGACGCTCTGCTCGGCGGCAATAGCCACCGTCGCATGTCCTCCAGCGTGACGTTGCCGCCGCAGAGCGGCGTGGCCACGCGTGCGCCGCGCCAACGATCCGGGTCCTGCAGGATTGCCGCAACGCCAACTGCGCCGGCCGGTTCTACGACGAGTCCCAGATGGCCGTGCAGCAACCGCATCGCGCGCACGATGGACTTGTCGGTGACCATCACCACTTCGTCGACGGTGCTCTTCATGGTCTGCACCGCGTAGAGTACCGGCTCGCGCACGGCGATGCCGTCGGCAATCGTGTCCGCCGCCGGCGTGGAAACCGGTTCATGAGCCGCAAACGACAATCGCATCGACGGCGCACCTTCGGCCACCACCCCGATGACACGCGTACCCGGCTCGGCGTGTCGGCACCAAGTTCCGATACCGGTGGCCAGCGCGCCGTTGCCCAGCGGCACCAGCATGACTTCCGGCATCAAACCGGCTTCACTGATCTCGAGCGCCATGGTGCCCGCGCCCTCGGCGATCTCGGGAAGCGCGCCATCTTCGACGTAGAACGCCTCACTCTCCGCCGCGAACCGGCGAGCCGCGTTCTTCGCCGCATCGAAGTCCGCACCCTTCAGCCGCACCTTGGCGCCGAGCGCGCGCATTGCTGCGATCTTGAGCGGATTGGCGTTTGTCGCCGCAAAGACGGTGACGCCCCTGTTCCGACGAGCCGCGGCGCGGGCGAGTCCCTGGCCGAAGTTTCCGGCCGACGCGCACACGATGGGCCGGCTGTCCTTCATCTGCGCGACGAGCAGCTCCGTGCCTCGTCCCTTGAAGGAGCGAATCGGATTCAGCGTCTCGACCTTGCACGACAGCTCCACGTCGAGCGCGCGGTCCAGTGACGAGCCGCGCAGCAAGGGAGTATTGAGAAAGATCGGATCGATGACGGACATCGCCGCGGCGATGTTGTCGCAGGAGATGGGACGCACGAAGCGAAGATAGACCTCCGCATTAGATTTCGCCCCATGACCAAGACCTTCCAGAACTTCATCGCCGGCCAGTGGAGTGCCCCGGAATCCGGCGCATACTTCGAGAATCGGAACCCAGCGGACACGCGTGACCTGATCGGTACGTTCCCGCTTTCCAATTCGCACGACGTCGATGCCGCAGTCGCGTCGGCCAAGCGCGGCTTCGAGATCTGGCGCAACACTCCCGCTCCAGCGCGCGGCGACGTCCTGCGCCGAGTCGGCGACCTGCTCACGCAACGAAAGGAGGAGATCGCCGACCTCATGACGCGCGAGATGGGCAAGCCGCTCACCGAGACGCGCGGCGACGTACAGGAAGGCATCGACACGGCGTACTACGCGGCGACGATGGGGCGCCAGCTCTCCGGCCGCACGGTGCCGAGCGAGATGAGCAACAAGTGGGCGATGAGCTTCCGTCGCCCGATCGGTGTCGCTGGCATCATCGCACCGTTCAACTTTCCGCTCGCCATTCCGACATGGAAGATGTTCCCGGCATTGGTCTGCGGAAACGCGTGTGTTTTCAAGCCGAGCGAGGACGTGCCGCACACGGGGCACACCTTGGTGGAGATCATGCTCGAGGCAGGTCTCCCTCCCGAAGTCATTCAGCTCGTGCACGGACTCGGCGCAGACGTCGGCGCGCCGATCGTATCGCATCCTGACGTCGCGGTGGTGTCGTTCACCGGTTCGACGCAGACGGGCAGCATGGTTGGCGAGACCTGCGGCCGCATGCACAAGCGCCTGTCTCTCGAGATGGGCGGGAAGAACGCGATGATCGTGATGGACGACGCCGATCTCGATCTCGCACTCGATGGCGTGCTGTGGGGTGCGTTCGGAACCACCGGCCAGCGCTGCACGGCCACGAGTCGCCTCATCCTCCAGAAGGGCATCCACGACAACTTCCTCGGCAAGCTGGTAGAGCGGGCACGCGGCATGGCGCTCGGCGACGGCCGCAAGAAGGGGACGGACGTTGGCCCGCTCATTCACGAGAGCTCGCGTGCGAAGGTCGAGCGCTACATCGACATCGGTCAGAGCGATGGCGCCGATCTCCTCTGCGGCGGCCGTCGTCCCGACGGCAACAAGTTCGAGCACGGCTTCTTCTTCGAGCCGACGATCTTCGCTCGTGTCGAGGCGGGAATGCGCATCGAGCAGGAAGAGATCTTTGGTCCAGTGCTGAGCGTCATCCGCGTGAGCGACGCCGACGAGGCCTTTCGGGTCAACAATGGTGTCAAATACGGTCTGTCGTCGTCACTCTATACGCGCGACGTGAATCTGGCCTTCCGTGCTTTTAATGAACTGGACAACGGAATCACGTACATCAATGCTCCCACGATCGGCGCGGAGGCCCACCTGCCGTTCGGCGGTGTGAAGCAGACCGGAAACGGTCACCGCGAGGGTGGTTGGGAGGTCTACGAGTTCTATTCGGAGACAAAGGTGGGATACTGCGACTTCTCCGGCGTGCTGCAGCGGGCGCAGATCGACAACTACCTTGGCACACCGGACTAAGCGGCGGGGTATTGGCTTTACCTTGCTCCGCTTCGGGGCGAGGGGTTAATTGCATGGTGGCCATGTCAGGAAGCTCAGAACCCATTATTCCGCCGCGAATGATCACGCCCGAGCGCAAGCTCGAGGCGCTGCAACACGTCAATAAGCGTCGGTCGGGATTCGGCTTCTTCTGGGAATGGGCGAAGATCTTCACCGTGTCGGTGACGCTGTTCTTCGCCCTGCGCACGTTCGTGGTCGAGGCGTTCAAGATCCCCAGCGGCAGCATGGAAGGCACGCTCCTCGTGGGCGACTTCCTGCTCGTGAACAAGGTGGTGTACGGCGCCGAGGTGCCCCTGGTGGGCAAGCGGTTGCCCGCGCTCCGTCAGCCGCATCGCGGTGACGTGATCGTCTTCGAGTGGCCGCGGGACCGCTCGAAGAACTTCGTCAAGCGGCTGGTCGGCCTGCCTGGCGACACCCTCGCCATGCGCGACGCGGTGCTGATTCGCAACGGAGTGGCGCTGGCGGAACCCTACGTCTCGCACTCCGATCCCGAGGCCGATCCGGTATGGGAGGAGTTCAGCTGGCAGAGCAACTTCCTCGTGAAGACGGCAGGCGCGGCCGTGGCGTATCACCCGTCGCGAAACAACTGGGGCCCCTTGGTCGTCCCACAAGCACAGTACTTCGTCCTCGGTGACAATCGCGACAACTCGCTCGACAGCCGCTACTGGGGCTTCGTGCCGGATTCGCTGCTGCGCGGGCGGCCCGAGGTAGTGTACTTCAGCTTCTCGCCCGACTCGTCCGACGACTTCGCCTGGCTGACGCACGTCCGATGGACGCGCCTCGGCGAGCGTGTGCACTGAGATAGACCAACACCCCCCCGACCGCCGTTGGTCGAAATCCCCGGACTCGCCGCATGGCCACCACTCCGAACAGCAAGAAGTCTTCGTTCGAAGAGGGATCGCTCGACCAATATCTGCGTGACATCAGCATCTATCCGCTCATCACGCGGGAAGATGAGGTTGCGCTCGCGCAGAAGATCCGCGTCGGAGACCAGGAAGCACTCGACAAGCTCGTGCGCTCGAACCTGCGCTTCGTGGTCAGCGTGGCCAAGAAGTACCAGAACCAGGGCGTGTCGCTGTCGGACCTGATCAATGAGGGCAACCTCGGTCTCATCCGTGCCGCCCACAAGTTCGACGAGACGAAGGGGATCAAGTTCATCTCCTACGCGGTGTGGTGGATCCGTCAGGCGATTCTTCAGGCACTCGCCGAGCAGAGTCGCATTGTCCGCGTGCCGTTGAACAGGGCAGGGACGCTCCACCGGATTGGCAAGCGCGCCAGCTTCCTGCTTCAGGAGCTGGGACGCGAGGCGACGCACGCCGAGATCGCCGAGGGGATGGACATCACGGAAGAGGAAGTCGCGAAGACGATGTCGATCTCGCAGACGCACCTCTCCCTCGATGCGCCCATGACGCCGGGAGAGGACAACAAGCTCCTCGATTACCTGCCGGACAACCTCAATCCGACGCCGGACGAGCTGACCTTCGAGAAGGCGCTCACGGAGTCGATCGAGGAGGCGCTCGCGCACCTGAAGGAGCGTGAGTCGAAGATCCTGCGCCTGTACTTCGGCCTGGACGGCGAGGAGCCGATGACGCTGGAGCAGATTGGGTCGCTCCTCGGGATCACGCGCGAGCGCGTAAGGCAGATCAAGGAAAAGGCTCTATCGCGTCTGCGTCACGTCTCTCGCGCGCGCGCGCTGGAGTCGTACCTGGGCTGACGCGGGGTCAGTGCGCCGTCGCTGCGGCGCTCGGCGTCTCGGAATCGCCCTTCCTGCAGTCTGCATGCACCACACGCCTCAGTTCGGCCGAGCGTGCGCCCACGGCACGCAGGGCAGCGACCTCGCCGGCGTTCCTGAAGCGCCAACCGTCCAGCGCATGCATGCGGATGCTCTGCTTCGAGACCGGTCCCCATCGGTGCAGGAGCGTCGACGCTGCTTCGCAGCGCTGACTGCGAATGGCATCTGCCGTTACGCCACCGAGCGTGCTGTCTGCAGCGAGCGTAGCGGTCGTCGCAATCCCGGCCGCCTCGCCGCTGAGATTGGCGAGGCTCTGCAGGTCGAGCACCGTCCTGGCATCGCGGCCCGCGGTGCCGGCGCGTGCGAGGTTGAAGCGCGCAATGAATTCGTCGGGCGCGGCGACGTTCAACGCGGCGAGCACGGCGAGTCCCGATATGGCAACGCCAGCGATGAACGGACGGCCTCGTCCACGCAGCACGGTCACCGCGAGCCACACCAGCACGACACCCAGCCATCCCATGAACACGAGCGGATAGAGTCGCTCAGTGGTGAGGCCGTAGTAGTGCACGTAGAGCTTCATGCGCATTGCGGCCGAGAACAGAATCGCACCGAGCAGTGAGATGAGTGGAATGGACAGCACGGTGTGCCTGCGCTCGAGATCACGACCGGGCTTGAGTACGGCGCGCGTCGCAACGAGCAGCGGGATGACGAGCAGTGCGACCCACAGCATCTGGAAGAAGCCCTGGCGTGCATACGCCGACGCGGTGAGCCCTGTTCTCTCGCGCAGGAAGTCCTCGCCGCCGAAGAACCAGCCGAGCTGCGCGACGACGAACACGGCGAACAGCGCGTTGAGGGTTCCGAGCGCGGTCGTGATGTCGAGGAGGCTGAAGCCGAAAGGAATCTCGTTGGGCGCGCGATGCTTGCCTACGTCGACGAGCAGCGCGCCGCGCGCCCAGCCGCTCACGATCCAGGTGTAGAAGGCAGTCACTACCACATGCGAGACGATCGTCTCCACGTCGAACTGCGGTAGCGACACGAGGCTGCTGAAGATCGGATCGGCGTCGCGCAGGAGGGTTCCGAAAATGAGCAGCAGTGTGCCGCCGATGAGTGCGGCGCGAATGGTCGGACCGATGCGCGATGCGACGCCGCCGCGTGACTCCGCGGTGAAGAGCTCACGAAATGCCAAGGGGAGGAAGCCCAGTATGACTGTCGCGGCAAGCGCGGCGGCGGCCCAGACCGTATCGCGGAAGCGCGCGGCGAGGATTGCGACGCGTGAGTCGCTGAGGGCGACGGCGGCCATGCCGAGTGAGCCGAGCGTAGCGATGACGTCGAGTACCTGGAGGGTCGACGAGTCGCGCCAGGCGAGGCCGCATGAGAAGACAAT
>JAQBPV010000140.1 GCA_028287345.1 Gemmatimonadota bacterium
GGCGCGTGAGGCTTCGCCTGCACTCATGGGGCGGCCGCTTCGCGGCCTCATGGGGCGCTCGCTGCGCTCGCTTACGGCAACTGCCACACAACTACTTCAGGTGATCGTGTCCTCGCGACGTAGGCACCAACCCGCCAACGAAGCGCACGGTTCCCTGCGCGGACGACACGACGCTACCGACGCGCGTGATTGGAAGTCCGAATTCTCGTTCGAATGCGTCGGTGTCAATCGAGGCGTCGTGCGGCATCGCGACGAGTAGCTCGTATTCTTCGCCGCTGACGCATGCGTCATCCAACATCACTCCATCCACGCACGGAATTGCACGCTCGTCGAGCACGATCGAGACATGCGACGCGCGAGCGAGGTGCGCTGCGTCGCCGAGCAGTCCGTCGGAGATGTCGATCGACGCATGTGCGCCGAGCGACGCGAGCCAT
Source organism: Gemmatimonadota bacterium (assembly GCA_028287345.1). Lineage (GTDB taxonomy): Bacteria > Gemmatimonadota > Gemmatimonadetes > Gemmatimonadales > Gemmatimonadaceae > AG11. The sequence continues at coordinate 435 of JAQBPV010000140.1, forward strand.
CGCGCTTCGCGTAAGCGCGGCGCTGGCGACGCGAAGCGCGCACGATGCTCCGGCGACGGCGTTGCTCCTCCGAGCCAACTCTTCAGCGCAGCACCAGGACCACCGAGTCGGCCGGTGACGTAGATGTCGTCGCCGATTATCGCGCCCCTTCGCTCCAGCGGGACGACAGCGCTGCCGAGGACTGTGAGTGTAAGGGACAACTCGGAAGCAAGCGTGATGTTCCCGCCGATGATCGGACATCTCGCCGTCGACGCGACGTTGCCGACACCGCGGGCAAGTGCATCGAGCTCCGTGCGCCAATCGTCGGGCAACGCAAGTGCGAGCAGAAGTCCGCGCGGCGTCGCCGCCATGGCGGCGAGATCGCTCAACGCTGCCGCCGCCGCGCGACCGCCGATCTCTTCGGCGGTCAGCCACTCTCGGCGGAAGTGCACGTTCTCCACCGATGCGTCAGTGCTGACGACGAGTCGCTCGCCGGAAGGGACATCGACGATCGCCGCATCATCGCCGATGCCTGACGCGTTCGATCCCCAGATGTCCAGCAACCGGCGAATCGCGTCGAACTCGGCGCCATCACCCATGCCGAGATGCGAAGTCACGACGTCTCGCCGACAGCGGGAAGCTCGGCGAGGATCGGCGCGCGCGACGGCGGTGAGTCGAGCGACCACACTGCCGGTAGCGCGGCAAGCACGTCGTCGAGCGTGTAGCCGCGCACCTGTCGAGCACTCACCGCGGCTGCCGCGCGTCCATGCGCGAACGCCGCGAGCGCGCCCGCTGTCTGCGCTGATGACGTCTGCGCGAGCAACGTCACGGCGATGCCACCGAGCACATCGCCTGCCCCGCCTGTCGCGAGAATCGGCGTACCCTCCGCGACAATGATCATCTCCGCCGTCGGCGATGCGACGATCGTCGGAACGCCCTTGAAGAGCACGGACGCACTGAGTTGCGATGCAAGCGCGAGTGGCGCTTCGAAGCGCTCGTACAGCACGTCATCGACGTCGCGGCCGACGAGGCGTGCGAACTCGGCGGGGTGCGGTGTGATCAGTGCCTCACGATCGCCGATCAGCGCTGCGAGTGCGTCGACGTCGCCGGCGAAGGCGTTGAGTGCGTCGGCGTCGAGGACCACCGGACCGGTGAAGCTGCGGAGCGCACGCTCGACGATCGCTCGCGCGTTCTCGCGGCCGAGTCCGGGGCCGATGAGAATGGCGTCGGCCCATTTGGCGATGTGCTCGTCGAACGATGCGTCGTCCGTGGGCCATGCCGCCGAGAGTGCGGCGGGTTCGGCCTCCTGCAAGGCGAGCAACGACTCCGGCGCGACGGCGCACTTCACCATCCCTGCGCCACTCTTCAGCGCGGCGCGTGCAGCGAGAATCACCGCGCCCGCCATGCCCGACGCGCCGCCGATGATCGCGACCTTCTTGCGCGTGCCCTTGTGTGCGTCGGCCGCGATGGGCGGCAGGGTCTCGCGAAACCATGATGCCGTTGCGAGACGCGAAGTGCTCGCCCGCTCGGCATGAATCCCAAGTCCGATGTCGATGAGGATGATGTCGCCGCAGAGCTCGCGCGTCGATGTCAGGCCCTGCTTCATCGTGCCGAAGGTGATCGTCAGCGCGCAGTGCGGTGCGCCGACGTGCATTCCGACCGTCGCATCCACACCGGTGGGGACGTCGATGGCGACGACGGTCGCGCCGCGCCTTTGCCGAGCGGTGATCGTGACGACAGCCTTGGCGACGTTACCGCGCAATGGTTCGTCGGTGGTGAGACCGGTGCCGAGGATGGCATCGATAAACAGCATCTCCGGTGCACTGAAGAGCGCGTCGAGATCAGTGTCGAACGGCACACCGTCTTCGACAGCGAGCGCGCGCTCGGCAACAGCGTCCGGGGATTTCGCGGCAACCGCTTCGACAACGCGCACCGGAATGCCGACAGCGTGCAACGCGCGGGCGATGACCCATCCGTCGCCACCGTTGTTGCCTGCGCCCGTGACGACGACGATTCCACGTGACGCTTCATCGGGAAAGCGCGTCGAAATCTCGGCAGCGGCGGCGGCTCCGGCGCGCTGCATGAGCGCGCGCGATGGTGTGCCTGCGGCGATGGCGGATGCGTCGGCGTCCGCTGCCTGACGCGCGGAGGTGACGACGGGCATCGTCATGTGCAGCCTGCTACTTGGTCGATGTTCCCACCGTTCGACCGTAACTCAACTCACCGTTGTCGATGCGGACGTTGAAGCCACAGGCCGGATTGGAGCACGCCCATGCCTTGAACGTGATGGCCGCGCCGTCGCGGCCGTAGTCGCTCAGCGGGAGGAGAACACCGTCACCGCATTTGCGGCAGACCGGGAGCTGCGCGGGAATGTCCACGCCACTTTCACACGGAACGGAGGATCAGACGAACTGCTGCGCGCACCAGGGGTAGTCCCGCTCGAACGCCTGACTGAAGTCGAAGACGTCGGCGAATTCGTCGCGGGTGTCGGTGGGTTGGCTCATGAGAAGCTCGAGATCGACGAGCGTGAACACGATGTCGCCGATGTCGGAGGTCTTGCGAACTCCCCAATGCTCCAACACCAGGCCGGCCATCACGCCGAACCGCTCGAGGGCGAGCTGCCGGCAGGCAATGGCCAACTCTCGGCCCGTGATGTGCCGGCGCTCCGGCAGCTGCTGCTGGCAGTACTCGAGCGCGCCAAGCACGAACAGATAGGCACGCTCGTCGAACCGCGGCTCGCGCATGCGGATTCGATCCATGATGCCATCGCGGAAGGCTAACTCGGGCACGGCG
>JAQBPV010000145.1 GCA_028287345.1 Gemmatimonadota bacterium
GCAGTGCGCGGTGTGCCGGCGAGTCTCGTCGATGTGGACAACGTCGATGCGTCGCGGCTGGCGGCCGAGCACCTCATCTCGTTGGGCCACACGCGCCTCGCGCATTTCGCCGGCCCGAGCTACTCGATGCACACGCACGAGCGCATCGACGGCGTCCGTCGTGCGTGCAGCGCCTCTCGGCTCGCCTTCGGCGACGACGAGATCATCCAGGCGGGTGCGCACCTGGAGAGTGGCTATCGTGCCGGGCTTTCGTATTTCCAGAATACGCCTGCGGGCGGGCGCGCGACCGGGATTACCTGCTACAACGACCTGGTGGCGGTAGGTGTGATGCGTGCGCTTCGCGAGCTCGGGCTGCGCGTTCCACATGACGTCTCACTCGTCGGCTTCGACGACATCCCGCTCGCGGAATATCTGGATGTGCCGCTCACGACGGTACGTGTCCCGACGTTCCGCATGGGAACGATTGCCGCCGACATGCTCATCACGCACGTGGAGTCGCAGACGGTGGTGCCGATCAAGCGCGCATATCTCGATGCGCAGCTCGTCACGCGCGGATCCACGGCGGCGCTCACGAACCGTACGTCCACCACGGGAACGCGATCGCCGGAGCGCGTGCCCGCCGGTGCGCGACGCCGGCGGTAGCGCTCACTCGCAATTGAGTCACCCATGCACATGACTTCTCGTCGCACGCTTTCACACGCTGCCGGTTTGCTCTTCGCGCTTCTCGGGCTCGCAGCCCCGGGCCAGCGCAGCGAAGCGCAGTCGGCCGCGTGGCATCCGGTGCAGGGACGCCTGTTGACGCGCTGGGCGGCCAAGGTGAATCCGGATAGCGTGCTGCCCGAGTATCCACGTCCGCAACTCGTGCGCGCGCGCTGGCAGAATCTCAACGGACTATGGGATTTCGCGGTGGTCGAGAAGAACGTGACGCGTGCGCCGGCGTCACCGGTCGCGTCGGTGCGCGGCGGGGCAGGGCCGATCGGTGCGCTTCCCGCACCGCAGGCCTCCGCGTTCTCTCAGCGCATCCTCGTTCCCTTCGCGCCTGAAGCCGCGCTTTCGGGCGTGGGCACACACGCCGAGCGCATCGCGTACCGGCGCACCTTCAGCACGCCCCGCATGAGCGCTGGCGAGCGGCTGCTCCTGCATCTCGATGCGTGCGACTGGCACTGCACGGTGTACGTGAATGGTCGCCAGGTTGCGGACCACATGGGCGGCTATGATGCGATCGTCGCCGACGTCACCGATGCGCTCAGGAGTACCAGCTCGCAGGAGCTCGTCGTCGCCGTGTTCGATCCCACCGACGCGTACGGACAACCGCGCGGCAAGCAGGTCAGCGCGCCAGAAGGCATCTGGTATACGCCCGTGACGGGACTCTGGCAGACGGTCTGGCTCGAGCCAGTTGCGCCGTCGTCCATCGAGCGGCTGTCGATGACGCCCGACGTCGCCGGGAAGGCGCTTCGGCTCACGGTCTTTGCGCGCGGCGCGCGCGCGGGTCAGCGCGTGACCGCCGTGGCCATGGCGAACGGTGTGGAGGTTGGCCGGCAGAGCGGTGTCGTCGGCAGTGAGCTTCGTGTGCCCGTGGTTGAACCGCACCTCTGGAGTGCAGCGGATCCATTTCTCTACGATCTGCGCATCTCGCTGAGCGATGGCGCGCGCGCGGTCGACAGTGTGACCAGCTATTTCGGCATGCGCACCGTGGGCCACATCACGGACGCAGCAGGCAACGATCGCATCGCGCTCAACGGCGCGGCAGTGTTTCAGATCGGCCCACTCGATCAGGGCTGGTGGCCCGATGGCCTGTACACGGCGCCCACCGACGCCGCACTGCGATCGGACATCGAGGCCATGAAGGCACTCGGCTTCAACATGGTGCGAAAACACATCAAGGTGGAGTCGCCGCGCTGGTACTACTGGGCGGACAAGCTCGGACTCCCGGTGTGGCAGGACATGCCGAGCGGCTGGAACGATTCGCCGGATGCACAGGCGCACTTCGTGTCCGAGCTTCGCCAGATGATCGACGGGCGGCGCAACGCACCGTCCATCGTGGTATGGGTTCCCTTCAACGAGAAGTGGGGCCAGTTCGACACGAAGCGCATCGTCGGCATCATCCAGTCGATGGACAAGAGCCGTCTCGTGAACGACGTGAGCGGATGGCAGCATTCGGGCGCTGGCGACATCATCGACGTCCATCGCTATCAGGGTCCGCAGGCCATGCGCGGTGAGCGCGGGAAGATCGCTGTCGTCGGTGAATTTGGCGGCTTGGGGTACAAAGTCGCAGGTCACGCATGGGCCGGCGACAGCTGGGGCTACGGTGGACTGTTCCCGAACCAGGCCGCACTGCAGGACCGCTACGACATGCTGGTGAAGCGGCTCTATCACGACCGCGATACGCACGGCATCAGCGCCGGAGTCTACACGCAGCTCACGGACGTGGAGGTCGAGCTCAACGGATTCTTCACCTACGATCGCAGTATGCTCAAGTTCGACACGGCACGCACGGCGGCCGTGAATCGCGGTCTCGCCCCATACGTGCTGCCGGAGCTTCCGGAGTTCACGGACTCGGTGCGCGTCACGATTTCACAGGGCATGCCCACCGACGTGCGGTACACGATCGACGGCAGCGAGCCCACGCTCGCGAGTCCGCTCTATCGCGCGCCGTTCACGTTACGCGGCAACACGACCGTCCGTGCAAAGTCGTTCGCAAGCGGACGCGCGACCCACGCGCCGGAATCACGAACGGAGTATCGCAAGGTGCCGGGCCGAGCGTCGGTGACCGCGTCGGTCGCGCCGGGGATTGCGTTCGCGTACTACCCCGATACCACGAAAGAGCCGGCATACCGCATGAACTGGCCGGTGCGCTTTCAGGTGGAGCGCCCGGAAGTTAAACCCGGTGATGTCGCCGCGAGGAAGACAGGAGTGCTGCCGAACTTCAGTCTCTCGCCGCGAGACACCAGCGAGATGTTCTCCTTTCGCTACACGGGCTACATCCGCGTGCCACGCACCGGAGTCTACACGTTCACCGCGCGGTCGGACGATGGCGCGGCGCTGTGGATGGGCAACGACAACGTCTTCTGGTCAGTGGGGCAATCGCCGAAGACGACGGAGACGTGGGGACAGGTCGCGCTGCAGGCGGGCCTGCATCCAATCACCTTGGGCTACTTCCAGGCATACGGCCCCATGGCCCTCGAGCTGTTCATAGAAGGACCCGGACTTCCCCGCCAACGCGTGCCGGACACGATGCTCTTTCACGATCGCAACGCAAAGGAGCGATAGGGTGGAACGGTACGCAGTCGATCGCAGTCAGCGTCACACACCATACTCGGAGGGCAGCGCCGTGTTTCACACTCAGTGGCACTTCACGATGGCGGTCGCGGCGCGGGCCTCGCGGCTCGGTCGCGCTTTGTGCGCCGCCATCATCACACTCATCCTGCCCCTCGTCAGCGCGCAGGCACAGCAGGGTACAGGCGTCGTGTCCGGCACGGTCACGAGCGACGTGGGTGCGCCAGTTCCAGGTGCGCAACTGTCCATCGCGAATCTTCGCATCGGCACGGTGACTGGCGACGACGGACGTTACACGCTCACACGCGTACCCGCAGGCACGTACGTGCTGCGCGTCAGCCGGCTTGGCTTTCGCGCGGGCCAGCAGACGATCTCCGTCACCGCGGGTCAGACCACGACCGCCAACGTCACGCTCACCGCGGCGCCGACGACATTGAGCGAGCAGGTCGTGGTGGGTTACACCACGGAGCTGCGACGCGACGTCACCGGATCCGTCGCCACCGTGAGCGGCAACGAGCTCCAGGACCAGAAGGTCGCCACTGTCGAGGAAGCGCTGCGCGGCCGCGCCGCGGGCGTCTCTGTCGCCGCATCGGGTGAGCCGGGACGTCCCGCGCAGATCATCATCCGCGGGCAGAACGGTTTCGGCACTCCGTCGCCGCTCTATGTCGTGGACGGCATGTACCTCACCGAGAACCCGAACCTCAATCCGGACGACATCGAGACGGTCGAGGTGCTCAAGGATGCATCCGCGGCCGCACAGTACGGTGCGCAGGCGTCCAACGGCGTGATCGTGATCCGCACGCGTCGAGGCACGAATGGCGCGAACGAAGTCCGCGTCGCCTCGTACTATGGCCAGCAGGAAGTGCCCAAGCGCATCTCCATGATGAACACCGCCGAATGGCAGGCGCTCAACGTGCAGGCCTTTGCGAATGCCGGAATCACGGGGAGCAACGTGCCTTCCGGCGTCACGACGGCATCGACGGTGAACACCAACTGGCAGGACGCGGTGTTCCGCGGCGGCGCCATCCAGGATCACAACCTGCAGCTCTCAGGTGGCTCGCAGGACGCCACGTATCTCATCAGCGGCGGCTACCTGCAGCAGTCAGGCACGATCATCACGACGGACTTCAAGCGCTACAGCCTTCGCGTCAACAGCGACGCGCGGCGCGGGCGCTTCGGATTCGGCGAGGCGCTTGCCGTCTCCCGCGGTGATCGCCGAGGGCTGAATGGATTTCCCCTCATCGACGTGGTGCGCATGGCGCCGACCATCCCCGTGATGGATCCGACCAACGCGAGCGGATACGGTTACGGAAGTCCGGCCAATCCCACCTACGGCACGAATCCCGTCGGCGAACTCCAGGCGCAGAGCAACACCTTCCGATCCAACCAGGCACTCGGCACGGTGTTCGCCGACGTCGAGCTGTTCTCGAAGCTGCATTATCGGCTGAATGTCGGCTTGAACTACAACGACTCCACTACCGCGAACTGGCGCAGCATCTCGCAGCTCCGGTACCTGACGGCGAATCCGTACGCGACGCTCACGAATGCGAATGCGAACTCGACGTCCGTGCTGTACGAGAATCTCCTCAACTTCGACGACAGCTTCCGCGAAGGATCGCATCGCTTCAGCAGCGTCGTCGGCACCTCGTCACAGCGCGTGGATTTCGACCGCCTCTCGGCGTACCGGCAGGGATACTCGAACGAGACGCTGCAGCAGATCAACGCCGGCGCCAACTCCGGCGCAAGCAATGCAGGGTTTGCGATTCCCTTCCGCACGAATGCGCTGCTGGCGCGCGCTACGTACGCGTTCAAGGATCGCTATCTCGTGACCGGCAGTGCGCGTCACGACTGCTCCTCGCGGTTCAGCCCCGACAATCGCTGCGGCAACTTCGGGGCGGCGTCGATCGGCTGGGTGGTGAGCGAGGAGTCCTTTTACAAGTCGCTACCGCTGCTCAACCGTCTCGACTTCCTCAAGTTGCGCGCGAGCGCCGGCGTCCTCGGCGACCAGAACATCGGCGACCTCGCATATCTCGCCCCCATCGCCACGAACGTGAACTACGTGTTCAACGGTACGCCGGTGAGCGGCGCCATCCAGAC
>JAQBPV010000184.1 GCA_028287345.1 Gemmatimonadota bacterium
GCCTCGCCGACCTGGTCGAGCCGGTCGCGCAGCGTGTCGTAGTCGACGTGCATCGAGGGAGAGGTGAGCCCGTTGCGGTCGAGGCTCGCACGCACCTGCCGCGGCGTGCGTCCGAAGAAGCCACTGCCCGAAAAGCCGAGCATCGTGGACGCCTGCTTCCATCCGTCCTGCGCCGCCGGTACGCTGAAGGGATACGGACCGAAGAGCTCGACCTCCTTGTAGCCAAGCTGCGCCATCATCGCGAGCGTGCCGTCGAAGTCCTTCTCGAGCGACTTCGGCAACGTGAACAGGCCGACGCCGAACCGACTTATCTGAGCAGGCATCGCGAGCGAAGCGGCGCCGGTGCGGCAGCCGACTGCCAGACCTGCTGCCGTCGTGCCGGCGATCGTGAGGAAGGTTCGTCTGCTGACCATGGATGACCTCGAGTTGGGAGGTAAATGTGGCAACCTCCGCGCCCGACGGTCAGGGCCCGCCGTCTTTCAGCTCGCGCGTCATCTCGATCATCGTGCGCCTGAACCCCGCACGGTCGAAGAGGCGTTGCGCCACCTCATTTCGTTCGGCGGTCGAGAGCACGACGCGCGGCACGCCGCGTTCCTGCAGGGCCGCGACCGTGGCGTCGAGCAGCATCCGCCCGACGCCATGGCCGCGATGCTCGGGGTCGACGACGATGTCGTACAGCACACCGGCTGGCCCGCGCAGTGACATGTAGTCGAAGCCCTCCGCTCCCGCATACGTGTAGCCGATCACCGCGCCGTCCCGCTCGGCGACGAGGACGACGACACCTTTTTCCTCGAGTTGGTCGCCGAGATACGAGGCGTAGCCGCGCTCGGTGTGCGGCGTGGCGGCGATGAAGCGCTTCGGGTCGAAGTCGTGGTGTGTGCGGACGAGCAGTGCGCCGAGCCGGCCGATGACTGTGAGGTCTGCGGGCAGAGCGGCGCGGATGACGACGCTCAAGTGCCGTTTCCCGCGACGCTGTAGCGGAGCCAGAGCATGTCGTCCGCGCGCCGCTCCACCGCCTGTAGTGCGAGCAGGCGAGGTGCGACATCATCGCCGTCGACGTCGAAGAGCGCCGGCGTGTCGATGCGTCCATCCGCCACCGGCGCGATGAGCACACTGACCTCATCGATGAGTCCCGCGCGCAACATTCCGCCGTTGATTCGTCCGCCGCCTTCGAGCATCAGCGTTCGCACTTCGAACTGTGCGCCGATCTTGTCGAGCGCGAGCGAGAGATCGACGTCGCGCACACCGGCGAGCAGGTACGACACGCCGCGCTCACGCAGGAAGCCGAGATAGTCGTCAGAGACACGCTCGGAAAGAATGGCGACGACGTGATCGCCGTCGATGTCGTTCGAGTCCCATGCGAGGCGTCCGCTCGCGTCGATGGCGAATGCGAAGGACTGGTGTTCACCTGGTGCGACGAAGTCTGCGCGTGGCGCGCTCCCGGTGTGCTTGCGCGCGACCTCCCCCTCTGAGCGCAACTGCTTCGCGAACGGCTCCATCGTCACGCGGCCGCAGATCCATCCATCCGGATCGTAGCTCGCGTGGACTTGCTCGTAGTGCTTTCGTGCTGCGTCGGTGAGTGGCCAGCCGCTGGTGGCGATGCGTCCGTCGACCGACGCGACCATGTGGCAGATCACGCGAGGCCGCATCAGCGATCCACCTGCGTCATGCGCTCTGCGTTGTACCGCGGGCCGGCGACCTTCTCGGGCGCGAGCGCTGCTTCGAGGGCGGCCATGTCATCGGGAGTGAGCGAGACGTCCGCCGCAGCGACGTTCTCCTCGAGGTACTTCCGCCGCTTCGTGCCCGGGATCGGCACGATGTCGTCGCCCTTGTGCAGCAGCCAGGCGAGCGCGACTTGTCCGGCCGTCGCTCCTTTCGTCGCGGCGATATCTCGCACCGCCGACGCCGCGCGCATGTTCGCGTCGAAGTTCTCGCCCTGATAGCGCGGATCGCCGCGACGGAAGTCGTCCGCGGGATACTCCTCCGCGCGCTTCACGGAGCCCGTGAGAAATCCTCGACCGAGTGGCGCGAAGGGAACGAGTCCGATACCGAGCTCGCGCAGCAGCGGGATGATGCGCGACTCCAGGTTCCGCTCCCACAACGAGTACTCGCTCTGCAGCGCCGAGATGGGATGCACCGCGTGCGCTCGGCGGATGGTCTGCTCGCCCGCTTCGGAGAGTCCGAGATAGCGCACCTTTCCCTCGCGCACGAGGTCGGCCATGGTGCCGATGACGTCCTCGATCCGCACGGCAGGGTCGACGCGATGTTGATACAGAAGGTCGATGTGGTCGGTCTGCAGTCGACGCAATGAGCCGTCGACTGCCTCGCGAATGTGCGATGGGCGACTGTCCACACCGGGCGCCACTGCGCCGCTCGCGTCGATCTTGAAGCCGAACTTCGTCGCGATGACGACGCGGTCGCGCGCGCCCGGCAGCGCCTCGAGAGCGCGGCCGAGCAGCTCTTCATTCTCGTACGGCCCGTACACCTCGGCCGTGTCGAGGAACGTGCATCCGAGCTCGATGGCGCGATGGATGGTGGCGATCGACTCGCGCTCGTCGCGCTCCTCGCTCGTGCCGTACGATTGAGACATCCCCATCAATCCGAGTCCGATCGCGGAGACGGAGAGTCCCTGTGTGCCGAGTGTGCGTGTGGTCAGCATATGGCTGAATTTTAAGCGGTGCCCGACGACTTGGCCTGACAAATATCGGCGCGAGTACGCCGTAGCCGAAAGCCTATATTTTCGGCATGATCAATCGCGCGCTCTTCCTGCTCGTCGCGGCGCCGCTCACGCAGACCACTCCAGGTGGCGGCGCGATCGCGAAATACGTCCCGCGCGTTCCCACGCCGGCGTCGTTCATCTCGGATCAGAAGGCCGTGCTCGCCACCGATGCGCGCGCGGCCATCGATGCGCGCATCAACGGCATCCAGAAGGCGGGTCTCGGCGACATTGCCGTGGCGATCCTTCCGTCCATCGGCGACTACTCGGCCAACCAGGTGGCGGTCGAGATCTACCGCACCTGGCGCGTGGGAAGCTCGGCAGCGATCGGCTCCGCACGTCGCAATGTTGGCGTGCTCCTCCTGATCGTCCCCAAGGAGCTGGCGCCCAATGGCCGCGGTGAGTGCTGGATCAACACAGGACTCGGAGCGGAAGGCATCATCACCGACGCCAGCGCGGGGACGATCTGTCGCGATTCCGTAATTCCCTATCTGCGCAAGAAGGCGTACGCTGGCGCGGTGAACGCTGGGGTCGCTGGGATCGAAGCGAAGCTGCGGGGAGATGTCGCGCTCAGTTCGCCGGTCGTCGAACGGCAGGAAGCCGCCGATTCGCGACGCCGATCACCCTGGGCGCTCGTGCTGTCGATCGTCGGTGGAATCGCTGGCGTGATCGCGGCCCTCGTCGGCTTTCTTCATCAGCGCCGGAATCGGCCTCGGGAGTGTCCGCGCTGCGGAAAGACGATGCGGAAACTCGACGAGCGCTCCGACGACGCCAAGCTCGACGCCGGCCAGGTCGTCGAAGAAAATGTCGGCAGTATGGATTATGACGTCTGGCTCTGCGAGTGCGGTGAGACGACGGTGGTGCCGCACACGAAGTGGTTCACGACCTACTCTAAATGTCGAGAATGTCATCGCAGGACGGCGCACTCCGAAACCGTCACGATGATTCCAGCGACGACGATATCGTCCGGGCTCGCCGAGCAGCGGTTTACCTGCAAGGCATGCGGCGCGACATGGAGCAAGCAGATCGCGTTGCCAAGGATCGTGGTCGCGAGCTCGTCGAGCGGTGGTGGAGGTGGCGGCGGAGGAGGCGGCGGCAGCTCCTTCGGTGGCTCGGGAGCGACGAGTGGTGGCGGCGGAGGGAGCAGCTACTGATCAACTCCTCGACGCACACACGCGGATGGCGGCGCATGTGCGGCCGAAACAGGCCTCACGTTGCGAACTTGGCGAGAATGAAGAGGAGTACACCGCCAGCAATCAGGGTGACGAGTCCGGAGAGACGGACCTTCTTGAGATACCACAGCAGTCCCAGACCGGTGACGGAGAGAAACGTCAGGAAGACACCGGCGACATCGATCAGCCACGCCCATGTGCGACCCGCGTCGCGGCCGCGGTGGAGATCGTTCAACACGCCGATCGATCCCTGATACGACACGGTCAACCGATAGCTGCCGTCCGCCATCTCGATGAAGCAGTCCGCGGCATAGCCGGGCGCCTTGAACGTCAGCGATCCCTGCGTGGCGTCGGCGTTGCGCTCGGACACCGTGCCGTGCACCCCGTGCGTGCTCCGCAGATACTCGGCAACGACCAGCCAATCGATGCCCTGGGCCGTCTTCCAGGTCGCCGGCAATTTGCCGGTGAGCTCGCGCGTCGATTCGGCGGCGAGCCAATCGGGATGGTTCAGCGTCACACCGGTCGCGGCGAAGAAGAGCACGGCCATCATGCTCACCATCGACGTGTAGATGTGTAGCCATCTGAGCAGCGAGTGGATGCGGTTGCGGAGTGAGCGGCGGTGTCGCCGGACGCTACTTGCGGCGACGGTAGTCAAGCCGAGCCCCTTTGATTTCAACGTTGCCCGGCAGGTCGATGGCGAGAGGCTTCGAGCCGAGGGTCATGTCCTGCTGCATCATCTGATAGGTGCCGTGCTCGCGCGCGGCCTCGATGTGCACGCGATACGTGCCCTGCTCCACCGGCTTCTTGTTGTCGTCGCGTCCGTCCCACGTCACCGAGTAGCGTCCCGGAAGGCGCGTCGCGCTGGAGGTCGTCGAGACGAGATCGGGACCGCCTGCCGCCTGTTGATCGCGCTGTGCGAAGATCCAGCTCTTCAGCTCGCGGATGTAGCGCGGCCCGCGCCCGCTGGTGTTGACCCACAGGCTGAGCGTGCGCACGGGATGTCCGGCCTCGTCCTCGATCCACACGGCGACGTATGGACGGTGGTTACGAAAGCCCCCTTGTGCGGCGATCTCGAGATCGACCGCGAGCTCGTAGTTGTCATCCCACTTCGGTGCTGCCGACATGGTCGGTCGCGGGCGCGCGACGGTACGGAACGCGGTAAGGCCGGTGAACGCGAGCGCGGCAGCGGCGACGCGTGCGATGAGATCACGACGCGCGAGCGGCGTGTCCGATAGCATGACTGATTCAGGGTGCTTCATCATCGATCCTTCGTGAACTGGTTCGTAGGTATCCAGCAGGACTGCAGAAAATCAGGTCCGTCACTTCATTCGGGACGACAAGGTGGCGCGTACCTGCCACGCGGCATTCATCGTGATCGCTCCACCTCGTTGCACCATCATACACCCGACACCGGCAAGAGAATCAGCCATCACGACACTCTCCTCTGGCGTGAGGACGCTGAACGCCGTGGAGAGTGCGTCGGCGGTCGCACAGTCCGGCGCGATGACGGAGGCGCTGATCACGGAGTCGGCCGGGCAGCCGGTACGCGGGTCGAGGATGTGGGAGACAGTACGACCCGCGATCGTGAAGCTGCGCCGGTAACCGCCACTCGTGGCGAGCGCTTCACCGCGCAGTCTCACCACCGCAATGGGCGGCGCATTCTCGGCCGGC
>JAQBPV010000191.1 GCA_028287345.1 Gemmatimonadota bacterium
CTTGTCGTAGCCATCGAGGATCTCGACGTACACCGCCAACGCCTTGTCGAACTGCTTCTTGAGCTCGAACTCGGCGGCCTTTTTCTTCAGCTTGGCGACATCAGGCATCAGCGATGGGCGGGCTCCGCGAGGGGGTCCCCTACCTCGCGGACGAGGGGGGATCAGGAACGAAAAGTTAGTGCTAAGTCATGGACGTGACAAGGTTTGCCGCATGCCCACGACGCGCGGCACCGACCCGCGCCGTACCAATATGGCAGTTCGCGCACATCGCTGACGTCCCAAAGCGCGAGGTCGGCCGAGAAGCCTGGCGCGAGCTGTCCAACCGAGTCCGCAATACCGAGTGCGGCAGCGCCGTTCACCGTCGCCGCAACGAGCACTTCTGCGACAGAAAGTCTCAACTGGCTGACGCCGAGTGTGAGAATGAGCGGAAAGTTGGTGGTCGGCGACGTGCCTGGGTTGAAGTCCGTGGCCAGGGCGACCGGGACGCCGGACTCGATCAACCGACGCGCTGGTGCGTGGGCCGTCTTGCCGAGGAAGAGCATCGTACCGGGGAGCAGTGTCGCGACCGTTTCGCTCGCGGCGAGGGCGGCGATCCCCGCGTCGCTCACGGCCGCGAGATGATCGGCCGACGTCGCGCGCAACTCAGCCGCCAGCTCGGCCGCGCCACCGGAAGTCAGCTCGTCCGCGTGCATCTTGATGCCCAGGCCGGCGGCACGCGCAGCCGAGAGAATCTCGCGCGATTCGTCGACGGTAAAGACACCGGGCTCGCAAAAGACATCGGCGAACTTCGCAAGCCTCTCGCGTGCGATCACGGGCAGCATCTCGTTGATGAGCAGATCGAGATAGGCGCGGCGCCCGTCGGTACGTTCGCGATAGTCGAGCGGGATTTCGTGTGCGCCGAGCCATGTCGGCACGATGCGCATTGGCAATGTCTCGGCGAGACGCCGGATCACTCGCAACGTCTTGAGCTCGTCCTCGAGCGACAGACCGTAACCAGACTTGACTTCGACGGTCGTTACACCGAACGCAGCAAGTGCGCGAAGACGCGGTTCGGCGAGTGCAAAGAGCTCGTCCTCGCTGCGCGTGCGCAGGTCGCGGACTGACGAGTGGATGCCACCACCGCGTCGAGCGATCTCCATGTACGGGACGCCGGTGGCGCGCAGCTCCTGCTCTTCGTAGCGCGCGCGGCCGAAGATGGCGTGGGTGTGCGAGTCGTTGAAGCCAGGCGTGAGGACGCCCCCTTCGCAGTCTATGCGTGTCGCGCCTTCGGCACTCCGCTCGAGGGTGTGCAGTGGACCAACGTCGACAATACTGTCGCCCTTCACCAGCACGGCGACACCGGTTCCCAATTGCGCATCCGCCATCTCGCTGCCGCGTCGTGCGCGCGCGGGGCCTGCACAGGTGACCACCTGCGCCGCGTTCACGAACAGCAGCGCGTCAGCGCTCATGCCAGCGCGTGCGGTTGCGGGCGTCCCATCACGTCGCGCACGCGAGAGAGTCGCAGCGGCGCCTGCGCTTCACCCCTGCACGCGTAGAAGCACGCGTTGCAGTTGATGGGCTCATACGCGCGGAAGTCACGCCAGTGAAAGTCCGTGGGGAAATCGGGGCAGCGCTTGACGTGACCGAGCGGGTCGATGTGAATGGTGCGCTGGCCTGATTTACACGGCTCCGTGATTTCGCCACGCACCCACTGCGGAATCTGCTCGAGATACGCGTCGGAGTTCGTGATTACGCCGCGGCGGCGGCGCTTGTAGTCGAGCAATTGCTTGATCGCATCGTCGAGCGCGGCGTGATGCGGCGCGTTGAGCATGTGGTCAGCGTTGCCGTTCTTCGAATTCGTGTAGACGCTGAAGTTCACCCCGCAGCCGAGTGCCGATGCGCGCTCGACGATGGGCATGAGCTGGTCGAGATTGTCGTCCTTGATCACGGTGTTGAAGCGGATGTTGTCGATTCCGCGAGCGCGCATCCCTTCTATCTGGTGAAAAATTCTTTGCGTCAGTCCGGCGATGCCCCGCGCGGTGTCGTGCCGGCCGTCGAGATAGTCGAGCGAGATGTTGAACTGGTGAATGCCCGCGTCACGCAGCGACGAGGCGCGCTCTGGCGTGAGCATGCCGCCATGCGTGATGAGCGTGACGTACTTGAGTCGCACCGCGGCGTCCACCGCCGAGACGATCTCCTCGAGATCGCGGCGGAGCAGCGGCTCGCCACCAGTGTACGTGACGAGCATCGGGTTGAAGTGCCGTGCGGCATCCGCGAACGACTTGAGCTCGTGCTTGCGCGCGTCAGCGGGCGTCTTCCAGTAGTCGCAGAAACCGCACTTCGCGTTGCAGCGCAGCGTGACCTCGAAGTGCACGAGCACCGGCCGCTTGCGCAACACGAGCCAACCGTACTTGGAAAGAAAGAGCGGTACGTGCCATGGCTTGAATCGTGAGGAGAGCACTACGTCCCCATCGGGATGACGATGCCCGTACGCGCAGCGGTCTCGCGCGCGGTGTCGTAACCCGCATCCGCATGCCGTGCGACGCCGATGCCGGGATCGTTGGTCAACACGCGCTGGATGCGCTCACGCATCTCGGACGTGCCGTCCGCGACGATGACCTGTCCAGCATGCAGCGAGTTGCCGATGCCCACGCCACCCCCATGATGGAACGACACCCAGCTCGCTCCACTGGCCACGTTGAGCAGCGCGTTGAGGATCGGCCAATCGCTCACGGCATCGGTGCCGTCCTTCATCGCTTCCGTCTCGCGGAATGGCGACGCGACACTGCCCGTGTCGAGATGATCGCGTCCGATGGCGATCGGTGCCGACAGCTCGCCGCTGGCCACGAGGTCGTTCAGGGCCACGCCGAACTTCGCGCGGTCGCCCTGCCCCA
>JAQBPV010000223.1 GCA_028287345.1 Gemmatimonadota bacterium
TGTCGTCAGGCATGGTGGTCGTGCTCCGCGCGAGGGGCTTCGGAACACTGTGGAGGGCGCTGTTTTCGCGCTCGGCAATGAGTCGGCTGCGGGCGCGTGCCTGAGGAGCCGCAGCTTCATCGCGCAGTGGCTAGCCGAGCCCTGCGAGTACCTCGCTCAACGCTCCCGCGGATTGAATTCGCTCTTCCGGTTGCTTCGCCAGCAATTGCATCACCATAGCTGACACAGGCTTCGGTACATCAGGCATCCGCACATCCGGCGCCGCCGCCCCGCCCTGGAGAATCTTTCCAATCAGCGCGACAGGCGATCGCGCTTCATAGGGTGGCGCCCCCGTGAGGCACTCGTACAACACCACTCCGGCGGAATAGAGATCGCTCCGCACGTCCGAGTCCTCGTCCAGCAGCTGCTCTGGCGCCATGTAGGTCGGCGTTCCGACCACCATCCCCACCTGCGTCAGGGCGCTCGTCCGTTGCGCGAGACGCGCCACGCCGAAGTCCATCACCTTGAGCGTTCCTGCCGCATCGAGCAGAAGGTTCTGCGGCTTGATATCGCGATGGATGATTCCTTCCTCATGCGCGCACCGGAGTGCCTCGGCGAGCTGCCTCGCGATGGCGAGAACGGCCGATGCGCCAAGGTGCCCACGGCGATCGAGCACGGCGCGAAGCGTCGTTCCCTCGACGTACTCCATCGTGACGAAGTACATGTCACCGGCTTTTCCAAAGTCATGCGTGCGCACGATGTTCCGGTGCGCGATGCGTCGCGCCAGCCGGATCTCGTTCCTGAACCGCTCGATCGCGGTCTCGTCCACGGTGAGGAGCTCGGGACGCAGGGTCTTGATCGCGACGCGCTCGCCGAGCTCCTGGTCCGTGGCGAGATACACCATCCCCATCCCGCCGCTGCCGATGGCGCGCTCGATCACGTAGCGATCGGCGATGACCTTGCGCGTGCTCAGCGCGCCGGGCATGACGTCGTCGACTTCGACGGGAGCTTCGCTCACGCCAGCGATCTCCTCGCGAAGCCGATCGATCTGGTCGCGCATCCGCGATTCACGCTGGCGGATGCCCGCCACCATGTTGTCGAACACACGCGCGAGCGAGCCAAGCTCATCGTCGCGCTGCGCCACGCCACTGAGCGAGCCGCCGTCGTAGCTGCCGCGCTCCACGGCAACCGCGGCCGCGGAGACGAGGCTGACGTCCAGAAGGAATTGGCGCTCGCGGTCACGCGCATCCTTTTTCTCGAGCGATGCACTGATTCGCGCACGCAGCAGCACGGGATCGAACGGCTTGGGGAGATAGTCCTCCGCGCCCTGCTCGATGCACCGCACGATGCTCGCGATATCATCGAGCGCGGAAATCATGATCACCGGGATGTCGCGCGTTGCGTCCGATGCCTTGAGATGCTGGAGCGTCTCGTAGCCATCCATCCCCGGCATCATCACGTCGAGCAGCACCATGTCGAAGGGCGCCTTGCCGACGGCGGCCAGGGCTTCTCGCCCATCGGCGGCGCAGACCACGGTATGTCCCTCACGATTGAGCCGCCGCTCCAGCACGCCGCGGTTCTCTTCCACATCATCCACCACGAGGATGTGTGCGGCCCGCGCGGAGCGCGCTCCGACTGCTTCGCGCGGCGCGACGGTAACCGCGGCGGCCACCGGAAACTTTCCCGTCAATTCCGCGCGTGGGCGATCTGTTGGAAGGAGTCGCTCGGCTGCATCACGAATGCGACAGACGTCTGCGACAAAGTCCGAGGGAGCGGAGACTTCATCATGCAGCAGCCGGCTCATTGCATCGATGATCCGGGATTGCGGACGATGCAGGGCCTCGTAAAGGGATTTGATCTGCTCCTTCTCGATGGAGGCCGCCGTCGGCGGGAGTCCGCTGTCGATGAGCGACGTTGCTTCGCGTACAGCTGCGAGCGCATCGGAGAGTTGCGCCCGGCGACGCTCGTGTTCGGGCGCCTCGGCATCCTCGAGGAGCATCTCGCAGTAGCCGACGATCTGGTTGACCGGGGTGCGCAGTTCGTGACGGAGGTGTGCCACATCGACGCCCGAGAGCGTCTCGGGGATATCAGCCATCTACTGTTTGCCGATCAATGCTTCGATCTTGCCGAGCAAGCGGTCGAGTTCCACCGGCTTGGTGTCGTAGTCATTGCATCCGGCCTTCATCGCCTTGTCGCGATCGCCGTCCATCGCGTGCGCACTGAGGCCGATGATGGGAATGTGGCTCGTGGCGGGATCATTCTTGAGGTCGGCCGTCGCTTCCCATCCATCCTTGAGCGGGAGGCTCATGTCCATCAGCACGAGATCGGGGCGTGATGCGCGAGCCTTCTCCACGCCCTCGACGCCGTCCAGTGCGATGGACACTTCATAGCCGCGCTTGGTCAAACGGCGTGATAGCATGTCGCGATTCAATTCATTGTCCTCGACCAGAAGAATCCTCGGCATCACTTCTCCCCGGTTGTCACGTGCGCGCCCGACCGTTCGAGCACGCGTCGCACTTCGTCGACCACTTCATTGGTGTGGCCGCTCTTCTGGAGCACGTTCTGCACGGTGCCGCGCAACCGTTGGCGGTCCTTCTCGGTGAGGTCCTTCGCTGTCAGGACAACCACGGGGAGGTCGGCACCGTCGGGTCGCTTGCGCAGCTCCTCGACGAACTCGAAGCCATCCATCTCGGGCATCATGAGGTCGAGCAGCACGAGACCTGGCCTGTGCGCGGACACCGCCTCGAGTCCGACACGACCATTCTCGGCCTCGTTGACAGTCCAGCCTTCCTTCTCGAACAAGCGTCGCATCATGCGGCGCGCATCGGCGTCGTCCTCGACGATGAGCACACTCTTTACATCCCCAGCGGAGCGCACGCGTAAGAGGACTTCGGCAAGACGCTCGCGATCCACTGGCTTCGTGAGATAGTCGGAGGCGCCGAGGGCAAAGCTCAGGTTGCGGTCATCGATGATCGTGATGACGACGACCGGAATGTGCGCGACGGCAGGATTGGCCTTGAGTCGTGAGAGCACGCTCCAGCCGTCCATCCCGCTCATCATGATGTCGAGTGTGATGACGTCTGGCTGCATCTCGGTGGCGAGTGCAATGCCGTCGGTGCCATTGGCGGCGGTGACGACGTTGTAGCCCTCCTTGATGAGCATGCGCCCGATCATGTCGCGCGCCGTGGGCTCGTCGTCGATCACGAGAATTGTTGCCGCACTCCCTTCGTGCGGGCTTTTCACGAGCATCTGCTCATCGGCACCGAGCGTGGCTGGTTGGTCGGCATTCACGACGGAGGGAATGCGGACCGCGAAGCTGGTGCCTTCGCCTGCGCGGCTCGTGACCTCGATGGCGCCGCCCATCATCTGGACGAGGTGTCGAGTGATGGCGAGTCCCAGCCCGGTGCCGCCGTATTTCTTGGTGGTAGAGGCTTCGGCCTGCATGAACGGCTGGAAGAGCCGGGAGATCTGTTCGTCGTTCATGCCGATGCCCGTGTCGCTGACGCGGAATTCAACGGCCGGAGCGGTGCCGGCGGTGACTCGCGTCGCCTCGAGCGTCACGACACCGCTTTCCGTGAACTTGCTCGCGTTGGAGAGGAGATTGAACAACATCTGCCGCACCTTCACCTGGTCGGCGCGGATGATGCCGACGTCCGCGGCGATCTGGAGCTTCAGCGTGTTCGCGTTTTTCTCGAGTAGCGGCTTGACGGTCGATGCGACATCCTGGAGCATCGGTCCCACCTCGAAGGTCTCCAGGTAGAGCTCCATGCGGCCGGACTCGATCTTGGTGAGGTCAAGAATGTCGTTGATGAGGCCGAGGAGGTGCTTGCCGGAGCCGCGGATCTTCTCGAGATCGGGGAGATACTCCTCGTGGCCGTTGTCCTCTGCTTCCTCGCTGAGCATCTCGCTGTAGCCGATGATGGCGTTGAGCGGAGTGCGAAGCTCGTGGCTCATGTTGGCGAGGAACTGGCTCTTCGTCTCGTTGGCGGAATCGGCTTGTGCCTTCGCCTCGCGAAGCTCGGCGGTGCGCTCCGCAACTTGTTCTTCGAGGTGGAGGGAGAGTTCCTCGTGACCTCTGCTGGTGCGTGCGAAATTGCGGGCGAGATAGATGGAGGAAGAGAGAGCCGGGGCGAGGAGCGCGAGCAAGGGAAAGGGAAAGTCGCCCGTAGGATTGGGAAGAATGCCGAAGCTGATCAGGGCAAACCACGCAAACAGACCAAACCCGATCAGGAATCCGGCACCAATGATGCGCGCGCCATCTCGCTGCTTCCAGATCGAGACGACCACGACGCGCACCCCTTCGATGACGTAAAGAACGAGAGGGACGCCGATCAGAATGCCGGTGAGGCGGGACTGTGGAAGGAGGGGAATGACCGTCGAGCCCGCGAGTAGGACAGCGACGATCCAGAATGACCTCCGAAGCACTCCATAAAACGTGGAATGCAGGAACGCCAGCAGCGCGATGAAGCTCAGGATGAGCGTGATGAGGCTGATGTCGTTCAGCGTCAGTGACGCGCGGACATTTTCTTTGGCGAGGATTCCCACGGCGAGTGACGTGCCAAGGAGGAGCGAGTACGTGGCATAGTACAGGTTCCCTATCGGCCGGCGGAGAAAGCCATAGAGTGCGAAGTGGAGGAGCGCCAGCGCGCTGAAGACGGCAGCGATTGCGACGAGGAAGTCCTCACTCTGCGCGTCGCTCCCGGCATCGTGAACCACAGTCCGCGGAGGCACGAGGTACGCACGAAACGGCGCGCGGCTCGCGTTCTTGAGGTCGACGTTGGAGCCAAGATGAAACCGCACTGCCACAACGGCGTCGCTTCGGCTGAAGATGATTGGGGTCGGACGCGTTGGTGTGAAGATTCTCGCGGTGGCCGCTGGCCGATCGAGGTCGCCGAGCGAGAGCACCTTGTCCGCATCGACATACACCTCGGAGGCGCCAAAGGGGTTGTAGCCGAAGAACAATGCCTTGCCGATCAGGGTCTGATCGACCGCGAGGTGCAGGCGGAACCATCCGATCGCCGGTGTGCCCTGGGCCTCGATCGCGCGGACGCGAGCCACGATCGAATCAGGAAGGGGCTTGGTGGGGTCGAGCTCTGCCCAGCTGGAATCCCTGGCGGTGGCGGACATCCAGAGGGGATCATCGCCGAGGCGGAACTTCCACTTGCCATTGAGCGCGATCTTCTTGCCGTCGGCATCCGCCGCGTCGAGGCTGTACGACGAAATCACCCGTGCGGACGGGAGTGCGTTGAGCAACGGATCCTTCGCGCCGGCTGCCGAGGACAACCCGGGCGTCAACTGGGCGTGCAGGATGCCGGGCACAGGCAACGCGGCCGCCAGAACGCAGACCAGGGTTGCAGCAACGGAAGCGCGATTCACGACGCGGAGACGGGGGGGAGAAAGTTCGGAGGCTGGCAGAGCCAAGATGCAACGGCCCTCTACCGGGAGCAATGTCCGCGGTAACAGGAGTGGCATGCTTGCAAGGGTGAACGGGTAACGACATGTTGCCTTGTCCCCATCTCGAGGTGCTGCACGCGATGTCGATCGTCCGTATCAGTCTCTTCACGCTCGCCCTTGCCGGCGTGTCGGCGTGCGCTTCGAGTGATGCTGGCAACCAGAACGCATCGTCGTCATCGGTCAACGTATCGCTCCTCGAGTACAGCACGAAGTCCGACGAGGCGCGCCGGCACGTGGAGGAAGGAGAGCGGCTCGACGATACCGGGTTTTCGCTGCGCGCCAACGAGGAGTTCAAGCGCGCGGTCGCGGCGGATTCTTCATTCGGATATGCCTATCTGCGCGTCGCGCAGAACGCCTACTCCGGCGATGAGTACGCGACCAATGTGCGCCGCGCCGGTGCGCATGCCACGACGGCGACGCCGGTGGAAGCGCTGCTCATCCAGGCCGAGCAGACCAACGACCAGAATGACTTCGCGGGCGCCCTCGAGCTCCTCAAGAAGGCCGCGGACCTCGCGCCCACCACCGCGCGTGTGTGGATGGTACTCGGTCGCGAATATTTCCAGATGGTGAAGCCGGCCGAGGCGCGCGCGGTATTCGAAAAGGTGGTGGCGATGGACACCACGTATGCGCGTCCGATGTTCTGGCTCGCATCGAGCTTCATGTTCCAGGAACCAAAGGACATCGCCAAGGCTGAACTCTTCGCGCTGCGTGGGCAGCGGCTCTGGCCGCAGGAGCCAATATCGTACCTCTGGCTGGGCAACGTCCGCCGCGCGCAGGGCCGCCTCGAAGACGCCATCGCGGCGTATTCCCGGGAGATCGAGCTTGCGTCGACCGACATGAACGCCTTCGACAACCGCGGCAACACGAATGCGTTTGCGGGGCATGGCGATGCGGCACGCGCCGACTTCGACGCCGCGCTTCGAGTCGCAAAGCCTGCGGAGCGAGCGGGGGTCGGCATGGATCGCGGCTATCTACGTGCCTATCAGGGCGATTTCGATGGCGCGCTCAAGGACCTGGCGGATTTCCGGAGCGCGATCGCCGGAATGCATACGCCATCGCCCGCGCAGGACAAGGTCAACCTGCTGTATGCGGAATTGACCATCGCGCTGCTCCATCACAGGTTCCCGCTTGTCGATTCCGCGGTTGTGCAGTTCAACGCGATCAGCCGGGCTCTCGCCAAGGCGAGCAATTCCGATGGATACGTCAAATGGGCGGAGGGATTTGCGAATCATCTCGATGGCCTGCTCGCCGCGCATCATGGTGACTTTGCCACCGCTCGCGCGCGACTGGCCGATGTGCAACGTGTCCGCGCGGCGGACAAGGACGATCCCACGACGGCCGCACAGATTCATGGGCTGGCCGGACTGATCGCGCTTCTCCAGAAGGACTACCCGACAGCGAGCAGGGAGCTCGCGCTTGCCGATCCCACGAACACGCAAATGCACTTTCTGTACTGGCGCGCGCTGGCGGCGGAGGGGCAGGGGCAAACGACGGAAGAAAAGGATCTACTGCGCCGCATTGCGACCTGGAACTTCAGCTCGGCGGAGTATGCGGCGGTGCGGTACGACGCTATTCAGAAACTGAACTCGCTCAAGTAGCACGGCGGCATCAGTCGCTCCTTTAAGCCGCCCCGTTCTCTGGTCCTATCGCCAACCGACAGCCGGCGCGAGATGGGTGTGTTACTGAGGAGCGCTGAACCCAGACAGCGAGGGTCCACCGAGGGTCCATCAAGTCCGTTCTCTGAAACGAATCCACCGTTCTGTGGTGGAGTGTTGTGGACGTCCTCCCGTCGAGTACCGTCGTAGAGTCGAACGTGCGTCCGTAGACCGGTCTCCTTCCCAAGCTGGACATCGCCGGTTCGAGTCCGGTCGCCCGCTCTCGATCTGATGAAAATCAATCCCCTAACGACATGGCTTGCCGCTCTCGGCAGACCATTTTTCGTGCTTCAATGGTCCCACCACGGTCCCCAGTATTCCGCTCGGCCTGACGCGCACGTCAGTTTGCCGGTCAGGTAGTCGCCCCAGTTCCACGATGCGGGCGAGGAATATGCACGTCGCCGTTTCGATGCCCCGCTCTCGAAAACGGTATCTCGTGCAGAACGGCGGCAACGCCGACATCGAGGTCGCGCGCTCGCGCGGCAACTACGTCTACGATGCGCGTGGCCGGAAATACATCGACTTCATCATGGGATGGTGCGTGGGCAACTTTGGCTGGGCGCGACCTGCGCTGCGCCGCCGGGTCCACGCATTCAATGGCCCCGACTACGTCTATCCGGAGTACACGTACAAGCCGTGGCGAGAGCTCGCGCAGTTGCTCATTGGGCTCGCGCCGGAAGGACTGAGCCGCTGCTGCCGCGCCACGGGAGGATCCGAGGCCGTGGAGCTGGCGCTCCAGGCGGCGATGCTGCACACCGGCCGCAGGAAGTTCGTCGCCATCGAGGATGCCTACCACGGCAACACGCTGGGCGCGCTGAGTGTCGGTGACGGGGACGACGCGGTGCGCGTGGTCTCCGTGGCGCGACTCAAGCCGCCACTCGATGCCGACGCGCTCGACCGCCTCGAGACGCGGCTCAAGCACCGCGACGTCGCCGCCGTGATCATGGAGCCGATCGCGATGAACCTCGGTGTGCTGATCCCCGAGACGGAGTTCATGGATGGGCTTGTGCCGCTCTGCCACCGCTACGGCACGCTACTGGTCCTGGACGAAGTCGCAACCGGTTTCGGGCGCACAGGCAAGCTGTTCGCCACCGAGTATTACGACGTGCAGCCCGACATGATGACGATCGCCAAAGCGGCGACCGGAGGAGCGGCCGGCATCGGCGCATTGCTAGTGCGCGAAGATCTTGCCGAGACGCTCGAACAGGATGGCAACGTGTACTCCACCTTCGGCTGGCACCCGCTCAGCGTGGATGTTGCCATCGCCAACGTACGCTGGATCAAACGGAATCAGAGTCGCCTGTTGCGTCAGGTGGACCGCACCAGCTCCTACTTCGTGGAGCGTCTTCGCGCGATGGCATTCGCGGAGGAGCCGGAGCTCCGCTGGCGTGGCCTGGCGATCGCCGTGGACGTTCGTGACGAGAAATACGCCAAGCGCGTGGCGAAGAAGTGTCGCGCACGCGGGCTGCTCCTCGACCCCCAGGAGAGCGTGTTGCTACTGCTCCCGGCGCTGAACGTCGATCGCGCTACGGCCAAAGACGGTCTGGACATCCTCGAAGCATCCACATGAGCATCCACACATGGTGCCGCTGCTAGCGCCAACCCAGCGCCGGTGCGACGTGCGTGAGGATGGCTTCAATTACGTGCGCGTTGTACTCGACGCCGAGCGTGTTCGGCACGGTCAGAAGCAGCGTGTCGGCCTCGGCGATTCCTTCATCGGCGCGCAGTTGTTCAACTAATACGTCTGGTTCGGCCGCATAGGATCGACCAAACACGGCGCGCATGTTGTCGATGACTCCTATTTGGTCGCTGCTTGCATCGCGGCCGAAGTAGGCGCGATCGCGATCGTTCATCAATGCGAAGATCGATCGCGACACCGAGACACGTGGCTTCCGGTCATGTCCGGCATCGGCCCACGCTTGTCGGTACACCCGAATCTGGCGAGCCTGCTGGAGGTGAAAGGGCTCGCCCGATTCGTCCGCCTTGAGGGTAGAGCTCTGCAGGTTCATCCCGATTTGTGCGGCCCAAATCGCGGTCGCGTTGGAAGCGGAGCCCCACCAGATGCGGTCGCGCAACCCCTTCGAGTGCGGTTCGAGCCGTAGCAAACCCGGCGGATTGGGAAACATTGGCCTTGGATTGGGTCGGGCGAACCCCTCGCCATTCAAGAGATCAAGAAAGACCTCGGCATGACGCCGGCCCAAGTCGGCGTCGGTCCCGCCCTCCGGTGGCGTGTAGCCGAAATGACGCCAACCTTCGATTACCTGCTCCGGCGAGCCGCGGCTGATCCCGAGTTGGAGCCGCCCGTCGCTGATCAGATCGGCCGCGCCAGCGTCCTCGATCATGTAGAATGGGTTCTCGTACCGCATGTCGATTACGCCAGTGCCGATCTCGATTCGGCTCGTTCTGGCACCGATCGCGGCGAGCAGCGGGAACGGAGACCCGAGCTGCTGGGCAAAGTGGTGAACACGGAAGTACGCGCCGTCCGCCCCGAGCTGCTCCGCCGCCACAGAGAGCTCGATCGACTGCTGCAAGACATCGCGCGCGGACCGCGTGGCTGAGTGGGGCGACGCGTTCCAGTGACCGAAGGACAGGAAGCCAATCTTCTTCATAGATCTGGGCTGAAAAAAAGTGTAGGATGTCGAATTCTGCCGGTTTCGATCGTTGCGGGAGCATGAGACGAAGTGGAGAAGTGCACGACGCTCCTGCTTGAGCGCACGAATGGCACCGTGTGTTCCTGCACCAACTCTCACTCGCGCCGTAGCTGCGTCTGGAGCAAGGGCGGCAGCGGACTATCATCCCAAAACGACGCCGTCTCGACATGCACCCGCAGCGCGCGCAGTTGCGCCAGTGGTACGTCGGTAGGTCGCGCAAGCGCTTGATTCAATCCGTACGGCGACCCCGCTTACGCCGTGCCAACAAGTGCTCTCGATGAATTTGCCGGTGATCCACTTCGGAGCGCGCTCGATCGCGGTCGTCACTCTGAGCTTCCGTTCTGTATTGCCAGATTCGAGGCGATGTACAAACGCGTGGCGTGGTGGGTCGTTGCTGTTAACAGGGGCGATTCCTTCTGTGAGAGGTTGGACAACTCTCGAACAATGACGGCCCGTTCACGCATTCCGTCGGTTCGTGTATTGTTCCTAACGCGTATTGTGTCTAACGCGCCTACCGCACCCGGGGTCGTGGTGCATTCGGACCGCGGAAGTCAATACGCGAGTGGGAGTCATCGGGTTAGCGCCTAACGCATTAGGGCGTCTGCCAGGTATGAGCGCGAAAGGCAATTGCTACGACAAGGCCATGCGCAAAGCTTCTTCGCGACGCTCGAGCGCGGTTACTCATGCGCGAGCGTTTGCCCACATGCCGCGGCGCGGCGCTCTCTGTCCAGTTCATCGAGGTGTGGCACAATCGCAGCGCCGACACGAGCTTAGGCTCGGTCAGCCGGGCCGCTAACGGAAGACTCCGCGACGCAGGGTACGCCGGTCTCCATGAAATCGGGGGAAGACAAAAGACCATGCTTCTGTTGTTTCTGTGTTACATAGTGTGTCGTAACACCATCAGTTTACGTCTTCCTTCTGTTCAACTCTCCCTATAAGTCGCTGCTGCCACGTTACATACAGCAGTTCACTCGGTGGCATGGCGCCTGCGCAGCCCAGTATGTCTACGGACGGTGGCGGATGATTCCCAAGCCCTTGGGGACCGTCGCTAGGGACCGCACCAAGCTTCGTGCGGGCTTCAATAGAGTCCGAATTCCGGCAGATCAAATAGAGGTAGCCCGACGATGCCGTTGGAGAGCCATATCGGCCGGCGCGCGACGAGTATCGACTTCTCGCCCACGCCGGCAAGGGCGATCTCGCTAGTTGGCGATAGGTCACCAGCAACCGAAAGGTCACACGAGCGCGGAACCGGTCCTGCGCGAGAAGCAGAATCCAGACTCTCCGGTGCGAGTGCCGCGGTATGGACAGCCAATTGGTGCCGACCGCTCGACACCGTAGTGGCTCTCGTCGTGCTGTTGGCGATCGTCTTCGTGGCTACCGCCGATGTTCGGCCGGGCGGACTTAGCGCGTTCCTCGCGTTTCGTGTCACCGTGAAGAACGCGCTCCTCCTCGGCGTCTTCGTTGTGATCTGGCCCGTGGCCCTCACCTTTACGGGCGCATACGACGAGTCACGCACCTGGTCACTCCGTGCGACCGTTGTGAGGGTACTAGTTGGATGCTCGCTCGGAACGGCGGCGTCGATGATCGTGCCGCTGACCAGCCGATCTGGCCGTCTCGGAGTCGTCACACTCGTGGCTCTCTGGGCTGGCACGGTGGCAGGGACACTTGTCGTTCACCTTGGCGCGCGCATGTCAGCATTTGTGCGCCGGCAGCGGAGCACGCCGCGGCGCATCGTCATCGCCGGCATCGGCCCGCGCGCCGCAACGCTCTGGAAGGATCTGAATCGGCATCCCCTGGTGCGTTACGAACTGGTTGCCGTAACCGACGTGCCAGGCGCCGAATCAGCGCCGGTCTTCGTGGATCATGACTTTGTCGCCAACACCGAGATCGAAGCATTCTTCATGCACTCGGTAGTAGATGAGGTGTTCATTGCTCTGCCCGTGAAGTCGCGCTACGAGGAGATCGAGCAAATTATCGGCGTCTGCGAGCGTGGTGGTGTGCACTCCCTCTATCTCGCCGACACGTTCTCCTCGACGATCGCACGCCCTCGGATCAACACGGCCGGCAATCTCTCCGTCGTGTCGATGAATGTCGTCCATGACGACTGGCGGCTTCTCGTCAAGCGAGCCATCGATTTTGGATCTGCGCTGTTCGGCGTGGTGTTGCTTTCCCCGCTGCTATTGATGATCGCGCTCACCGTGAAGCTCACGAGCCCGGGGCCGGTCGTCTTTTCGCAGGTGCGTGTCGGACTCAACAAGCGCCGCTTCAAGATGTACAAGTTCCGCACGATGGTGCTCGACGCGGAGAGCCTACAGGCGTCGCTCGAGAGCAGGAACGAAGTCGACGGCCCTGCATTCAAGATCAAGAACGATCCGCGGGTCACGCGCGTTGGCGCGTTCCTGCGCCACACGTCACTCGATGAGTTGCCACAGCTTTGGAATGTGATCAGGGGAGACATGGCGCTCGTGGGGCCTAGGCCACTGCCACTGCGAGACGTAAGCCGCTTCGAGGAAGCGTGGCTGATGCGCCGCTTCAGTGTGCGGCCCGGATTGACCTGTCTCTGGCAAATCGGAGGGCGCAATGAGCTCGGCTTCGGCAAGTGGGTCGAGCTTGACCTGAAGTACATCGATCGGTGGTCGTTGGCGCTGGACCTCGCTGTTTTACTTAAGACCGTGCCCGCGGTGCTTCGCAGAACGGGTGCAAGCTGATCACATATCGATGCTTGAAGCGCTCAGCTTCCGTTGTCGCTGCGCTTCCGTCAATTCTGATTGCAGTGCCTTTCCGCAGTGCCTTTCCGCAGTGCCTTTCCGCAGTGCCCCATCCGACGAACGTGAACCGTCCGGCCTATGTGACTACCGCGTCTGTCGTCAGTCCACCCCGTAGAGGCTGACGACACGACGATCACCCTACCAAGGGCCCCCGCGGCGAAGTTGACCGCTCCGGGCGGGACCCTGTTGACCGTCCCGCTTAAGCCGTATCCCTGCCCACGACGGAAAATGAAGCTCGCGCTGGCCTTGCTGCTCCTCGCACATCGAAACCCGTGAACCCACTGCGCTTGATCGCGGCTGTCGCCGCGGTGTTTGCCTTCGCGGGCGTGAGTTCCGCGTCGGCGCAGATGCCTGCGGGTTCGCGCGGGATCAACCCGGTGCTCATCCCAGGAGATGTGGTCCGCGTCAAGATCTGGCGCGAGCCGGATCTCTCGGGGGACTTCGGCGTGGACGAGAGCGGCGTCGTGGTCTTTCCGAAGATTGGCGGGCTGCCGGTAGGCCGGCTCACGAGCGACTCGGTCAAGGCACTGCTTGTCGCAGGATACGCTCGTTTCCTCCAGGATCCGTCGGTGGAGCTGACGTTTCTGCGGCGAGTTCAGGTCCTGGGCCAGGTGAAGAATCCGGGGCTCTACCACGTCGACGCGACGATGAAGGTCACCGATGTCCTGGCGATGGCCGGCGGGGTGACTTCCGTGGGCAACACGAAAAACATCGAGTTGTGGCGCGACGGCAAGTGCGTGGCCGTGGAACTCTCGGCGGCGTCCGCCATGACAGACCTCTCGCTGCATTCAGGAGATCAGTTGCAGGTTTCTCAGAGAAGCTGGCTCTCCCTGAATGCAGGGGTGATCGGTGCCGGGATCACGAGCGTGGCTGTGATCGTCACCGCACTGATCCGGCGCTGAGGCGAATGCCACAGTTCCTTCCTCTCGGACGCACTCTGCCTCCGATCGAGAGTATCGGCTATCCGCCGCGAACCGAAGACGTCAGGTTGACCAGCGTGCTCGTGATTTTGCGTCGCCGCTGGGGATGGGTGGTGGGATCCCTGATCGTTACGGTCGCGTTGGTCGCCGCGTATACCCTGCGCTCGGCGCCGGTCTATGAGGCCACGAGCGTCTTGCGATTTGAGTTGCAGAAGGTGAACCTGCCGCAACTGATGCAGCAATTCGCCACGAATGAGAACCAGATCGGCACCGAAATGGCGGTGCTGCAGCAGCGAAGCCTCGCCAGGCCGGTGATCGATTCACTCGGGCTGCGAGCCGAGTTGGTCGTGCCGAAGCGTACTCATACTTCGGATGTCTTCGCGGTGCTTCGAGTTGCGCCAAGCGTCGATACGTTGACGCTGGAGTTAGTGCCCGCCGCGGACGGTCGGGTTTCGATCCGCGAATCCGGATCGTCTTCCAACGCGGTTCTGGTGCGAATCGGCGATACGGCGCAGGTGGCTGGTGTCACGCTTTCGCTGCGGCCTGCAGCCGTCAGGGTTCCCGAGATCCAGCTGCAGATTGTCTCGATGGGTGAAGCGGTTGCGAGGTTCGAGTCCGCGCTCAAGGTCTCGCGTCCGGCGAGGGATGCTGATCTGGTCGCCATTACCGTTGGAGGGAGCGACCCTTCACGGGCGGCGGCCGGAGCAAACTTGCTGGCCAGACAACTCATCATCAGTCGGCGGGGCGTTCAACTCGCGCAGACCGGAAGCACCGTCGGCTTTCTCAGGCGACAACTTGACACCTTGGGTGTGCAGCTCGCAGTCGCCGAGGAGGCGCTGCGCGCTTACCGCGAACGCGCCGGCGTCGTAAACGTCGACGAGCAATCGCGGACTCAGGTCGGACGCCTGGCGCAGATTCAGGCAGACCGCGGCGGTGTTGAGGCGGAGCGGCAGGCGCTGGCCATGCTCCTCCAGCAGATGAAGAGCGATTCAGGCCGTGCCGCGTCTGGCGGGCAGGCGCCATCGCGTCGGCTCATCTCGTTCCCGACGCTGTTTCGTAATCAGGCCGCATCGGAGTTGCTCGGTTCGTTGGCCCGGATTGAGGACCAACGATCCACGCTTTTGACGCGCCGAACGGCACTTGACCCCGACGTGCAGGCACTCACGACCCGGATCCGCGAGCTCGACGCTCAACTTCAAGGCATTGCGGAGACTTATCTCCAAGGGCTGACGAACCAAGTTGCCTCCCTCGCGGACGTGGCGAGACGTTTTGGCGGGGCTCTGGATTCGCTCCCGGCGAAAGAAGTCCAGACGGCGCGGCTCGAGCGCGAGGTCCGGGTGCAGCAAGATCTCTACACGCTGATCCAGACGCGGCTCAAGGAAGCAGAGATTACTCAGGCAATGGATGACCCGTCAATCCGTGTCGTCGACGCTGCGATCACTCCATCCAGGCCCGTTCGACCAAGGCCGATTGTCAACTTGGCCCTATCGCTGGTGCTTGGCTCGATCTTGGGTATGGGCGCGGCGTTCTATAGGGACCTGAGTGATCGTGCAGTGCGCTCGCGCTCTGATGTCATGCGTGCTTCGGGGCTCCCAATTCTGGCCGCGATTCCGCATTTGCATTCTCCGCGGCAAGGATTGCTCACCGGACGGATGCGCAATAAGAACCCAAACGCGTATGCGGCGACGCGACGGATCGGCGCTGTCCCGCTCCCTGTCGGCGCACCAAATGGATCGCCAGCGGGGAGCGTCGCCGCCCGTCTCGTGACCCGCCCGGGGGTGATGGCCGGTTACGTCGAGTCGTTTAATCAACTGTACGCGAATCTGGCACTGACACATCAGGAGCATCCGCTGAAGGTCCTGGTCGTCACCAGCCCGCTACCCGGCGAAGGGAAAACGCTCTCGGCCAGCAACCTCGCGCTGACGCTGGCTGGGCGGGGCCTCAATGTACTGTTCGTGGACGGCGATCTGCGGTGCGGTTTAGTGAACGAAGTGTTCGGCTGTCCACGAGCACCAGGCTTCGCAGAACTGCTGAGTAGCTCTGTCCGATTCGAGGAAGCTGCCCATAGTATCGCGATCGGCGACATCGGCTCTCTTACGATCCTCCCTTCTGGCGCTCGGCTTCAGACGCCGGGGCGGCTGCTCGAGATCGAGCATGTGCGGGCTGTGCTCAGCAATCTGGCGCCGCAGTTCGACCTCGTGATCGTTGACAGTCCGCCGGTCAACCTGCTCGCCGATGCCGCATTGCTGGGTTCTGCCGCCGACGGAGTGATCCTGGTGATTCGCGCAGGCCACACCAGCATGGAGGAACTTACGTATGCGATCGATCAGTTGACTGCAGCCCGTGCGCCGGTCGTTGGCACGTTGCTCAACGACATCGATCCGCGCCGTGGTGAAGACGACGGCTCATATCGGTACCTCGCCGAAGTGGAACGCTACTATGTCTCGGACTTTGATCATTCCGGGCGTTCCCGATGACAAGCGCGGTCGTCCAATACGCGGCCGAGACGTCGGGGCTTGTCTCGAGAGTGATCCTCGGAATGCGGACGGATGCAACCTGCTATGCGGACGCAGCGATTCGTGTGCTGGCGTGGGCCGGATCCGCTGAATCGCGTTACGTGTGCGTGGCCAATGTGCACATGACAATGGAGACGC
This sequence comes from Gemmatimonadota bacterium, assembly GCA_028287345.1. Lineage (GTDB taxonomy): Bacteria > Gemmatimonadota > Gemmatimonadetes > Gemmatimonadales > Gemmatimonadaceae > AG11. The sequence continues at coordinate 16,082 of JAQBPV010000223.1, forward strand.
ATGATTCCGACGCCTTTCGCGGGATCGTGAATGGCGCCGATCTCGTAACCCCGGATGGCATGCCCTTGGTGTGGGCATTGCGAATGTTCGGGGTGCGCTCGGCAACCCGCGTCGTCGGAATTAGGCTGACCCTGCAGGTGCTCCGGCACGCGGCGGCAGAAGGGACGCCGGTAGGATTTTACGGCGGGAGTCCCGCTGTGTTACGACGCATGGTCACCGAGTGTATTAAGCGATTCCCGACATTGCGGGTTGCCTACGAGTGTTCGCCGCCGTTTCGGCCGGTCACGGCGGCAGAGGACGACGCTATCATCGCTGACATCAACGCCTCCGGGGCGCGCATTCTGTTTGTCGGACTAGGTTGCCCCAAGCAGGAACGATGGATGGCGGCGCACCGGGGAAAGGTAGGCTCCGTGATGCTTGGTGTTGGCGCGGCGTTTGACTTTCTGGCGGGGTCGAAGCCCTTGGCGCCCAACTGGATGCAGAACGCGGGGCTCGAGTGGCTATTCCGTCTGGCGACAGAGCCGCGGCGGCTATGGTGGCGCTATGCCTACCACAATCCGCGGTTCGTGGCCCTGCTTACCCGGCAGTACCTCGGGTCTCTGGCGTCGTGACCTATCGACGGGGCATGCGCGTGTTCGTCACGTGTCGTTGGGAGGAGCAACGTCCGCGGCACGCGCCCTATTCGATCCTGGTGCCAGTCGACGGTTTGTTGTGAGATCACGGGCGGCGAGACTGTGCGCGGGCGTGCTGCGCGTTTTACCGGTACGGCTGTACGCGCGACTCATCGCGCGAGACGTTGTCGGATTCTGCTATCACACGGTGTCCGATGAGCCGCTCGCCCATCTGAAGCACCTCTATCCAGCCAAGACGCCCGCCCAGCTTACCTGCGACCTTGAGTTTATCCGGAGAGAGTTCAACGTTGTCGGATATGACGATCTTCGCGCAGGGCGCGTGAGCGCGCGCGACAAGCGGCCGAAGGCTCTGGTAACGTTCGATGACGGACTCGCGGAATGCCACACGATCATTCGTCCACTCTTGCTGAAACACGGCACCCCCGCGGTCTTCTTCGTCACTACCGGCTTTCTTGATAACCGTCAACTTTTCTACCGCCACAAAGCATCACTATGCATCGAGGCCTACCGGCACCTGCCACCGGTGGCCGCAGCCGCCATCGGGAGTGATCTCGCGGCAATACTCGATGTCAATGGCGGTGCTAACGGGAACCTACCAAGCCGACTGCGGCAGACGACGTCACAGGACGAGCCAGCGATCGACGAAGTTTGCCGGCGGCTAGGAGTTGATGTCGCCGGATACCTGCAGAAGACCGCTCCCTACCTGACGACGGCGCAAGTGCAGTCGATGGCATCCGAGGGATTCGCAATTGGCGCGCACGGTGTGACCCATGTGAGGCTTGACTCGCTGTCCGCGGCCGATGCGAAGGCGGAAATCGTCGCATCCTGCTCGACGGTGGCCACGCTCGTGGACAGAACGGAGGTGCCATTCGCTTTTCCATTCAATGGCAATGGCGTGGACCGCGGGATGCTGCGCGCATTGCGGGCATCGCACCCGCAGGTCGGGCTCTTCTTCGACACCCGCATGCTCGCTCGTGACCAGGATTTCATCGTTAATCGGATCGTGGTTGATGAGCCACCGCGCGGTCGAAGGCGGACGACGAATCTTTCCTTGCACATGCGCTACGCCTACGCAGCCGCATTTGGACGCGCGCTTGCGGATGTCGGAACGCCGCACCCTCAAGCAGCGTCACGTTGAGACTGACGAGAGGAAATGGGGCAAAGGGGCGCGACGAAGTGGAGTCGCATTTCCCGGTCGAACAGCGAGCGTTCTTCACGAGCACGACGATTCGACCGGCGCCTCGTACAGCGAGCGCTGGTTTGTTCGCGGTGCTTGGTGTCATCACGGCGCCGATGATCGCTCCGGTCACGTTGCTGGGAATACTTGTCGCGACGTCGAGCATTCTCTTCGAGGACCGCCTGCCGCTGGTCTCCGCGGGCGGGTTCAGTGTTCACATCCCCGACATCATGTTGCTGGGTTTGCTGGGGCTCGTTGGCTTGCAATGGCTGGTGGTGCCCGGCTACCGGATCGTCCGCACGCGACTCGATCGACCGCTCCTTGTTTTCTATTGCGTGACGCTCTTATCGACATTTGTGGCGATCGCGCAGTCGTCTGTGGACATCCATGATGCGATGAGAGCGACCCGGGTCTTTTCGTACTACCTGACCTTTTTCGCGGTCACGAATCTCGTCAGGGATCGCCGCCAGCTCCTCTTCTTGCTGAATGGCATCTTTTTTCTTGCCAGCGTCGTGGCCATCGCCATGATCGCACAATACGTGCTGGGTAATTCAGTGGAGTTGTTGCCAGGCCGGGTCGAGGCACTGGAAACCCAAGGTAGAACGTTCGACGCGGTCACACGAATTGCGCCGCCCGGATTCTCCGTCGTCGTGGTGTCCTTCGTGACGATCCTCTCCATTTGGGCGTGTGAGAAGTTCTCCTCCAGAGGTCTGCTGAGATTCTGCCAATCCGGCTTGATGGGGGCGGCGCTTCTCCTGACGTTCCTGCGCAGCTACTGGACTGCGTTGATCATCGGAGTGTTTGTACTGATGGTGCTCCTCAAGGGACCGTCACGGCGGCGCCTTGTCGGTTGGGGATTAGCGATCATTTTCTCGGCGGCCCTGCTTCTGCTTGTCGTCTTCAATGCGCCTGACTCGCGAGCCTCGAACTTCCTGGCGGCGTCGTGGGACAGGTTCAGCACGCTCGGGAGCAGCGGGACGTTTCAGGGTCAGGATGGCTCCGTAGACTGGCGACGGATCGAGGCCGGATATGCTTTTTCCGCCATCGAATCGAGTCCTCTCATCGGCTTGGGAATGGGAGCCGCGTACCGACCGGTGGACCTCAGGATCGACTGGCGTGACGCCGGCGGATTCCATGTGCTCACGCGACACATTCACAACGGTCACTTGTGGATTCTGCTGCAATCCGGGCTGCTCGGGTATCTCAGCTTCGTGTGGCTGTCGCTGCTCTTCTTGCTCCGAGGCTTCAAGAACTGGCGCGGTGTCTCCGACAATCGAATGCGCGGGGTCGTGTTGGGCTTTACCGTCGTGTATCTGGTGGTCGTTATTGCGGCCGGCGCGAACTCGTCGTTCATGCAATGGGGCTGGACCCCCGTGTTCGGCATTCTCCTCGGTGTCAATGAGCTGATTCTCCGGAATTACCGATCGAGCGAAGCGGCTGGCCCCGAAGGCATGCGGGTGGGCCTGTGAAGAAGAGCTTCGTCAAAGACCTGGCGACCTACGCACCGGCCCAGTTTCTACCAGCGGTGACCGCCTTCGTCACGACGCCGATCCTCACGAGGCTGCTCACGCCTGCAGAGTATGGCTACTGGGCCACGGCGCTGGGCGTATCGGCACTACTGGTTGCCTTGGCCGCATCGGGCATGGCGAGCGCCGTGATCCGTTTTTATTCGGGCTACGAGACCAAGGCCACCGTCGACATCTTCTTCTCGAGCGTTGGCATGTCAACCGGCGCCGTCGTCGGCGGATTGGCGGCGCTCGGATTTCTCGCGCTCGCGCTGTTCCGGAGAGTGCTACCCGCGTGGCTGGTTCACCTGTTGCCCCTGATCATCCTTATTTTTGTTGCCCAGAGCATCTTCACTGTCTTCATGGCAGTGATCAGGGCGCAGCGCCGGAGCGGTCTGTACACTTCATTTCAACTGGCCACGAACTACGGTGGACTCGGGCTCGGCCTGTTGTCGCTCGTCGCCTTGGGTTTTGGTGTCGCGGGGCTCCTGCTGGGGACACTCCTTGCGCTGACGCTCGCGCTACCCTTCCTGGTTTTTCTCGCCACCAGGAATGTCGGAATTCACCCTCGCCAGTTTCGTCTTCCCGACGCCATTCATCTCTGGCAATACGCCTGGCCTTTGGCGCTGGGAAGCCTAGCAATGTGGGCTCTCCGCGTGTCTGACCTGTTCGTCATCGGCTTGCTGCGGCCGGCACGCGAAGTCGGGTTGTACTCGGTGTCTTATAACATCTCTGCGAAGAGCATCGAGCTCCTGGTGTCGTTGTTTCTGCTCAGCGTGTCGCCGTTGGTCTACCGGACCTGGGAAACAGAGGGGCGGGAGGCGACCGAGTCCACCCTGATCATGGTCACTCGGTTATACCTGCTCGTGTGCCTCCCGGCCGCTGTCGGGCTGACGGTCCTGGCGTTTCCGTTTGTCGCGCTGCTCACGGCGCCCGCCTACTACGAAGGATCGAGGATTGTCGGATTCGTCGTGTTCTCCAGTTTCATCTGGGGGCTGGCGAACATCGCGATGATGGGCCTGACTATCAAGCGGCAAGCGCGGCGACTCGGGGCGAACCAGCTTGCCGCCGCCACCGTCCATATAGGCCTGCAATTTGTGCTCGTTCCACACGTGGGCTATACGGCTTCCGCGATCTCGACAGTGGTCGGCTACACCGCCCTGCTTTTGTTCAATGAGAGGGCGTCACGCGCTTATCTGACGTGGCGCTTTCCATTCAGCACCCTGCGCAACGCGACGGTCGCATCGGCCGCAATGGGCCTAGTGGCATGGGCGACTTATCGGATGTCTGGTGTGGAAGGCAAGGTATCCGTGGGGCACCTCCTATTGAGCATCACGGCGGCGGTGCTGGTCTATGCCGCATCACTCTTGTTGCTTGGTGAAGTCGACGACGACGAGAGAAGGACGGTCGCAGTCGTCTGGAGCAGGGTAACCGGCGGATGATCCAAGCGCGTATATCGCACCTTCTTCGTCGCAGCCTGGAAATGGGCCCCTGGGGTACGCTGCGGCGTGTATGGGGGGTGGCCTTCGGCGCCACCCGTATCTATAGCCTGTCGTTGTGGTATGGATGGCGGGCGCGACGCGGAATGAGCGACGCGGCACTGCTCGGGCGCACGACCCGCGAGTGGCACTCGGTGGACGAACTCCTTGCCCACCTGGCTGCCCGTCCGGCGTCGTCGTTCATGCTACCGCATGAGTTTGCGCAGGCGACACGTGCGATTCTGCGCGAGTCCCATCCTGCGTACCTCGTAGCGGTTGTTGCCGCAGCCGATGCATGTCGTCGCAACGAACTGTCCCTGCTCGGAAGAACTTTTCATTTTCCAGGTGGCATCGATTGGCAGAAGGACCCGGTCACCGGTTGGCGTTGGCCAGTGGTTCACCGAAGTCGCGTCGGTCGGTACGTTGGCTCTCAGCGTCCGGTTGATCTCATCGTATTCTGGGAACTCAACCGGCACCAACACTTCATCACGCTCGGGATCGCCTATTGGCTCACCGGTGACGAACGCTACGTAGACGTACTCAATTCTCATCTCGAGACGTGGATAGAAGCCAATCCGCTACAGCACGGCGTCAATTGGCACTACGGGCTGGAGATATCGATTCGCATCATGGCGTGGACCACGGCGTTCCAGTTCGTTCGGAGCTCGCCAAGATTCATGGAACGCGCCGCGAGCTCTTTTCTCAAGAGCCTTTGGCAGCAGGCAGATTTCCTGACCACCCATCTGCAAACACGACGAGCCCGGGAACTTGTCCCGAACAATCACCTGTTGGCAGAAGTTGCTGGCTTGGCGCTCGTGGGAGCAGCGTTTCCCGAATTCCGGGATGCGGCCAAGTGGCGCGACGCGGGGCTGAATCTGCTGGACGGACAAGCCACCGCACAAACCTACCCCGACGGCGTCAACAAGGAACAAGCCACCGGATACCATCGGTTCATCGCGGAGCTGCTCCTGCTAGTCGTGGCACGCAGCCGTGCCGGCGCCCTTCCGCCTGTGCCGGTCCTCGAAGTCATCCTGGAGCGGATGCTCGACTATGTCCTCTTCACGTCGTCACCGACCGGATCAGCTCCAATGTGGGGCGACTCAGACTACGGTCGTGCGCTCGGGCTTGGGCAGGCAAAGGACTTCTGGGACTTTCGTCCGCTGTTGTCGGCAGGCGCGTCGCTGTTTGGGCGGGCCGACTGGAAATATGTCGCCGAGAGTTTCGACGAGGAGGCCTTCTGGCTGTTGGGTGATGTCGGCCTGATGAAATGGCGAGGTCTCGAAGCCCGACCACCGCAACTGACGTCAAAGGGGTTTCCCGACGCAGGACACTATGTCATCCGGGATGAATGGTCTAACGACACTGATGTCGCGTTTTTCAGATGTGGTGCGTTCGGCCTCGGCGGCGAGGGACAATGTGCGCACGCCCACTGCGATCTTCTCAGTGTGGTTATGTGGGTCAGTGGTCAGCCACTCCTGGTAGACTCGGGCACCTACATGTATCACGGAGAGTTGAGGGACCATTTTCGCCTGACAGCTGCCCACAACACCGTGATGCTGGATCACTGTGAGCAGGCGGTTCCGTTGCCGAACTTCAACTGGGTGCAAGTCCCGGAGGCCAGGTGCACCGCATGGAGCGGACAGCATGTCGAGGGTGCTTTGAGCTACGCAGGTCGAGTACGGTTGAGCCGTGAATTAAGTCACCCGCAACGCGGAGTGTGGGAGTTGGTCGATACCGTCATGGGGTCCGCGACAGGCATGGTAGAATGGTCTTTTCATTTTGCCCCAGGCTTGGACTTGAAAGTTTGCGAAAACGAGCGCGCGGTCGCCGTATACAAGGAAGGCAGGTCGTTTGCCGTCATGGGAATCGCCGAGGAAGGAGTGACGTTAGAGGTGACGGACACGTGGTATTCGCAACAGTACGGCATCAAGCAACGCAATCGTGCGCTAGTGGCGCGGTACGAGCGAAACCCATTCGACGAGCGTGCGTCGTTCCGTTGGCAGATTCGAGTGGCCGACGAATCGCTTGCCATGGTTGGTACCGATGAGGGGTGATCAACCGCCGGCGAAAAGGGTGTTGATGATCGCCCGAGTGTTTCCGCCATTCCAGTCAACGGGCCACTCAATTCGCGTCGCCAAGTTCATTAAATACTTGCCGGCGTTGGGATGGCTTCCATCGGTCCTCACGATTGACGATCGCCGAGAGTATGAATCGGATCGGAGACAGGGGAGTCAGGCCTTGCTTTCGGAGATCGGTCCAGAGGTGACGATCCATAGGACCAATGCAGGGGAGCCGTCATGGACGTATCTCGAGCGAGAACGGGCTTTTGGTCAGCGTAACTCGCTGACGAAACTCCTCGTGAAGATCTTTGGTGGGGCGCGCCGTTGGGGATTTCGGAACTTCGTCGTGCCGGATCGGTCACTCCTTTGGCTGCCTTTCGCGGTACGCCGGGGGCGACAGATTGTGAAGAACGAGCACAGTGACGTCATTTTTGCCACATGCCCACCTCACTCCGCCGCGCTGATCGGGGCCTTGCTGAAGCGGATCACGTGGAAGCCGATGATCCTGGACTTCCGCGACGATTGGATCGACACACCTTGGCATCGTTCCAGACCGGCGCCGGTGCGAATGATCCATCGATGGATGGAAAAGTGGGCCGTAACGTCGGCTGATAAGGTCGTTCTGGTCACAGAATGGAGCCGGTTGTCCTTCATCCGGCGGTATCCGACGCAGGCTGTCGATAAGTTTACGCTCATACCGAATGGCTGCGATCTCGAAGATTTCGCCGCTCTGGCCGCTGTGCCAACCGGCGGGAACAGGAAGACGTTCACGATTGTCCATGCGGGCGCCATGAATGATTCCCAATCCTGGGGGCGCGACCCGGAAGGACTATTCCGGGCTGTTCGAGACTTGATTCGCCTCGAACCCGCGTTAGCCGAACGGCTAACGGTCATCTTCGCGGGTGACCTCACGAACGTGCAGCAACGGCTCGCCAATGAAATGGGCCTGTCGAGCGTGATCAAGGGAATCGGGCATCTGCCACACAATAGCGTCCTTAATCTCATGAAGTCAGCCGACCTGTTGCTTGCGATCAATTATGAAAACTGGTCGACCATCATCCCAGCTAAGATCTATGAATACTGGGCCATTGGCGGGCCGCCGGTCCTTTTGCTCAGCTGTCCGGGTGCCGCAGCAGACTTCGTCAAGGAGCATAAGCTTGGGCTGACGGTAGAACCGCACGACGCAGATGGAATACGCCAAGCCATCGCGGGTGTCCTTCGCCAAAGTGAGACGCTCAGCCCGATGCGGGTGGCCACCGACGGTATCGAGTCATTCGATCGCAAGACGTTGGCCGTAAAACTTGCGGAAGTGTTGACTACGATCGCGTAGCTTGTGACCTCACTCTTCCGAGCTCGGGAGCTTCTCATCAGGCCATCTTGAGCGAAGCTCAATCATGACTGCTGCAGACCTCCTTAGGACTCACGACCAAGGACAGGCACTTGCCGTGGGAGGTCCCTTGAAGGCTGACGTCGGCAGTATCGTCGCGCGCGAGCAGGCGATTTTATGTCACGACGGCATGCCGAGAATTGTGAGGATACGTAATGCTCAAGTTTCAAATGCCGTTCAAAATTGCTCCTCGAGATTTTTGCCTGCTATCCGGGGCGCCGCGCTCTGGCACAACGGCGCTGATCGACTGGCTTGCTCGTCAAAGCCGCATCGCCGCCTTCCAGGAATCGCGCATCCTGATCGCAGCTCATCGATGCCTCGACGAAGTCGACAGGTTTGGGAGCCTGAATGCTGATAGCACGCAGGTCCTCCCACTGGTACGCAACATGGTTCTTGGGTATTACGCCGGCGTGCGCAATTTGGCCGGGAAGCAGCTGCTCATGGACAAGGAACCGCTCGAGCCGGTCGCGTTTCCATCGGGAGACTACGCACGGTTTCTCCTTCATGTCAGGAGTCTGTTTCCGGCATCCATGTTTCTTTTTGTCGTGCGCGACCCCGTCGCCACTGTGTGGTCGATGACCCGAAGAGCGTGGGGTGAGTCCCTCACAACCCCGGAGCGCCGGACTTTCACGATCGAGGAGCACACGCAGAATTGGTGCATCTGTGCGGACCTCGCACTGCAATACTGCTCTGAGCCAAACACCTACATCGTTCAGTTCGGCCGCATGATGAGGGATCCAGCGGGCGAATCAAGGAGAATTCTCGCTTTCCTCGGTATTCGAGCCGGACCCGAGTTTGTGCCCCATCCGACAAAGGATGTTGGTTTCACAAAAGATGAGGCCGAGGCAATCCGGCGCGGTGCGCGGCCGCAGCTGGAGTTGCTGGGCGCTCGCGGAATGTTGGATTTATAGAAGTAGTCTGCATCGTCGCGAGTGTGTTGCGACTCCATCGATGCGGGTAGGCGTGTCGGGTGCGGCAACCACTACGGAGCGAGCGATGATCAGGGGTATCACCTGCAGCAGCCGGCTAGGTCGCTGGCATGGACGGATCTAGCTATGTGCGGGTTGGGCGCGGTCGTGCTATGCCCCGGCTCCAGTGTAAGCGCTGGCGACGTTGTGCGGCGCATGGCGGACCGCATGCTGTCTCGGGGGCCAGACGCCGGTGGTTGCTGGTTATCGCCCGACGGAACGGCGGCACTCGGGCATCGTCGCTTGGCGATTCTGGATCTTGATGATCGATCGAGCCAGCCGATGACGAGCACGGATGGCCGGTATGTGATTGCGTACAACGGCGAGATCTACAACTACCGTGAGATTCGCTCGGAATTGATTCGTGACGGTGTCACGTTCCGGACCGAGGGCGACACTGAGGTGCTGTTGGCGCTTTATCAGCGCCTCGGCGTGGAGATGTTGCCAAAGCTGCGCGGCATGTTTGCGTTCGCAATTTGGGACACTGTTACCAAATCGATGCTCGTGGCACGGGATCCATACGGTATCAAGCCACTGTATGTGGGCCGGTTCAGCCGTGGCTGGGTTGTCGCGTCACAGGTCAAGGCCATCCTCGCGGCGCGCTTGGTGTCAGCCGAGCCGGACCCCTACGGTCAGGCCGGCTTCTGGCTGACGGGAAGTGTTCCAGAGCCACGAACGTGGTTTCGTGACATTGAGTCGGTGCCCGCCGGATCATGGCGTCGCCTCCATGCCAACGAGTCCGGGCCGGCCACCTCGTTCTGGGACGTTCGTTCGTCGTGGCTGACCGCGCCCGACTGCCAACTGAGCGAAGCCGAAGTACAGGACAGCGTCCGGAGCGCGCTGCTCTCTTCCGTGCGGAGTCACCTGGTCGCCGATGTTCCCGTCGGTGTGTTCCTTTCGGGGGGAATCGACTCGGGGAGTCTGGCTGCGCTAATGAGAGACGTAGGCTGCCAGCATATCACCGCGGCGACCATCGCGTTCTCCGAGTTTCACGGTACGCCCGACGACGAAGCGCCCGAGGCCCGCAAGCTCGCACAACGCTACGGCCTCGATCACCATATCCGCACCGTTACGCGCGAGGAGTTCGAGAAGGACATCCCGAGGATTCTAGACAGTATCGACCAACCGAGCCGGGATGGAGTCAATACCTGGTACGCCGCCAAGGTCACGGCGGAGCTTGGGCTCAAGGTGGTAATTTCCGGCGTGGGTGGCGATGAGTTGTTTTACGGGTACCCGACGTTCACGAGACTGGCTTCATTGGTTGCCAACTGGCGCCGGTTGGGGCGCGTTCCGGGACTGCAAGAATTGGCTAGTGGCATGTTTCGCGTGCGAGCGCGTGTCAGCCGCAACGCCCGATGGGCAATGCTTCCGCAATGTGCCGAGTCGCTTTATGGTGCCTATTACCTCCAGCGCGGCTTCTTCGCGCCAAGCGAACTTCCGGCGCTAATGGGCCAAGAGCTGAGCCACATCGCGCTAGGCGGAGTGAATCCGATCGACCTTGTCCGGATCGCCGCGGAGCCGATCCCGGCCGACTCGGCCGCTGCCGTGGGTCGAATGGAATCGACGCTCTACCTGAGGAATCAGCTCCTCCGTGACAGCGACTGGGCGAGCATGGCGCACAGCGTTGAGCTGCGAACGCCGCTCGTTGACGCATGGCTGTTGCGCGACCTCGAGCCAGTGCTCCGCACGTTCGGGCGCTTCAAGGGGAAGAGCCTGCTGGCCCGGAGTCCCTCCACGCCTCTCACGGATGAATTGATCAGGCGACGGAAGTCGGGCTTCGGCTCACCAATCGGGAAATGGCTGGCAGGCAGCGCCATTGTTCGCGACCTCGGAGTTCCGAACCCCACCCGGAGCAGCGTCTGGATGGCCCAGTGGGCGCAGGTGTTGGGCGTCATGACCTACCGGAGCGCCTAGGATGCGGGTGCTGATGATCGCAAACTACCTGCCGTATCCGCAGATCACCGGCGGTCGCATTCGCATCTACAATCTGCTCCGTCGGGTGGCGAGTCGCCACGACGTGTCGCTGGCCGCTCTCCTGGAAGCTCCGGAGGACGCCGATGGGGTGTCGCACTTACGGCAGTTCTGCGTAAACGTCGAGACCGCGAGCATGCCCCAGCGCACTCGCCTGGCGAAGGCACCCGGTATGCTTCGCTATGCGCTACAGGGCAAGCCCCCTGAGTTGATGCTCCTGCATTCGGACGAGCTCGTCGGAAAGATTCGGCAGCTCTGTTCCGTGACCGATTTCGATGTCGTGCAGATTGAATCGGTCATGGGCCTGTACTTGGCGACGCTTCCCCGGACTGGATCCTGGAAGAGCATCGAGATGTTTCAGAACTTTACTTCGCAGCAATTCGGACGGATTTCCGAAGTCGAGCACCGCTGGGACAAGAGGTTGCGAGCTCGGGTCAACGGTACTGCGATGGGGCGCTGGGAGCCGCGCTACGCCGGGAAGTTCGATCGTTGCACGACTGTATCGGAGGCGGACCGAGGATTATTGCTGAGAGCCAATCCGTTCCTGCACGTCGATGTCATTCCCAATGGAGTGGATACCGAGAGATATCAGCCGCTTCCGCCTCGTGCCGAAGCTGCGCCGCCCAGACTGATGTTCATTGGCAGCATGGGGTATCCGCCGTGCATCGACGCGGTGCGATATTTTTGTCGCGACATTCTCCCGCGTGTTCGTCGGGCAATCCCGGCAGTTGAGTTGCAGATTGTCGGCGGGGATCCTCACCCCGAGGTTGTAGCGCTTGGCGGTGATGGGGTACACGTGACAGGGCGGGTGGACGACGTGGTTTCGTATTATCAAGAGAGTACTGTGTGCATCGTTCCGCTGCGCGCCGGCGGGGGAACACGGCTGAAGATTCTGGAAGCGATGGCGCTCGGTCGGCCGGTCGTTTCGACCACGATCGGATGTGAAGGCTTGGATGTGGTGGACGGTGACCATCTCCTCGTTGCCGACACGCCAGAACAGTTTGCCGACAAGATCGTGCGTCTGGTGCAAGACCCCGCGTTGTGTCAGCATCTCTGTGCGAACGGCAGGCAGTTGGTTGAAGCCCACTACGGTTGGAAGAGCATTGGAGACCGGTTGATGACCGTTTACCACGAAATGGTGTGGGATGCGAATTGACGTGTGCATCGCAACTTTCAAGCGGCCACGCC
>JAQBPV010000268.1 GCA_028287345.1 Gemmatimonadota bacterium
GCCGAGACGGCGTCGCGGAAGAGCGGAGCGAGGTACTCGAGCTTGTTCGTCGGCTTCGCGAGCGTGTACGAGGACAGCGAGAGTCCGGCGCTCATAGGATACCCTCGTCAGCTTGACCCGTGGCCCACTCCTGCGTTGGAGCGCTCGGCACTGACGCCCTCTCGGGTGGTGGAGGAGGAGGTGGTGGATTCGCAGCATCGCCGGCAGGAGGAGGTGGCGGCGCGACGTCTTCCGTCTCCTTCGACAGCTTCTTGTCCTTCGGCTTCTGCCGATCTTCCGACGACTCCTCGGGGCTCTTCTCGTGCGGCTTCACCGTCGAGCGGATGACCATCATCTTGTTCAGCGCATCGAACCAGAACGGTGCGCCGAGTGTGACGGCGAAGGCGGTAATGAGTATGCCACCGATCAAGGGTATGTAGCCTTTCCAGCTATCCGGCCAGTGATACTTGTCGATGCCGATGGGCAGATTGAGCTCGTTCAACTGTTCGCGAACACGTTCTGCTTCCTTTCTGCCGAATGCCGTATCGGTGAGGTGTTTGACGTACAGCGAATCACGTGTGACTTCCGACGCACGTGCCACCAGCGCTTCGCGAACAGCCTTGTTGCGCGCGAGATGGTTGGTGATGACGATGGCGTTGACGTTGAGGCCAGCGGCGAGCACGAGGCCGATGAGGAACAGCCAGAAGTGCGTGTGTCGCTTGTACTGTCCCGACACACGGTCCATTCCGCTGTCGAACCACGTCTGGATGTTCTGGCGGACGACGTTCATGTCGTTGCCGGCGTGATCCATCGCCGTGAGCACGGCGCGAATGAGCTGCGGACTTCTCAGTCGTCCGACATTTGCGCGCAGAGCGGCGACGCTCGGCACCGCGTCGGTCTGCATGATGGCATACTCGCTCTTCACCGGGCCGCGGATGGCGAGATCGATCAGCGTATCCGCGAAGTTCCGCGCCGGCACATACGACGGAAGCGCTCGTCCCAGGAACCGGCGATCCTTGGGATCATACTCGCCCGCGTACAGCGAGAAAATGAGCGGATGCTCGTAAAAGGCCTGCGCGATACCGGTGCCGTCAATGTCGTCGAGTAACTGCCTGATGCCGCGTTCGAGGTACACCGCGCGCGCCTTCACCACCGATTCGATGGCCTCGCGAATCGCCGTCGCGAGAAAGCTCATCATCAGGAAGACGAGCGCGACGCCGATGGCGACATCGAGAATCTCGGATCCGAACATCGACACTCTCCGCGTGCGGGTTCAGCGGCGAATATTGTTCGGACTGCTGGCAAGTCAAGCTGAGAATACTCTCAGGTTGACGCCGACGATCTACACACCGCGAAAGGCGCACCGATTGCGCGTCGCCCAATTGGCGAGATCCTGCAGCGTATCGGCGTCGCCGAGTGCGTAGGAGCGGCGGTTGCCGACGTCGCCGGGGTCGTTGCTGGACGCGATCGACACGGCGCTGCTCGGAATTCGCCAGTGCTGCCAGCGCGAGTAGTGCACGTCATCGGTGAGCCAGCTTCCGACGTCACCCTGACGCTTGTCTGGCGCGAGTGGCGCGCTGCCCGGCGACGACTTGGGGAACAGTGGAACTGCCGTGCAGACGCCAGTGTTCGTGTTCACGGCGACGACGAGAAAGTCATGCTCGCCCGTGACGGCGCGGTCCTCGGTGTCGGTGACCTGCGCATTCGTCTCGCTACCGCCCGTAGAGCGCAGCAGTTGTGTGTCGAGACGCGTAACGACACCAGGAACGATTTCCGGCAGAGCAAGATGTGGCATGTGGCGAGCGACGATTGAAAGGCGTTTACTAAGTGTAACCCGACTCCGGACGAACATGCTTCCAGAATCAAAAGCAGGTCCCTCACTACGCCCGGGACGACATCTAGCGTTGGCGGCGGTCGGCGCGCTTCTGCTCAGCTCGAGCGCGTGCACTCCGCGCGCAACGCAGGCCTCCGGAGTATCGGCACCAAGGGTCGGTCCAACGACAGGTGCCGTCGTGGTGGTCGGTGGGGGCTCTATGGGTCCGGAGATCCTCACGAAGTTCATCGAGTTGGCCGGCGGACCCGATGCGCTCATCATCGATGTCCCAACCGCCGGCGGCGATTCGGTTTACCCGGCCAACTGGCGCGGCATGAACGCGCTCAAGGCCGCCGGCGCCCGGAATGTCCGCGTCCTCCACACGGTCGACAAGAAAGTAGCAGATAGCGACCAATTCGCGGAGCCGCTCGCCAAGGCAGGCGGCGTATGGTTCGAGGGCGGTCGTCAATGGCATCTCGTCGACAGCTATGCGGGCACGAAGACGGAGCGCGGCTTTCACGATGTCCTCGCGCGCGGCGGCGTGGTCGGTGGCTCGTCAGCTGGGGCGTCGATCCTGTCGACGTACATGCTGCGCGGCGCGCGCTCCGGCAACGAGGTGATCATGGCGCCCGGCTACGAGGAAGGCTTCGGCTTCCTGCGCGGCGTCGCCATCGATCAACACGTCGTCGCGCGCGAGCGCTTGCGCGACCTCGCCGATTCGCTGATGCCGCGACGCCCGGACCTCCTCGGCATCTCGGAAGACGAAGGCACAGCGTGGGTCGTCCGCGGCGACACGGCAGACATCATCGGCCGCAACAAGGCGTTCGTCTACGGCGGAAGGGATGCCACCGATTCGCGCAAACCGTTCCTCACGCTGTATCCCGGCGACCGCTACGATCTCGCGGCACGTAGGGTAATCCGCCGCGCGTGGGATGGTTCGCCAGTGTCGCGCGCGTTCGTCGATTCGCTGTTCGCCGGCGTCGGCGGCAAAGCGACGGTACTCGTGGCGCAGGGTGGCAAGGTGTTCGTCGATCAGGCGTACGGCATTCCGGACCATCCGAAGTACATGCCGGCGACGACCGTTCCCAACTTCGCACTCGGCGGCGTCGCCGCACCGATCGAAGCGCTGGTGAGGCAGCTCGCGCTGGCGAACGACAAGCTCGCGTATCCGGCGCGCCTCACACGGTACGTGGGAACGCCGGTCGGCTGGCACAAGACGATCGCGGACAGCAGCGGCGCGATGTCGTCCAATGTCGACGAACTGTACCGCCTCGCACTTGGCGTGGAAAGCGTGCGGACATTCCGGAGCGATACGGCGTCCGTGAATCCACCGCTCGACTATTCACTCGGATGGAGTGCTGATCAGATGCGCGGACTCACACGGCTCAGCGCATTCGGCACATCGGATGGAAAACGGAATGCATTCATGCGCATCCCGGACCGCCGCGCGACGATCATCATCTTGTCGGATAGCGACAACCTGGATGCCAAGGGCATCGCCGATCGGATTGCACAAAGGCTTCTGCAGTAACGGCAGCAAAAAGCTCACGCGGATGTCCACGGATCTGGAACTGCCTCGGATTTACACGGATAAGGCGGGGCTGAATAAGAAGGAAGTCCTTGTTCTTCCGAAGTATCAGTGTTCATCCGTGGCTGGTGACCATCCGCGTCAATCCGTGTGAGCTTTTCGGTTGACCTTCCGCACTCGCGGAGCACTACTGTACGGCAGGGCGAGAACGCCCCGGCGCACCATCATGGCTTGGCGAGGGTCGAATCAGCCGAACGGAGGTGATCGCGCACCGCGGCGATCATCGCCTGCGGATTGTCCCACGTCGTGAGGTGCGCCGAGCCGGGAATCACGGTGATCTTCGCGCCTGGAACCATCGCTGCATGCTTGCGAATCGTCACCGGATCGGCCTCGTCGACGTCACCCACCGTGAACAGCGTCGGCACCTTGACGCTCTTCAGGAACGGCGTCGCATCGTAATTCTTCAGCGTGCCGGTGATCGTGAACTCGCTCGGTCCCTGCAGGTAATTGTAGATTCCGGCATTCATCTGCTGCATCGTGCTGTCCAGGTCTGCCTTCACCGGATGCAGCCATACGTACTTGCTGTAAAAGGCGTCGATCGCGGCAATGTAGTCCGGCGCATCGAACTTCTTCTCCGCTTCGCGTGTCTTCACGGCGCGCTGCAGTGAATCGGGAAGCGTCTTCAGGAGATCGCGCGCGTGACGCTCCCACTGCGGGATGTCGAGTGCTGCGCTGGCCAGCGTGAGACTCGCCACATGCTGCGGGTGTGCCCGATAGTACTCGAGCCCAAGAATGGTGCCCCACGAGTGGCCGACGAGATGCACTTTCTCGTAGCCGAGATGCGCGCGCAGCGAATCGAGTTCCGCCACAAAATGCGCGATGTTCATCTTCGCGGTGTCGGTGAGGCCGCTCGACTTGCCGCCTCCGAGCTGGTCGTAGCGGACGACCTTGCGATCGTCGCCGAGCTCCTCGAGTGGCTTCAGGTAGTAGCTGCTGAAGCCTGGCCCGCCGTGCAGGAGGATCACCGGTGTCGCCGAGCCGGTGCCAGTGACCTTGTACCAGATCTCGCCGCCGTCCACCGGCATGCGCGTCTCGTTCGGTCCGAGATTGGGAGTGGCTGAGACCTTCGTGCTTTCCCGAGCGGGGGCTTCCTTCTTCTCGGCGCACGCGACGCCAACCGCGAGCAGCGAAGACATAACGAGCAGGCGAGATGAGCGCATGACGATTCCCGGGTGATATGCCAGTTCTACGGACCTCCCTTGCGCAGAACGTAGCTGCCCGAGCGACCCGGCGCAGGAACCACCGACCACCCAGATTTGAGCGTGAGCACCCATCCGTCGCCACGCACGGTACGATCATCGGCACTCGGCGCCTGACTCGGCGCGCCCACCTGCACTCGGCCGAAGTCATTCGCGACGAGCGCTCCGCCCGTGGTCACCACGAGCGCGCCCCAGTCAGAACTGAAGACTCCCGTGGGATAGATGGTGTTCGTGATGTCGAAACCGACGAGGCTCATGGGATCGAAGTTCCGGTTCAAATTCGATTGCGTGAGCGTGAGCACCGGTCCGTCGAGCAGCCGCGCCTTGTAGGCCGTCATCGCGCCTCGGCGCGCAGAGTCGCGAGTGCCCTCTTCGCGGTCGATTGCAGCAACATCGTAGGCCTTCGCTCGTCGTTCCGCATCGCGCGGCACGCGAAAGTGCAGGTGCTTTGCGAGAATGCGCGCAGGATCGGGCGTGCGCTTGAGCTCCGCGCGCCAACCAGCAGCGAAGCGGTCGAGCAGAAGGCCGAGCGCGGGGCCGGTGGCGTAGGCGAATGACCGCACGTACGTCGAGCTCGACTGAAACTCGCGCACACGGCGCGCGACACGCGAAGGTCCTTCGCCGGTGACGGCCATCGCCAGACGATCGCCGGTGTACTCGGCGAGTCCCTCCTGCATCTCGAGCGCCGGTTCCAGCGAGTCGGCGAGCGGATATAGCGCTCGACGTCGAGCACGGAAGGTCAGCGCATCATCGATGTGAGATCGCGCCGCCTTGTCGCCTGTTTCGAGCGCTGCTGCGAGGGCGCGAAGCTCGAGTCGGAACCAGCGGCGGCCGTCGCGCTGGTCGAGCTGGTTGTTCGGTGGATCGTTGCCAGCGAGGCCGAGCGCGGCCTGCTCGCGATGAAAAACCTCGTGCATCACAAGTGCGATTCGATCGAAGCGGTCGGCAGGGAGTGGCAGCATGACCATCGCCCACGAGCGGCCTGCCCACGTGATCGACGTGTTGGCGTAGCCGGTGCCGGCGGGAGGGTTGGTGTCGTTGGCGATAACGCGTCGCGTCCCTCGATCGACGAGCGCGATGGGCCCGCACAGGGAGCGCGACCAGAGCGCGCCGGCGTCCTGGTGGCAGGCGGTGGCGGCGTCGCGCAACGCGTCGAGCGCTGTTGCCGTGTCGACGCTCTGACTCTGGAGAGCTGTGAGGAGCGCAAGTACGATAGGCATCGTACATTGACAGTACGATGGTTGTCGTACATCGTCAAGTATGACCTTGCCGACTGGTGCCGAGCTGGAGATCCTGCGCGTGCTGTGGGCGAAGGGACCGAGCTCCGTGCGGGATGTCCACGAGATCATCGGTGGCGACACCAGCTACACGACGACGCTCAAGCTGCTGCAGATGATGCGCGCGAAGCGGCTCGTGAAGCGCGATGACGCGCAGCGGCAGCACATCTACGAAGCCGCCATCGACGAACAGCGCACGCTCGGTAGCCTCGTCAGCCGGTTCGTCGACAATGTGTTCGACGGATCGGCTGGCGCGCTCGCGCTGCGCGCCTTGGGCGACGGCTCAGCGTCGCGCGACGAGCTGGCGCAACTCAAGAAGCTCATCCGGCAGCTCGAGAAGGACGCATGACGCTCTACCTCGCGGCGCTGCTGCTCTGGTCTGC
>JAQBPV010000297.1 GCA_028287345.1 Gemmatimonadota bacterium
CGCGTGGACGCAACACGCTGACGCTCCGCTCCACCTTGATCGCCTTGCGCGCGTTGACGGTCGCGGCCCTGCCCGTCACGTCGCCACGATGTGAATCGAGCACTGCTTCGGCGGAGCCGGTGCTCACTCCGAGCGCCCGATAGACCATGCAGTTTCCGGTCGCACCGCGATGGACGAGCACCCCACCGATGAGCGCGGCAGCGACGCCGGTGGTATCACGACGTCGAAGCGCGAGGGTGATCAACGCCGCGCCCAGCGCAACGGATGCCACTCGCTCCGGGCGCGCAACGTTATGCGAACTCGCGTAGTCCTCGTCGCCATGATTGTCGTACGAGTCGGATGTTGCACGCACGGAGCGACTCGCTCCTGCTGTTGCGAGTACCATGTTCCGTCAGGCTGAGGTATCGGATGCGCTCGAAACGGCGAGCATTGTCTGCATCAGGTTCAATCAGCATGCCCGCGCGGCGCGACCGGTTAATCCGCGGGCATCAGCGCATGCTCCCAGCGAGGTTTCCCAGACTCCAGATCTGCACGCGACCGAGTACGCTGAGAGCAATGGCCAGCTGTTTCCGGCGCGTGTCGAAACCCAGGTCAGCTGCTTCCGGGACTTCCCGGATGATCTTGCGGTCAGTGCCGTCTTTCAACAGGTGAATGCTCGAATCGGCCCAGCTCGTAAAGACCAACGCGCCGTTTGGGAGGAGCTCCACTCCGTCGAGCCGGCCGAGTCCCTGACGAATGACGCGCGCGCTGTCGCCGTTGGCGGAGAGCGAGAAGATGCGACCGTTGAACGGATCGAACGACACGATGTTCCATTGCTTCGTGGCCGTGTTCCACAGGATCCCGTTCGGCCACGTTACGGTTGGCGCCGAGGCCATCACGGAAATGCTCTGACTCGCGCCCACCCTGAAGACGCGATCGGGCCCGAGATGCAGCACGCCCTTCGGTGTCATCATGATGCCCGTGTCGGTAACGTAAATCTGTCCATCGGGACCAACGGCAACGTCATTGAGCTGCACCGCGCCAAGTGGCGCGAAATCGATATTGGCGAGCGGCGCACCGGTGTGGCGATCGAACGCGCGCAATACGCTGATGTCGGCCACCCAGAGCGTGTCGCCGTGCAGCGCAATCCCCTTCGGCGAGTCGAGCACGACGCCACCCTTTCCGCTCTCGATGAAGACGGACGCGGACTCCGGATGCGCCGCGCTGATGCGCGAGATGTAGCCGTTCGCATCCTTCATGGATCCAGCGCCTGTCATGTTCGTCACGAACCAGACGTCCTGGTCAGCATCGTACTTCACGGACTCGGCCCCCTGAAAGCCGACGAGGTTGCGCACGAACCGCGCATCCGACGTCGAGTAGCCGATCGCCACGTCCTCGGCCGCGCCAGCACGGATGCCGTCGCGAATTTCCTTCGCGTCCCGCTCGCCCTGTGTGCGCTCCGTCATCTCGTCGCGCTCGGCCTGGTATCCACACGAGAGCGCGAGCGTGAGCAACGGCAGCAGACGCAAGTGTCTCATTGGCACACTCCAATGAAGAACGCGGCAATCCACTGCGCGAACAGGATGAGCGTGAAGATGGCCCCCATCCCCACTCCTGTGGCGCCGAGGAATCGTGTGCGCGGAAGCACACCACCGTCTTCACCGGGATACTCGCGTCCAGCGCGCATCCAGGAGCGCCACGCGGCCAACGTGCCATACGCAGCGAGTACAACCGACGCGATACCGGCGACGTGAACCCAGACCACCTGATGGGTCGTGCACGCCCACGGCACGAGTAGATACGCCACTTGCAGATGCGCGAAAAACGTAGCGGCCGGCAACAATAGGCCGATCCATTGCAATACCGGCGCTCGCTCCTCTCGCGAGCCAGAGACTGGCGCCTCGTCGCCGTCGTGTGGTCGATAGATCGAGCTCATATCCACCGCGGCCCGAAGAAGCAGAGCAGATAGAGCGCGGCGAACGTCGCGACCATGAAGTACCAGTACATCATCGCGTCGGCACCGTCGGGGAAGTGCCTGTCCTCGACGGGTGCGAACCAGTAGGCCAGTGCCAGCCCAATCACCTCGCATGCTTCCACGAGCACGAGCGTGCCGTGATAGACCAACACCAGCCACTGCGCCGAGCCGTAGGCGTTGCTGTCCCACTTCACGTTGAGTGAGACGAGTAGCATCGCGATGTGGAGGCCCGTGACTGCGATGCCGATCACGCCAATGATCGTAAAACCGATGCGCGCCTTGGCGAGATCGTACTCACGCAAGACGCGGTTGCACCATGCCACGAGCGGCAGACTTGCCAGCATCACGCCAAGCTCGATGCTCGGTAGGCCCAGCGACGGAAGCGGCGTGCCAAGCGGCGGCCATGCCTGCACGTTCTGCTGGAGATACACCCAGGCTGCCATCGTCAGCACGATCGTCCAGCCTTCTACCACGACGAACGCGAAGGTGCCCCACCACATGATGTCGCGCGGCCCGAAGCAGACGTCGGGCAGTGCGCGCACATTCACCACCGCCCTCGGCGTGCGCTCTCTCATGCGGCCTCGAAGGGCGGTCGGCGATCGACCGTCACGATGCGATCCGGATTCTCACCGCGCGGCCATGCCCAGCCGGCAAAGCCGATCATCGCTACTACAAAGCCGGCGACGTACGCCCACGGCGTGAACACGGCGCCGATGAACATCACCGCCATCGCAACACCCATCACGAGCGGCCAGTACGATTCTTCCGGCATCTCGTGGCGGCTGTCGGGCGTGGCGTCGAGCGCGCTCGTACAGAGGAACTCACGCCGGTCGCTGCGCAGCCCGGTAGCGACTTTCAGCTCATCGCTGTCGTACCACAGAGGGGTTCGACTCTCCACTATGGGAATGTGGTGGAAGTTCCAGTGCTGCGGTGGCGACGTCGTCAACCACTCCAATCCCGATGCGTCCCACGGGTTGAATCCTGCTATCGCTCCCGACCTGGAGCTCTTCACGACGTTGACGATGAGCACCGCCACGCTCGCCACGATGATCGTCGCACTGAGGCTGATGAACAGGTTTACCCCGCCCCATCCCATTTCGGGGAGATACGTGTACACTCGGCGCGGCATTCCCCTGAGGCCGAGGAGGTGCATGGGGAAGAATGTGGCGTTCACGCCGACGAAGAAGAGCCAGAACTGCCAGCGACCCAACTTCTCGCTGAGCAACCGCCCAGTGATCTTTGGAAACCAGAGGTAGATCGCGCCGAACAGCGGGAAGAGCACACCGCCGAGGATCACGTAGTGGAAATGGGCGACGATGAAGTAGGTGTCGTGCACCTGGAGGTCGACCGGAACCGACGCGATCATCACACCTGTGAGTCCGCCGATCACGAAGACGACGAGAAATCCGATGGCAAAGAGCATGGACGTCGTGAATCTCGGGCGTCCAGCATAGATCGACGCGATCCAGCAGAAGATCTGCGCGCCAGTCGGGATGGCGATGAGCACGCTCGCCGCCGTGAAGAACGTGGCGCCGAGTTGCGGCACTGGCGCCGCGAACATGTGGTGCACCCAGAGGCCGAACGCAACGAACCCCGTGACGAACAGCGAGAGCACCATCACGGGGTATCCGAATACCGGTCGTCCCGTGAACGTCTCGATGATATGTGAGACGAAGCCGAGTCCCGGGATGAACATGATGTAGACCTCGGGATGGCCGAAGAACCAGAACATGTGCTGCCAAAGCAGTGCGTCGCCGCCTTCTGCGGGATTGAAGAAATGCGTAGCGACGAGCCGGTCCATCGCGAGCATGGCGGTGCTCGACAGTGCCACCGATGGCAGCGCGAACAGGATCATCAGGCTCACCACCAGCACCGACCACACGTACAATGGAATGCGGTTGAGCGACATGCCGGGCGCGCGTTGCTTGAAGACCGTTCCGATGATTTCGATCGCGGAGACGATCCCAGAGATTTCGGTGAAGGTCACGACCTGCGCCCATACGTCCACGCGTTTGCCGGGCGAATAGTCCGGTCCGGAAAGCGGCACGTATGCGAACCAGCCGGTGTCGGGTCCGATGTTCAGGAGCAGCGACACGAACAGAAACAATCCGCCCGTGAGAAACGCCCAGTAGCCGAAGGCGTTGAGACGCGGAAAAGTGACGTCGCGCGTACCGACCATCAACGGCACGAGATACAACCCGAACGACGTCATCACCGGAACGGCGAAGAGGAACATCATCGCAGTGCCGTGCACGGTGAAGAGCTGGTTGTAACGGTCAGGCCCGACGATGTGATTGTCCGGCCGTGCGAGTTGAAGTCGCATGAGCGCCGCCAGCAAGCCGGCGAGGATAAAAAAGACGAACGTTGTGACGATGTACCGCTTCGCGATGGACTTGTGGTCGACGGCGGTGATCCATCCCCAGAGGCCGGGCGGTTGCTCATAGGTGGACGCGAGCAGCTCGAGCTCCGACGCATCGTACTCGGTGGCGCCCGTGGTCAGGTCAGCGAGTGGCGACGATACGTGAGCCGCCGTCATTTGAGACCCTCGAGATACGTCAGCAATGCGGCGAGATCCCGCGGTGCGAGCGCGGTTGGCGGCATCTTCACACCAGGCTTCGATGCCTGCGCATCGCGGATCCAGTTCGACAACGCACTGCGTGTGTTCGGGAGCGTGCCGGCGGCTATGGTGCTCCTGCTTGCGAGGTGAGTGAGATCCGGGCCGACCTTCGATCCGGCCTCCGTGCCTTCGATGGAGTGACACATCGCGCACGAGCTCGTGACAAACACTTCCTTCCCGCGCTGCGCACTTTCATCGGTCGGCGTCTTCGCTGGCTCACGCTGGTTCGCCACCCACGCATCGAACTTCGCTCGCGGCTCGGCCACGATGAACATCGCCATCTTGGCGTGCTGTGTTCCGCAGAATTCGGCGCACTGTCCGCGATACACGCCAGCTGTATCCGCCTGGAGCCAGAACGACGTGGTGTATCCGGGTACGAGATCCTTCTTTCCCGCGAGGTTCGGCACCCAGATGCTGTGGATGACGTCTCGCGCCTCGAGCAGGAAGAGCACCGGCTCGCCGACCGGTATGTGCACTTCGTTCGCAGTGGTGAACCGCCCGTGCGCGGAGGTGTCCGCGTATGTCGCCTCCCACCACCATTGATGCCCAGCCACCTCTATGGTGAGCGGACGCTTGCTAGGGATGGGACTCAACGTTCGACCCACCGAGAGGTCGAAGCCGAGGAAGAGGAGAAGGATCACGACCGTTGCGCCGCTGCCGTAGCTCACTGCGCGCGTCATGCGCTGGTCGCTTCCTGCGGCCATCGGCTCACCATCTCGCGCGCGGCGACGTGCACGCGCGATGGACCAGACGAGAAAACCCATCGTGAGCACGTACACGCCGGCCGCCACCCAGAACGAGAACCACCACAGTCGTTCCGTTCTTGCGGCAAGTGGACCCGCCGACGCCAGCACCGACTGATCGGGGATCACGGCATCTCCGACGCGCCGGGCTTGAACGATCGCAGCGGACGCTCCGCATTCTGCAACGACGTGGAGCCCGGATACATCATGATGTGATCGGTGCGCGACGTGCGCGCGGCGGACGGTGTCAGCCCACTCAGCGAACGCACGTATGCCACGAGCATCCATACCTGCGGCGCAGGAATGCGCCCCGCGAACGACGGCATTCCATTCGGGCGCCCCTGCACGATGGTGGCGTAGATGTTCTC
>JAQBPV010000341.1 GCA_028287345.1 Gemmatimonadota bacterium
CCGCCGTCATCGGTGCCCAGCGCAGCGAAGGCGATGCCGCACGCCACGCTGACCGCAGAACCAGCGCTCGATCCACCCGGCGTCTTCGTCCCCGTGCGATCGTAGGGATTGCGCACCTGACCAGTGAGGGAGCTCGTACCGTTGCCACGATACGCGAAGTCGTCAGCAGCCGTCTTGCCGAGGACGACTGCGCCTGCCGCGCGCATCCGTGCGACTTCGATCGAGTCGCGATTCACCTTCGCCGGGAACAGCCGCGCCCACTCGGCACTCGATGCCGTCGTGGGATAGCCGCTCATGTCGTAAATCGCCTTCGCGAATACCGGTACTCCGTCCAGCGGTCCACGCAACTCGCGGCGTTGCGCGCGCGCGTCTGAAGCGCGTGCGTCGTCGAGTGCGGTGGTGGACAACTGATCCACGAGGAAGAGCGATCTGTTCAGGGCGGTGCAGCGATCGAGTGCCTGCCGCGTGACCTCGAGGGATGTCCAGTCGCGCCGTGCTCGTCCTGCCTGGTATTCGGCGATGGTGCCGCCAAGCGGATCGGCGAGCCGCTCGGGCCAACGCACGAGCGGAACGGCGAGCAATGCGCTCAGACGCGTGAGTGCTTCTCGTCGAGTCAGTGTCATGGCGTCATGATAGCAGCCCGGATCACCCGAGTGCCAGCAGCTGCAACGTCCGCTCGTCGCGCTCGGCGTCATAGTACTTCGCGAGCAGCCGCTCGAACACCGATCCCGGTGGTGTTACGGCGGCGAACAACGTCGCACACGATTGCAGCTTCCTGTCGTCCGGTCGACCGAAGATCTCCGTCGCCGTGCGCCCCTCGACGCCGAGGGCTGCTTCCATGCACTCCTGGAGACGAGGGCCGAGCACCGGGTGTGCAACGTACGCGCGCGCTTCCTCGACGCCGGTGATGCCATAGCGCTGCGCCATGGCACTCTGCCCGAGGCCGACGAGCTGCGGAAAGACGAACCACATCCAGTGGCTCTCCTTGCGGCCGCGTGTGATCTCGAGAAGCGCGTTCGCGTAGACGCCGCGTTGCGCATCGACGAAGCGGGACAGGCTGTGTGAACTCATGGGCGCGTTATCGATGTCCAGTGCAGTCGGCGGAGGACGGTGTGGCACGGCACGACATCCATCATACGGCCATGCCATCTTGCCCAACAGCGTCCGCCGAGCGCACGCTTCCTCTACTGCCGTTGTCAGCTGGAGCGCCCGCGTGTTGGACTTCGCGCGAGCGAGCAGAATGTTGATGTCACCCGAAGAATTCCTGGTGTACCCGCTGTTCGCTCGATAAATCCCTCCTTGCGCGAACGGTATTTGTTCTACAAAATAGCATCAAATGCCCACACCATCCGTTGGATCCCTCGAACTCGCCGCACTGCTCGCAGTCGTCCGTCTCGGCAACGAGGCGTACGGACTCGCCGTGCGGGAGGACCTCGCCGAACGAAGCGGGAAGGAATACTCGGTCGGCGCCATCTATACGACGCTGCAACGGCTGGAGGACAAAGGCCTCCTCGCCTCGCGGGCGAGTGCTCCCCTACCCGTGCGCGGCGGACGCTCACGTCGACAGTTCAGGGTCACCAGCGCCGGCGCCCGCGCGATCCGCGAGGCCGAGCGTCAGTCGGCGTCGATGTGGGCCGGCATCGTCACGCGCGGCCGACCGGAGCCCGCATGACGACGACACCGAATCCCCGCATGTCCGCCGCACTTCGCCGCTATGCGGACGGAAACAAGACGTCATCACGTCCGCCGATCGAACAGCTGCTGCACTTCATCGGCGCGGACCTCGCCTTCGCCGATGACGTCCTCGGCGATCTCGCCGAGGAGCGCGAGCGCCGAGCGCTGCGGGACGGCACGCGTAGCGCGAGTTGGTGGTATGTCCGCGAGGCGGTCCGCGCCGCACCTCACCTCGCGCTGAACGCGGTGCAGCACGGCGGCACGCGTGGCCGCGCTCACGTAATCGTGATCGTCGCGGCGATGGCGCTGCTGTTGACGATCGCCGTGGTCGTGCTTGGCGGCGATCCCGTTGCTGTGCGCCTGGAAGTCGACGCTCAGCAGACCGCGAAGGCATCCGATGGCATCATCGTCAATACCAGACATCCCGTCTTCCTGACGATGCGTGCATTCGACGCGAAGGGAAAGACGGTGAAATCCACGGACGTGCGCTACCGATGGATGTCGGGCACGCCGATTCCCGTCTCCGCGAATGGTGTCGTCACCTGCTCATATGCTGGCGACGCCGTGTTGCGCGCCTCCCTCGGCTCAGTGGCCGCGACGGTGCGGATCAAGTGTCGGCCTGTACGTCAAGTCCTCGCTCACATGTGGATTCAGCTCACCGCTGGCGATTCGTCGCAGGAGCTCAACTTCGTGGCATTGGATCCTGATGGCATGCCCGTCAATCGCCTCGCCGGCAAGCTGCAGGTGAAGGACAGTACCATCGCCACGCTAAGGAAGGGGCGCATCTATCCGATCTCGCCGGGCCACACGCAGATCGTCATGCGGTTCGGCGATGGCAACGCGACCACGCAGATCAGCGTCTATGAGAGGGTAGCGTCGTTCGAAGGCCTGCGCGACGATCAGCGCTTCGTCATCGCCCCGGTGCGGCTGGCGCTCGGTGAGACGATCCGCTGGCCGCTGCCGAAAGGCCTCTTCTGGCTCAAGTATCATCGCGCCGAGACATCCGCGCAGACGCCGACGATCGAGGTGGATGGACCGGTCATGTGCATGCCGGTGTCCAGTCCATCGGTCGAGCTCGTGGAGTGTCTGGTGCGCGGTGCTGGAGCATCGGTGCGCCTCATGCACTTGGCCGCGCCCTCGAGTGATGCTTGCGAAGGCTGTCCCAACCTCGATGATGTCGTTCGTCAGCGGAGACTTCTCGGCAACCGCACCTTTGCGGCGCCATATGTGGAGGGCGCGCTTTCGCTCGAGCACCAGAAGTATCCCTGACCGCGCCGCGAATTGGAACGATCGTCCATGCTTTGCGTAGTTCATGGTACGCTCATCCAATGGAGTTTCGGGCATGTCCACCACTTCTCTGCTTCTCGCGCTGACGCTCGCGGTGTCCGCAACCGTCGTGGGCGACACGCAGGCACGACAACTCGACCCGCCGCGGCCAGTGATTCTCGTCGTCCACGGACGCGGGTTTCTCTCGCGCGACTCCGCGGTTTTTCGCCGACAAGCGCTGCAGGCGTTGCGCGAGGGCTCCGCGCGTGCGACCGGAGACTCGCTGCTCGAGGACGGCGATCTACGGCTGGTCTGGTATGCCGACCTGATGGACGTACGTCGCCGAGAGGCGCGCAGCTTAACGTCGTGCGACAATGGCGCAGGCAGCTCCGATGACGGAAATCCCGCGGGCTTCTTTCTGAGATCTCTCGCTCAGGTTCTCAGTGAGCTCGTCGACGTAAGCGCCGCGGATTCCTCCGATAACGATGCGCGCGACATCGCGGGCGATCTTCGGTTCATCGGCGACCGCACGGTGCGCTGCGGCGCGCAGGGTCGCGTGGCTGATGCGCTTGCGCGGGCGCGCACAGAGGGGCGACCTGTCATCATCGTTGCGCACAGCCTCGGCGCGTTGGTGGCGTGGGGCTATCTGGAACACCGCGATACGCACGACGTGCCGGAGATCGAGCGGCTGGTCACCGTTGGCGCACCGATAGGGAATGACGGACTGCGTGAACTCTTGATTGGCGACACGGCCAAGGTGTCGCTGCCGCGCGGCGTGCGGTCGTGGATCAACGCCGTGAATGTGGACGACGGTCTCGCCGCTCGAATCGTGACGGGTGATTCACCGTTACCGGGTATCACTGACATCGTGGCCGAGCGCAACGGAGAGTCCGCGCACGACTTGCGCGGCTATCTTCGCGATCCTTCTACGGCGAAGGCGGTGGTCAGCGCGTGGTGCGAGGCGGCCAGGATGAAGAACCGCCTCGCGGGGTGCGTCGCGCTGTCGAAGAACTAGGTACTACTGGACATCGATGGTGGCCAACTGACGGCGCACACGCGTCCACTCATTTTGCATTTGCGCCGAGGTCCGTGAGGTCGGCATTGCGCTGTCGACGCGACGCGCTGCGTTGACGAGTGCCTTGCCTGCGAGAACCGTTGCGGCCTGATTCCCGCCACTTCGCACGATCTGTTCATAGATCGCGGCGTTGTCGGCAAAGCCCGAAAGTGCGAACCAGAGATCGAGATCACCCTGCGTATACGCGCGATTCGCGCTCAGTCGTCCAGCACTCGACACGCCCAGTTCGGCGCGCAGGGGCGAGACCAATGCGTCGGCATCGCGGCGAAGATTGGTCGCCGATTCACTCGTTAGCGACGGACCCGTCACACCACCGGACACGCCACCGCTCAGGCTGAGGCCGAGTGTCTGCGCAGTGCGACCGTCGAGATTGCCCGTCGCGCTGATGCCGTTGTCGACCTGATACTGGAACAGCGCGCGGCGTGTAGCGTCGTTGAGCACACCGTTCGGCGTGCCGCGATAGTAGTTCTTTTGCGCCAGCGCCTGCTGTGCAGCGCGCACCGGTTCCATCGCCGTGTAGATCGTCGAAGCATCCGCGGTGCGACGTCCACGACCGCGCAGCGTGACCGCACGATCCAGCTCGACGGCGAGCGGAGTGCCTGCCGGCACGTCGACGTTGCGGCCCTCGGAGAGCATACCGCCAAGTGCGGCGAGAATGTTGTTCGTGTTCCCGGACGTGCCTGCGCCTGCGATCGCCGCACCAATGCCACCGCGTCCGCCAACGAGGACGACGCGCGCATTCGGGTCCGCCTTGATCTGGCGACGTTCAGCGCTGTCCGTGCTCGTGAGGCGGCCCGTGATGGCAATCGACGTCCCATCACTGAAGGTCAGCCGGTCGAAGACGACGTCGATGACGCCCGACTGCTGACGCGTGGCGGGACGGGCGGCCGAAACGACGCCGCGGATGCGGCTGCCGGCGGGGATGATGGTGTACTCGTCCACGCCGATGCTCTCTTCGACATTCGTCTCGAAAGTTTGGCCAACCTGCGCGTTCGCTGACTGCAGGGCTGTCGTGGTCCGGCCGAGGAGCACAGTTCCGGCGGGAAGTACGACGCGGGACTGTGCGAGCGCCGGCGTGGTTGCGGCGAACGTGAGCGCGATGCTCCACGCGGCGCGACGTCCGATGATTGAGATCGATCGATTCTGCATTGGTGGGCCTCCTGATGAACGGGCAAATGATTTCACCCGTTCCTAATTCAAGAGACATACCCAGAATCGCCCTACGGTCCTGCTCGCAACGACCTTCAGCCCTGTGCGATTGTCGATTCGGCGACGGCGAGCGCTAGCGCTAGAGCGGTCTCGTCTGCCGCAGCAGCAGACCCCATGAGCACGCGACCGCCGCCGCCCTTTCCGCCGCCAAGCGCAGCGAGCGCACCGTCGAATGCAGGCTTGAGATTCACTGAAAGATTCTCCGATCGCGCGAAGATGAGCTGAGTGCGCTGACCCCCGATTCCAAAGAGAACGATGACGTCAGGCTCGGTGGTCAGGCGAAGTGCCAGCCCTTTCACTTCGTC
>JAQBPV010000215.1 GCA_028287345.1 Gemmatimonadota bacterium
CGGAGCCCGCCCATCGCTGATGCCTGATGTCGCCAAGCTGAAGAAAAAGGCCGCCGAGTTCGAGCTCAAGAAGCAGTTCGACAAGGCGTTGGCGGTGTACGTCGAGATCCTCGATGGCTACGACAAGCTGTCCGATGAGGAAGTCGATGTTTCGCTGTTCAATCGGGTCGGTGACCTCTACCTGAAGCAGGGGAGTGTCGGCGACGCCGTTGATTACTACGAGCAGGCGGTCGACCGGTACGCAGAAGGTGGGTTCCACAACAACGCAATCGCGCTCTGCAACAAGATCCTGCGCAACTCGCCAGGCCGGGCCAGCGTCTACTACAAGCTCGGCAAGATCAGCGCGCAGAAAGGATTCAAAAGCGACGCGAAGAAGAACTTCCTCGAGTACGCCGATCGCATGCAGTCGTCCGGCAAGATCGACGAGGCATTCCGCGCACTGAAGGAATTCGCGGATCTGTGTCCCGATCAGGACGACATCCGCCTCATGCTCGCTGAGCAGCTCTCGAAGAAGGGTCGCTCCGAGGAAGCCATCGAGCAGTTGCAGCTGCTCTACGTCCGCTATTCGCACGAAGGCCGCGACGCCGAAGCGCGCGCGACCGTCGAGCGCATGAAGACCATCGATCCCAGCTCCGAGCCGCGCGCACTCGGTGACGCGCCCAGTCGCTCGGCGGCGGATCTCGTCTTCCTCGACCTGAACGACAGCGCGCCTCCGCGCCGCGGCATGTCGGGAATCAACAGGGCCATGCAGGGGCTGAGCATCCTCGCCACGGGTGAAGAGCCGACCATTCCGCCTCCGGCTCCGGTCCTGCCGCCGCGTCCCACGCCGGCAGTGTCGGCGAGCCCGGTGCCGACGCAGGAGCTGCTCGACACACCGTTTCTCGAGCCGGCTGTGCTCGACGGCATTACGCGCTCCGCAGAGTTCGATCGCGTCGCGGATACTGGTGGGAGTCTCCTCGAAGGTCTCGAGTCCACGTCCTTCATCACGCCCCACGAGGAAGAGACGCCGCGCGATCTGTTGGACTTCGAGCCGACGAGTTTCACGCCGCCAACGCCGTCGCCAGCAACGAGGCACGTCGTCGACCCATCCACTGAGCTGCTCGACTTCGATCTTGGCGCAACACCCGCCGCTGGTTCGCGGAATGTGCCGCCGCAGGACACCGAAGTGCCCCTCATGGATTTCGGTGAGATCGAGTTGCCGCCCATGGAGCTCGACGAACCGGAAGCGCTGCACGACAGCCGCGGATCGTTGCTCGGCCTTCCACTGATCGTGGATGAGGAGGGCGAGGCATCAAACGCAGAGGATGTCTCCGTCGACGACCACTCGACGATCGGCGGCGATCTGCAGCTCATCATGCCGGATGGCACTCCTGCGCGTGGTGTGCGCGCGCAGCCGACGCCGACCGACGCCCTGCCGCTCATCGACTTCGATGGAACGCCAATCAAGGGCGTGCCGGCCATCGATGAAGTCGTGGAGGAGATGGTCGTCGATGAGATGGTCGGCGAGGAGATGGTCATCGAGGACCTGATCGTCGAGGAATCCGTCGAAGACGTGGTCGACGATCTTCCGCTGATGGACATCTCGCTGCCCACGCCCGGCGAGGCCATGGCGAGCATCATCGAAGCGGGTGGTCGCAGCAGCGTCGAGATGGACGCGCTGGAGCTCGAGCCGGCCATGTCCGATGCGCTGGAAATCGAGCCGTCCATTCCGGATGTCGTGGATCTCGAGTCAGCCATTCCCGACGCTACTGATCTCGCGGAGGAGGAGGAGTCCGCGTCGATCGACGAGGACGACGATCTCGCCTCCATCCCGACGCCGCCCGCTGCGCATCGCCACTCCACCGTCATCGCCAAGCAGGACGTCGATCTCCTTCAGGCGCTCTCCGAAGCCGATCCCGACGACAACCTGCTGCGTCGCCGTCTCGCTGAAGCGATGCTCGAGTCGGGTGATCGCGAGGGCGGACTGCGCGAGCTCGAGGCGGCGATGGTCGGCTTCGAGCGGCACGACGATCTCAGCGCCGCATCGAAGGTCGCGGACGAGATCGTGCTGCTGAATCCGAGCTCGGTTCGCCATCACCAGAAGCGCGTCGAGTACGCATTCCGTACGAACGAGCGCGGCCGGCTCATCGAAGCATATCTCCAGCTCGCCGACGCGCTTTTCCGCGCGGGTCAGGTCGAGAAGTCGCGCGCCATCTATCAGCGCGTCATTGACCTGTCGCCCGACGACATGCGCGCGCAGTCCGCTCTCGAGAGCTTTCCGGCACCAGAGCCTGAGCCAGCGCCGCCACCGCCGCCGCCGAAGGGACGCGCGACGGTCGTTGGCCAGCGCGTAGCTGCGCCCATCCCGGCCGCGCCCAAGTTGTCGCCCACGCCCGACGACGAGTTCATCAACCTCGGCGACTGGCTGCGCGACGATGACGTGAAGAAGGACACGCGCATGATCGTCGAGGAGAAGGAACCCACCGGCGACGAGGAAGCGGACTTCCAGGACATGCTCCAGAAGTTCAAGCAGGGCATCGCGGAGAACGTCGAGGAAGAGGATCACCAGAGCCACTACGATCTCGGCGTCGCCTTCAAGGAAATGGGCCTGCTCGATGAAGCCATCGCCGAGTTCCAGAAGGCGTTGCGCGCGCCGGCCAACCGAGTGCCGACGTACGAAGCACTCGGCCAGTGCTTCATCGAGAAGGAGCAGTACCCCATGGCGGCGACCATCCTCGGACGGGCGCTCCACGAGCCGAACATGAGTGAGAACCAGCTCGTCGGTGTGCTGTATCTGCTTGGGCGTTGCGCACAGGAGCGCGGCCAGCGTGACGCCGCCATTGAGTACTACCAGCGTGTCTTCGTGGTCGATATCCAGTTCCAGGACGTCAGCGAACGCCTCGCCGCCGTCGAAGGCGCCGCCTCGTGACGGGCGCCGTCGCGCGCGCTCGCATGCCGGCGACCGCTGCGCTCCGCGAGATCCAGTCGCCGGTCAGCGAAAAGCTCGAGCAGGTCGTCGCCGAGATGAAGCGCGTCGTCTCGGCGGATCTGCCGCTCATCGAACAGGTGAGTGGCCATCTGCTCCAGATCCGCGGCAAGATGTTCCGTCCCACACTGACGCTGCTGTCGAGCGAAACCGCCGACGCATCCGAGCCGAGGGTGATCACGTTGGCGGCTGTGCTCGAGCTGATGCATCTCGCGTCGCTCGTACACGACGATTCGGTGGACCACTCGGCGTTGCGCCGCGGACTGCCCACCGTGAACTCGCTCTTCAGTCATCAGGTGAGCGTGATCATGGGCGACTTCCTGTACTCGCGTGCCTTGGAAGCGCTCGTCTCCCTCCGCGACATCGATCTGATGCGCGTCCTCACCGCGGTGTCGACGCAGCTCACCATCGGCGAGATGCGGCAGCTCGCGGCGGTGGATGCGCTCGCATTCACCGGCCAGGACTACGAGCTTCTCATCAAGGCGAAGACCGCGTCACTCCTCAGCGCTGCTTGCGAGACCGGCGCGATGTGCGGCGCCATGGCGCATCGCGAGGCGCTGCGTCTCTACGGCGAGCGGCTCGGCATGGCCTTCCAGGTCGCTGACGACATTCTGGACTACACGGAGACGGCTTCGGTGACTGGAAAGCCGTCCGGACTCGACCTCAAGGAGCACAAGGTGACGCTTCCGCTCATCGTCGCGCTGCCGAGGCTGGAGCGGCCGGCTCGGGTCAAGGTCGAGGCGCTTTTCGCGACGGAGACGCCCACCGACGAACAGGTCGCCGAGGTGATCGTTCTGGTCGGCGAGGCAGGCGGCATCGACGATGCACGACGCCGTGGAGAGGAATTCGCAAAGGAAGCTGAAGACGCTCTCGATACATTGCCCGACACGCCGGCGCGCGCAGCGCTCGCCGACGCTATCCTTTATGTCATGGACCGGCGCTCGTAATGGCTCCACGCGGATCTTCCAAGCATCGGCCGGTGTTCCACGCGGTGACACTCGGCATCGGCTTCATCGTCGGGGGTGCCATGACGCAGGTTGCACGAGTCTTTCTCCCACCTGGCGCGGTAAAAGAGTTCTTTACGACAGGGGTCCAGCCGTCGATCGGACCTGTGTCGCTCGATCTCGTGATTCTGAAATTCACACTGGGCCCCATGGCACTCGACGTCAGTTTGTTGAGTTTGCTCGGGGTGCTCATCGCCTATCTCATCGCACGGTCGCTTTTCTAAGGAGCTCTTATGTTCGGCAACCTCGGTTTTGGCGAGCTGATGATCATCCTGGTCATCGTTCTCGTACTCTTCGGCGCCAAGCGCATCCCGGAGATCAGCGCATCCTTCGGCAAGGGGATTCGCGAGTTCAAGAAGAACGTCAACGATGTGGAGCGCTCCATCACCGAGCCGGAGCCGCGCACTGAGTCGCGCCTTCCCGCCGGCGATCCGGTCATCCGTCGCGAGACGGCCAACGAAGAAGTGCGCCCTGAGCCGAAGCGGTTGATCTGAATGCCGCGGTTTGTTCAACTCGGTGGAGTGAAAAACCGGACTAGGGAAGGGGCGGAAACGAACTAAAAAGGCAGGATCAGGCCAACGCTTGATCCTGCTTTTTCTTTCGGCGGTAACGGCAACCGCCGGGAGCGGATTTCACTGATTTTGACGGATAACCGCCGGATTTTCCCTTCGCGCATGGATGCATCGATGCAAAGGAAAAGAATGCTTTTGACGTTGCCAAGCCGACAGGTTCCTGGCTCGAGGAGCAGGTAGTATCCGGCACTTGTCCGTGTAATCCGTCGAATCCGTTCTCGTCGGTTTGCAGTTCCGATGGGCAAAGCAAAAGGGCACACCAACTTTCGGTGTGCCCTTCTGATTTCTCCATTCAATCACGCCGAGCTCAGCTCGTCGCCGTCTGTCTCCGCAGCTGAGCGTTCAGCTGCTTGCGATTGTCGGTGACCGACGCGCTCTTCCGCAGATCGTCCAGATACATCTGCAGACGTGCAGAGCGAAGCTGCTGAATACGCCGTGCCCGCAGGTCCTTCTTCTGCGCTTCGAACGTCTGCTTGTCGCTCGGCTTGCGCGCATCGGTGCGCAGCACGAACACGCCGTCCGACTGGCGGATCGGTGCGCTCACTTCGTTGAGCGGCTGCACGAACGCAGCGCCCACCGCTTCGCGCAGGCTGCCGATCTCCTTCGCCGCACCGGAGCGCGTGACCATGCCGGTCTTGGTGACCGTCAAGCCCTTCGCTGCTGCCGCGGCCTCCAGCGACGAACCCTGTGCTGCCGTAGCCAAACCCTGCGCCGCCGGAATGGAGCCCTCGACCGCGCGATCTTCGATCACACGATCTCGCACCGCTGCCTTTACCGCGTCGAACGTCTTGCCGCCTTCCGACAGGGAATCGAGACGCGCCACGTAGTAGCCGTCTTCCGCGTCGAACAGGTCGCTCGTCTCGCCGACCCGGGCGCCGCCGAACGCCCATGCGCTCACGCTCGGAACGACCTTGCCATTGG
>JAQBPV010000413.1 GCA_028287345.1 Gemmatimonadota bacterium
ACAGTCCGTCGGCGCGATCGAGATGGAAGATGTGTGTGAGCTCGTGCGTGATGACGAGCGCGAGCCAATCCTCATTGAGTCGCAGCGAGTTGCTTTCGATGGGCGGCGTCGCGAACACGACGATGCGGTTGGTCGGCTGCGGCGTGGCGTAGCCATTCGAGTAGTCGGCGTCGTCGGTGACGACGAGATCGATGGGCCCGCGCGGCGGCTTCAACTCCTTCGCGAGCTGTCCATACGCCCGCTCGGCCGCCGCTGCAGCGACGCGTCCCTCGAGCTCGAGGCCGACTGGGACGTGAACGTGGAAGTGCTCTGTGTCGAGTGTGCGGTATCGCTTGTATGGAGAGGGCTGCGCCTGAACGATCAGCGGCGTGACGATCAGTAGCGCAGCGATGAGGAACTTGAACCGCCCACTACCGTAACTCGCTCCGTTGCCGGGTATAATCGGCGCGACAGTAGGTCCCGACAGGCGCTTCGCGCCTGCGGGATGACAGTACGTGATCATTGCGTACCCAGCGAACGGAAGTAGCTCTCCAAGCCATCCGCGACGCCCTTCGCGTAACGCTCCTGAAACTCCGGCGTGCGAAGCGCCGCCTCCTGGTCGGGGAGGATGACGAACGCGCCCTCACAGAGCACGGCCGGATACCACGTGCCGCGCACGACGGCGAGGTTGTCGTAGTTCACGCCGAGATCGATGAGTCCCATCTGCGACACCATGCCGCGCTGCACTTCACGCGCGAGCGGCTCGCTGTGCGTCCGGAAGAAGTACGTCCCCGTACCCGGAGCGACGAATGGATTCACGCCGTCGGGATACGCGTTCAGGTGAATGGACACGAAGGCGTGAACGTTCGCCTTGCGTGCGATGATGGGGCGGTCGCCGAGTGCGACGGCCGAGTCGTTGGTGCGAGTCATGACGACGCGCGCGCCGCGTTCCTCGAGCATGCGCTTGAGCCGCACGCTGACCGGCAGCACAGCGTTCGCTTCGTAGAGGCCAGTCGGTCCGGTCGAACCGATGGGCGGATGTCCGGGATCGACGGCGATGGTGAGACCGGCGAGCGGACGATTCACATCGATGGCAGGCCGGCCGCGCAGCTTCAGCACCAGCGCGTTGTTCTCCCACAGCACGAGGTAGCCGAATGGTGCGGCGCGAAGATTCACCGTGACTGCTGCGCGCTCGGTGCCGACCTGCTTCCACTCGATTGAGCGGACCATCGAGTCGGCGGTCGCATAGTTGATGATGTCGGTGTTGCCGCGCACGCCGTACAACGTGAGCGTGATCGAGCGATCGCCCTCTTCGACGAAGTACGGAGCGCGCTGTCCGATCGGGATGATGACGTCGACGCCCATGCTGCTGCCGCGGACGCGCATGTTCGACATGATGCGCCGAGGGACGACCGCGCCGGGCATGTCGCGGACGTCGGCGGAGTCGAGCCACACGTCGAGATCATCGTCGAGACGCACGCGCACCGAGCTGCCCGAGCGCTCCATCAGCGCAGCCATCGTACCGGGAGTGAAGAACCACTTGTACGTGCCGCCCGGAATCGGCTTGCCGATGATGGTGCGGTCCGTATCCGCAACAGCGGAGGGCTGACCGATCTGCACGACGCCAATCGGCTCGGTGCGCGCGATGCGCGTCCGCAGCGAATCGAGCCGGGCGTTCAGCGCAGCGATGGTGTCGGCGCGCGAGGTCGAGAGGTTCTCCGGCTTCCGCAGTGAGCTGTCGGGAGCGGGGAGTCGCGCAGGGGTCGCGCTCGCGAGCCGGATGGGCAGTGTGCTGCGGGCGGTGTCGGATCCGCGGGCCGCGACGAGCTCATATCTGGGAGACGCGGCAGGCGGATTGGGCAACCAGCCCATGAACGCGCCATTTGGATACACTCGCGCCGGATAGCCATTGATCGTCAGGCTTGCCCGGCCGCTACCTATAGATCCGAAGATGAAGTTCGAGTCGCGCGACGTGATCTGCTGGTTGGGCGAGGGATATTGTACCCTCACGGCCAGGCTACCGTCCACCTCGGGCACAGCAGGCAGCGGAGGGGCGGTCGTCGGGCGTCCGGGCGCAGGCGTCGGCGCGGGGGACGGGGTCGCGGAGGAGCCACCGCAGGCGATTGCGGCGGCCAGGGGGAGCGCCAAACCGGCGCGCAAGTCACGAAGCAGCGGCATGCCGAGAAGGTAATGATTGGCGCAAACCGACAGATAGCGGCGTTTTTGTTGACGCCCTTGTTTCGCGCCCCGTATATTCGCGCTCCATGGCCGCATCCCTCCTAAAGTGACACCTCTCGTCGTCTGCGCCTTCTGTGGCCGCGAAAACGAGCCGATGTCTCGTTTCTGCATAGACTGTGGAAAGCCGATCTCGGCGTCCGCGGCTCGTGTCGTTCCGGCATACTCGGTTGGCTCGCCTGCCCCATCTCCCTCTCCCTCCGCCGGCGGCGTGGCCGCAGACGCACCGTTGCCGAGCGCGGCAGTCAGCTCGGGAGGTCTCATGCCACCGTCGCGACTCTCGCCGCTGGCTCCGTCGAACACCTGTCCGAAGTGCGCAAAACCCGTAGACTCGTCGCTCCCCTTCTGCGGCCATTGCGGCACGAAGGTGACCAGCGAAGTGTCCACGGGATCGTGCTGGACCTGTGGAGCGGCGTACACCCAGGGGATCGATCTCTTCTGCGCCCGCTGCGGAACGCGCGTCGGCCAGCGGGTGAGCATGGAGATCAACAACGCCTTCGGCACACTCGTCCTCGGCGCGAAGAACCGCGAGATCGGACCGAAGCTCGCGCTGCTCGATGAGACGGGCGAAGTCGCCAGCACCTTCTCGCTCGACCGCGGCGAAGCTGTCGTTGGCCGTGGCGACGCGGACATCAAGTTCGACGACGTCTTCCTCTCGCCGATGCACGCGCGCTTCGAGCTGCGCGAAGGCGAGCTCTGGGTGCGCGACCTTGGATCGCGCAACGGCACGTGGACGTTCATCGAAGCGCCGACCAAGCTCGCGGACTGCGACATCCTGCTCGTCGGATCGCAGCTGCTGCGCTTCCGCCGGCTTGGCTACCCTGGACCGCATCCACCGGAGGCCGACTCCACGCGCCGCATGGGATCACTGGTCCCCTCGGCCGACGTCGCCGTGCTCGAGCAGCTGCGCGCTGACGGCAGCGTCCGCGACACCTTCCATCTTTCTCCCGCCCGCACGGTGCTGCTCGGCCGCGAGGCGGGTGACTGGGTCTTCCCGTACGATCAGACGATGAGTGGCAGACACGCCGAAGTGAGAAGTCAGGACGCCGAGTTCTTCGTGCACGACGCAGGCAGCCGCAACGGCGTCGCGCTCGGCGTGCGCGGTGAGCGCGCCGTCAAGAAGGGGCAGCGCGTTCTCGTGGGCGATCAGGTGCTGCGCGTCGAGAGCGTGGGCTTGTGAGTCAGGAAAAGATCTGCCCGACGTGCGGCACGGAGTACCCGGCGAATGAGCGCTTTTGTCCGCGCGACGGTACCGCTTTGCGTTCCCAGAGTGGCTCTACTGACCTCGTCGGCTCGATCATCGCCGAGCGATACCATGTGATCAAGAAGCTGGGTGAGGGTGGAATGGGTCAGGTCTACCTCGCCGAGCATGTGAAGATGGGCCGCAAGAGCGCGGTGAAGGTGATGAACCCGGGCATGGTGAACGACGCCGACGCGATCAGCCGCTTCAATCGCGAGGCGGCGAACGCGAGCCGGATCAATCACCCGAACGTCGCGGGCATCTATGATTTCGGTGAGACGTCGGAAGGGTTGATCTACCTCGCCATGGAGTTCATCGAAGGTGAGTCGCTGACGTCGCTCGTGGAGAAGTCTGGTGCACTCCCGCCCATTCGTGCCGCGAAGATCGCGCAGCAGGCGGCGGCGGGTCTGCAGGTGGCGCACGACATGGGAATCGTGCATCGCGACCTCAAGCCCGACAACATCATGATCGCGAAGAATCGCGATGGGTCGGACTGCGTGAAGGTGGTGGACTTCGGTATCGCAAAGGCAGCGGGCGCCGAAAACCAGAAGGTGACGAAGACGGGCCTGGTGGTGGGGACTCCGGAGTACATGAGTCCCGAGCAATTGTCCGGCGACAAGCTCGATGGGCGGAGCGACGTGTATTCGTTGGCTCTCGTTGCATTCAACATGTTCACGGGCAAGCTGCCCTTCCCGAGCGAGACGGCGCAGGAGTCGATGATCATGCGCCTCACCGACGAGCCGAAGACGCTGCGGGACATGAATCCGAATGTCATCTGGCCGACGGCAATCGAAGGCGTGATGAAGCGCGCCCTGCAGCGAAAGGCCGGCGAGCGCTATCAGAAGGCCGAGGAGTTCGGGAATTCGCTGATGTCGGCGGTGGAGAGCATGCCGAAGCAGCAGCAGGCGGACATGACGATGGTGATGAACACCGCTGCGGCGACGGCGATGCTTCAGCCGCCGCCGGCGACGCGTGTGGATCCGAATGCGAGTCTGGCAGCGCGGCGATCGCAGGCGGCTCCTGGTGCGCTGCCAGCACCGGCAGCTGTCATTGCTCCGGCGAAGTCGAAGATGCCGTTGATCGCCGGTGGCGGAGCAGCTGCGGCGGTCGCTGCGGTGGCGGTGTTCTTCGCGATGTCGAAGGGCGCCACGCCGCCGGTGAAGCCGGACACGTCGACGGCTGCGCCACCGGCGGTCACGAGCGCGCCGGTGAATCCCGTTGCGAATCCCGGCAGTGGCGCGCCAGCCGTGCAACAGCCGGTGCAGTTGGGCGCGCCGCCGGCGACGAAACAGCAGGCGTCGCCAACGGGAACGAAGTCCGCCATTGCGACTCCGGGTGGCACGCCGTCTTCACCCACCATGGCGGTGTCGTACGCAACTGATCTCGACGCGCTGGCGAATACCGTCAACGACGAGTCGTCGGCGAAGGGCGCGCTGACGAAGGTTGCTGATTACGAAGGGAAGGTCTCGACTTCGGCGGACAAGGCGGCACTCGCGTTCATCGAGGCGAAAGCCACGATGATCGCGG
>JAQBPV010000463.1 GCA_028287345.1 Gemmatimonadota bacterium
TGCGGCCGGTGACGGCGGTGTATTCGGAGAGCAGGTCCTTCGGTTCGCCGAGGAAGATGAAAAGGTCGAGGAGTTCGTCGCCGGAATAGATGGTGTTGTGCGCGTCATACTCGGCGCCGACGTCGAACGTTACGGGCGCGCTGGTGTGGACGAACATTGCGTAGCCGCGACTGCTCATGAAGAATGGCACTGCCTTGTATTGCACTGGGCTCTGCGCGCCCATGGCGTCGCGAATGAACGCGACGACACGCTGGCCGCGCTTGTTGAGTCGCGTGAACGACTCACCGAAGCCGTAGATCCGTTCGTCCTGCGCGAGCTCGAAGGTGGCGGCGGTGCTGCGTCCGATGTCGCGTGAGCGACGGACGAAGGAGAACGGCACGAAAGGGGTGTACGTTGCCGGTTCGCCAAGTCGCTGCGTGCGGGTGAGCAACGTCCCGTGCGCGTCGAAGAGCTCGACGCGCCATGGGTTGCGGTTGATCCGCACTCGACCGAACGCACTCGTGTACGTGACGGCGCTGTCGCCGGACTGCATGCGCCACGTCGTGTCGCGCGCGACGGGTCCGGCGAGCATCAGTGACGGCTCGCCCTGCATCGTCGACGATGGGAGGTCGCGCGTGCTGAAGCGCAGTCGAAGGGTGCGCGGCGTGACGAACGTGATGTCGAAGGGCAGCGCGGGATCGCGATCGTACTCAGTGCCTGGGAACTCAGTGGCCGAGCCGCGCGTGTAGCCGACGTCGAGCTTGTTGAAGTTGAGCCCAGGCTGCTGGACGTACCGATCCCACTGCAGCGTGCCTCGGCCGGTCGCCGGATCGAATGCGGTGAGTCGGCTCGCGGCGAAGAGGACCTGATTCGCCTTGCGGAAGTCGAGTCCGACGTCGATGACGTCGCCGAGGTTCTGTGCGCGTGCCGCGCTCGGCTTAGCGAGTGTGACGATGCATATGAGCAGCGAGAAGAGGATCTTCCTGGATCGATCGATCATCGCGTGGCGGGCCACTCGATGAGGAGCAGCGACACCGCCTGCCTCGGCAAGGTCAGTATGAGCTCTGTCGCTCCACGTTCGACTCGCGCAGTTGGCGGAGCGTCGAGCCGCGCGAGTTGACCCGCAGCTTCGAGTTGCGCGTACTGTTGGCGATTCGGTGCGATCGGCGATCCAAGACGTTTCCATTCGGCGTAGGCGTTGCTGTGTTTGTCGTCGATACGGTAGTGCGTGACGCGCGCGTCGCCAGTCATGAACGGAAGTGCAGATAGCACGAGCTTGATGCTCGCGTCGGGCCCGGGAACGTCGTCGTCGTGATAGTGCCAGAGCAGGATGGCGAGCTTGCCCGGAGCGAGACTCGCCATGCCGGCGACGTCGGGCGCGCCGCGGACGCCGTCACGCATGATGGCCTCGACGCCGAGGTCACCGGTGCTCTCCACGGTGAGCCGTTGGCCGGACATCTTCGCCATCATCCGGAAGACGTTCAGCACCGGGAGGTCGACGCCGTTGGTCGCGAGCGCGCGGAAGCCGGCGAAGTACGGCTGGTCCTCGAACTCGAACGCCCAGGTGAGCGCGCCGAGGAGATTGACCGCGTGCTTGTCGGCGAGAAGATGTTTGCGAGCAAAGACGGCGGCGGTGTAGCTCGAGAACATCGTGCCGTTGCGATAGCCGAGCTGTGGCCCCTGGCAGGCGGCGCATCCGTCAGGGTCAGATTCGCCGATAATTATCGGTTTTGCTCTCAGCTCCGGGAAGGATCCGATGCGCTTGAAGCCGTCGTCGATCGTCTTCAACTGCGCTGCGATGCCCATGCGGACGTGACCGTCGACGAAGGTCGGTGCGCCCTTGGCGTGGAAGGATACGAATGCTGTCGGGGTGCCTACGGCTCCGGTGGCATAGTTACGGCCGCGCAGGGTGTGCTCGAGAAAGTCCTGCATGAACTTGCCGCCGCTGCCGGCGACGTCGGGTCCGCCGACTTTCGCAGTGGGCAGCGCGCGGCGAACGGCAGCGATGGCGTAGTCGTGGAGCTTGAAGAATTCCTCGGGAGTGCCCTTCCAATAGCCGATGTTCGGCTCGTTCCAGACCTCCCAGTACCATTGTTCGACTTCGGCGCGTCCGAACTTCTCGACGCAGTGCTTAACCCACTGATAGACGAGGTCTCCCCACCTATCGTAGTCCTTCGGTGGATAGGCCCATCCGGTGTAGACGTCGTCGTAGGGAAGCCCGGGACGCCAGGTGTGCTGATACGGCTCGGGGTGCACCGACAGCGCCTTCGGCATGAAGCCGATCTGCGCGTAGGGCTTCACGCCGTTGGCGAGGTACGTCTCGAAGATGCGATCGACGATGGTCCAGTCGTACACGGGACGACCTTGGGCGTCTTCCGTGTAGATGTTGGTGCTGCCCCACTTGAGCGCGGGCGTTCCGTCGCCGGTGACGAGGAGGCTGTGGGCGCGGAAGTAGAGCTGCTGGTCACCGAGTTGGCCGAGCTCACCGAGGAGCTTGCGGCCGTCCT
This sequence comes from Gemmatimonadota bacterium, assembly GCA_028287345.1. Taxonomy (GTDB): domain Bacteria; phylum Gemmatimonadota; class Gemmatimonadetes; order Gemmatimonadales; family Gemmatimonadaceae; genus AG11. The sequence goes on from JAQBPV010000463.1 coordinate 2,487, forward strand.
TCATGGTGGCGTAGTTCGGTTCGTCGGCGCCGAAGAATCGATAGATGGGCTTGAGTACTGCGCCGGGCCGCGATGCGTCGATGTGCATCGTGACTGG
>JAQBPV010000232.1 GCA_028287345.1 Gemmatimonadota bacterium
AACGACGGCTCGTAGAGATGCGCCGCATCCGCGTCGCGACGCGCACCCGCGGAGATGTCCACCGACGTGCGATCACTTTCGGCGTGAAAGGAGACGACGCCTTCCGAATAGCGCACCGGAACCGTGCCCGCAAACTGCGACCGAAATCGGCCGACGAACAACTCCGCGCGCGTCCATTCGCTCGACAGTGTCGCGCTGAGTTGTGCGCGCGGCCAACTCCACCATGCGCCAGACTCCACGCCGCGGCCCGTGAGCGAACCGTTCGTACGGTCGGACGCGTGCGTGCTCCCGCGAACCCACGCGCCTCCGCCGCCGGCGCTCCAGAGCAGCCGGCCATGAGCGATGGCCGTACCCACACCACCGCTCGTGTTGGAGCCGGCAACGGCTCCGAGCTCGCCCGCGAGCTCCGTACTCCATCCATGTGCTGCCGGCGACCGAACTCCGCCCTCCAGCGTCGCAAAGCCACTCGCAGCGCCGACAGTTGCGATCGAGCCTCCTTCGGCCGAGCCGAACAGCCGCCCCTTCTGCCCTGACATCGCGAGTCGAATCGAAGGGCCGAACACGTTGGCATCGTCATCGACGAAGTGCGCGGCTGTCACGCCGACGTCCACCGTGAGTGGCCGCTGTGCGCCGAGCGGCCTGCTCATCGTCACTGCGACGAGCAGGCCGCCAAGTAGTACAGGTCGTGCACGAAAGTGCACGCTAAGGTCGCCGTTTGGGCGGGGCTGACTTTCCTGGGCTACTCACCGGACCCACACCATTCGTCAGAAAAGGCGCCGCCAGCGTCGCGTCGGTGGTGCCGCTGCTGATCCCAAGCGACCCCTCGATCCCTCGCAGCCGGAAGATCGCGGACTCCTCGGCGCGCAATCCTGAGGCGACATCCGCCTCCACGAGATTGCCGAGCGCGAGTACCACAGCGGCCGACGCATTCCTGCGAATGAGCGTGACGATCATCTCCGTCGCGCGCTGAGGTGCGACGCCGCTCGCCACGAGCTGCGCCAGCGTTCCGATGGGAGCAGCGATCGGTTTGGTCGTTGCGGAACGCAGCATGCGGAGCGATGACTCACCCGCGCCCGCCGCGATCGCATCCGCGCCGGCGACCAGTTCCTCCACCGACGACTGCACACCCAACGCTGCGCGCGCGCTGTCGAGACGCTCAGCCAGCTTCACCACCGCCGTGCGTATGCGTGGGCCAGCCGCGCGCTTGAGGCGTCCTTCGCGCACCTTGGCCTCGAGAGGTTCTACAGGCAGGCCGCGTTCCTTGGCGCGCGCAATTTCCTTCTTGACCGCGGCCGCTGACGCACTATCCAGCTCACTCATCACGTTGGCCGCATATGCAAGTTGCTGCGCCGCCGCCGGACGCGCCGTCGCGACGAACGCCATCGCGGTGGCGAACAGGCATGTGGCGATCGAGATGTTCTTCATGGACGACCCACGAGAAGGACCGAGCCGGGACGGCCGAAATCAGCATCGGGAGCAGCCGTTGCGCGAGGGTCGCGCATCCAGACCGTGTCGTTCACGACGAAGGCATAGACGTGACGTCCCGGGCGCAGCGAAAGCGTGACGCTCCACAGGCCGCTCGCCGCATCGCGCGTCATCGGTGCCTGCTCCTTGTCCCATGCATTGAAGTCACCCACCACGCGAACGCTCGTGGCCGACGGTGCCCGCAACACGAGCTGCACCGGCTCCCGTGCGACATCCGCTTCCGCGGCAGCGTCACGCGCAATCAACCGTGCATCGGTCTGGGCCGCCGCCGCAGGCGTGATTGCCATATTGGTTCGCTGCGGCGTGCGGAGTATCACTGCGGCGACCATCGCCGCCGCCGCAACACCAGCGACGGCCACGAGCCAGCGCACGCGGCCACCCCGGCGCATCAGGTTGCGGCGTAGCGATTCCTCGCGGTCACGCTCGCGCTCAGCCGCGACGGCAACCAGCACCCGTGCTCGCGCCGCATCATCCACTTGGGGAAGCGGCCGGAGAACGCCCGCAATCCGATCGATCATCTCATCGTGCTCGTCAATCATTGATCTACCTCGGTAAGCCGTGCGCGCAGCGCGTCGCAGGCGCGCTTTACACGCATCTTGAGCGCGGAGACACCCGCACCCGTCGCAATGGACATGTCTTCGTAGCTGAGATCCTCGACGTGCCGCATGAGGAACGCCTCGCGCTGTTCGTCGGGCAGCGCGGAAAGCGCGAGGCCGATCTCCTCACGCCAGGCAATCGCGTCGTCGTGACCGGTCGACGCCGAGCGCTCCGGCACGTCTCCGTATTCGACGACTTCGGCGTGCCGCCGCTCGCGTGCGCCCGCGCTGCGGCAACGGTTCGCGAGAATGCGAAACAGCCACGGCTCGAACGCTTCGCGCTCCTCGTATTTCGGAAGGGCGCGGTACACACGAACGAAGGTGTCCTGTACGGCCTCCTCCGCGTCGCTCCGGCTCGAGAGCATGTGGAGCGCGAACCGGAGGCAGCGGGCGTAGTATGCGTCGACGAGTGCGGCAAAAGCGCGGACGTCGCCACCGCGTGCTGCATGTACGAGCACGCTGCGCGTGGCCGATGCCGACGTATCTGCCGCTGGTGCGGGCGCCGAATCGTTGGCGTTGAGAAGGCGCAGCCGATGCGGGCCGGTCATCGTGTCGTGGTCACGTTGTGAACGTTGTCTGCGCGTGCCGTGCCGTCTGGCTGCACGGTGACATTCCACCAGTACACCGTGAACTGCTTCGCGCTCTGTTGGTAGAACACCACGGACGCCCACCGGATTTCGCGTTTGGCGCCCTGGACGAGCGAAGGACAGCTCGCGCCGCCCGTGCAGGGTGCCCAGTCCAGCAGCGCAAGCACTTCGGCGTTGACCGCCATGAAATAGATGGGACGCTCGGTCTGGTTGTCGACGACGAGTCCGGTGGCCGTCGATGCGACCCGAACGTAGCCAGCCTGGATGCCCGGAGCGCCCGTATCGTCGGAGATGACCTGCATCGTGGCCGCGTCCGCACCGCACGCCGCAGCAGCGAGCGCCAGTGCGAGCAGCAAGAATGGGCGGAGCGTGCGGCTGGTGCGCGACATACGCTAGGATAGTAGGGGTTCACGTCGCTCAACCTGTGCGCCGACGGCGCGGTCACATCCATGAGACGGCGGTCCCGCGAGCGACGGCGGTGGAGGCGTTGACACGTAACCCCGCACCGCTTAACTTCTTAGGCTCTACGTCACACGTTCACGAGCCTCATTCATGTCCTACGCAATCATCCGTACCGGCGGCAAGCAGTTCCGTGTCGAGTCGGGCAAGAAATATCGCATCCCTTCCGTCGTCGGCGAGGCGGGTGGATCGATCGAGTTCAACGACGTCCTCCTCGGCAGCGATGGCCAGAACGTCAAGACCGGCATCCCGACGCTGTCGGGCGCCAAGGTCACGGGCGAGATCATCAAGCATGGTCTGTCCGACAAGATCATCGTCTTCAAGATGAAGCGCCGGAAGAACTACGCGAAGAAGCAGGGACATCGGCAGGGCTTTACCGAAGTCCAGATCAACGACATCACTCTCGGCTGACGCGAGGATACAATGGCTCATAAAAAAGGCGTCGGCTCGTCACGTAACGGCCGCGACAGCAACCCGAAGTACCGCGGGATCAAGAAGTTCGGTGGCGAAAAGGTCATCGCCGGCAACATCATCCTGCGCCAGTGCGGCACGGTGTGGCATCCGGGCAAGAACGTCGGCCTCGGTACCGACTTCACGATCTACGCCCTCGTCGACGGCGTCGTGAAGTTCGAGCACAAGAGCAAGACGCGCCAGAAGGTCAGCGTGTATCCTGCCGTCACCACGGAAACCGAGTCGGCAGCGTAACGCGCCGCTCGGCTCCTGCATCTCCAAGCGCCCTCCCCGTTCGGAGGGCGCTTTTGCGTAGGGCTCGCGTCACGAGGGAGCGCAACCTTTGCATTCGCCGGCGCGTAGTGGCTCACATCCACGGAGGAGACCATGGCGATCTGGAATACGCTCAAGGGCGAGCTCGATAAAGCGGGCCGGGCGGCGCACGACGCACTCGATGAAGGGAAGCTGCGACTCGAGTCCCACCGCGCCAAGCAGAAGGCAGAGGCCGCGGCGGCATCATTGGGATTTGCTGTCTATCGCGCGCGAACGGCCGGCGGCGATCTCGAGCCCGAGCGCTACAGCGTTCTCGCGGCGCTGCTCGCGTCAGCCGAGTCGGAAATCGAGCGCATCGAGTTGGCGATCAAGAACATCAAGGCCGATGCGCCGGTCGATAAGCCGGCTGATACGCCCGAAGCTCCGACAAGCTGACTCGCACTGATCAAAAACAACCGCAGTGAACGGATTTCACTGATCTGACGGATAACTGCCGGATTTTTCCGAGGTGCATGGAGCCTTCCATGCAAAGAACACGAAATGCTTTTTCGACTCCGCCGAGCAGACACTTCTGCTCCACAAGGAGTTGGTACATCGGGCAGTTGTCCGTGAAATCCGTCAAATCCGCTCCCTTCGGTTTGTGCCGCGGTGCGTCGCGATGGGGAAGCTGTTCTTAGCGCTGGCGCGGCAACCCTGGCCTCTTCACGGAGCCCGGTAATTGGGCGGAAGCGTCTTGTACCGCTGCTCCAGGAGATCCTGACGAGAGGGCGCGACGATCTGCACGCCGCGAACGAACACCTTCTCGGGTTGCGTCGCGAACTCGAACGGATCGCCGCTCC
>JAQBPV010000468.1 GCA_028287345.1 Gemmatimonadota bacterium
GGTCGGTGCGTTGAAGATGCGTGTTCATCGTGCGCGTGAAGCGCTGCAGGCCTTACTCGAGGAAAAATACGCCTAACATGTTCGACGACATTCACTCCGAAGGCCTGGGCGAGGGCCGGAAGCGGGAGCGCGCGGGAATTCCCGAGCGTCCGCTCGCCGATCGTGAAGTGCCGCTCGGTCCGCCGAGCACGACTATCGCGACTGCGGTACATGCGTGGCTCGATGGCGACACGCCGGAGCGCGATGCGCGCCGCGGTGACTGGTCGCGCGACGTCGACTTCTGGAAGCGGCTCGATGACGACCTCGCGATGCGTCGCCGCATGCGCACACCGGTGCACCTGACGTCGCAGATCATGAACGCCATTCCGCAGCACGCGCCGCAGATCATCACGCCGTGGTGGAAGCGCGAGTTCGTCGTGACGCCATCGAGCGCGATCGTCGCCGTCGTCGCGCTGATGGCCGCTTCGGTCGCGGCAACCGCGCTGTTCCTGCGACTGCCGCACTGAGCGTTCTGAATTGACGTACGAAAAGGCCGGCTCTCTTCGAAGAGTCGGCCCTTTTTTCGCATTGGGGGTACAACACCGTAACCAAGGCGCGGGCAGCGCCCCAGTTCGGTACCCTCAACGATGGAGCAGCAATGTTCACTTTCTCGTCAATCCGTCGCGCGTTCGCGCCCCTTGCCGCCGCCATGCTGGTTCCGCTCGCGGCGCACGCGCAGGAAACACAGCTATTCAGCTGGAGCGGTCGTGTCGATCGCGAAGTTCAGCTGACGATCCGAGGATCGCAGGCGTCGAACACCTACGAGAACAGCATTCAGTCGCGTGCCCGGTTCCGCGTCAACTCGACGCTACCAACGCAGGATGGAACGCTGCGCGTCGTGCGGGAGGCGGGCCGCGGTGATGTGGCCGTAGTGCAGCAGCCTTCGGCCAACAATGGCTATACGGCGATCGTCCGGATCGTGGACAACGAAGGCGGCGCGGACAACTACCGCATCTCTGCCTACTACACTCCGGTGAACGACGGCCGCTACGCGCGCCGCAATGGGCGCGACAATCAGGGCAATATCAATCAGGGCAATGCCAATCAGGGTCGTGACGACAACCGGGGCCGCGACAATCAGAATCGCGATGACCGCTACGGTCGCGGCAACGGCAACAACGGCAACAACGGCAACTACGGCAACCAGGACGCCGCCGCACTCCGCTGGAGCGGTGACGTGGACGGTGAAGTATTGATCACGTGGCGCGGCAACGACGTCGGGCAGCGGATCATCAACGGTGCACAGATTCGCCGTGCGGGCAGCAACGTGCTCGGTAACCCGATGCAGGCCGCCCGGGGCGGTCAGCTGGCGGTGAGCACGCGTGAAGGACGCGGCCGCATCGAGGTAGTGCAGCAGCCGACCGCGCAGAATCGCTTCACGAGCATCATCCGCATCATCGATCCCGAGCGTGGATACGGACACTATGACTTCACGGCCAGCTTGCGTTAGTGGTTGACGGGAGGACGGTCTGACGGGTCTAGCACGCGAGACCGTCAGACTGTTCCTTCCGGGAGTAGATGTCCAACTCCATCGTCGCTCCCACCACACCGACCGCTCCGCCGCTGAGGCCACGCGAGGACCTGGTCGTCCGCACGCGATTCGTTCCGCCAACCCTGCGGCGGCACATCATCGCTCGCCCTCGCGTGGAAGCGATCATCGCTCGCGCCGTCGAGTATCCACTCACCGTGGTGAAAGCCGAGCCGGGATACGGCAAGACGACCGCTGTCGCGTCGTGGCTCGCAGGCGCCGAGCATGCCCAGGTGTGGTACAACGTGGGCGACACGGAGGCTGATCCGCACGTCTTTCTCCTCCATCTCGTACAGGCGTTGCGATCGGTCGGCCCAACGATCGGAACACGTGCACTCGAACTGCTCGAACAGGGCGATCGCGCGCCGCGCCTCTGGGACTCGACGGTCGACGCGCTCAGCAACGACCTTCTCGACGGCCTCACACGAAAGACCGTGCTCGTCCTCGACGACTACGATCGCGTCAACAGCTCGGAGGTGAACGCGATCATCGGCCGCCTCGTCGAGAGCATGCCGCCGCTGCTGCACCTCGTGATCACGGCGCGACGGATGCCGAGCTTTCGCGGTCGCGCGCGATGGCGCGCATCGGGCGAGATGCTCGAAGTGTCGAGAAGCGACCTCGCATTCACCATCGACGAAGTCGCGCTGCTGCTCGAGCGCCGTCTGGTGCAGCCGCCGTCGGCGGATGTCGCCAGAGCCGTGGCGGCCGAGACGGAAGGCTGGCCCATCGCGCTGCAGATGCTCAGCGACAGCCTTGGCGCATCGCACGCCGATGCGCTGGATAGCCTGTTGCAGCGCATTCCCGGTCCGTCGGAGCTGCTGTTCGACTATCTCGCCGAAGAAGTATTCCTCCGTCAGAGCGCGGAGATTCGTCGCTTTCTCGGAGAGACGGCGCTCCTCCGCCGACTCGACGCCGAGACGTGCGACCGCGTACTCGGCGCAACTGATTCTGCGGAGACACTGCGCTTTCTCGAGGACAGCTCGCTGTTCGTGAGCACGCACGGAAGCTTTCGCTACCACAATCTCTTCCGCGATTTCCTGGTGCGTCGCTCCGGTGTGTCCGAGGCGCGACGGACGGAGTTGCACCGCAGCGCGGCCGCGTACTATCTCGCGCGCCACGATGACGAGGAGGCGGTGCATCATCTCCTCGCGGCGCACGATCATGAGGGTGCGGCGAGTGTCGTGGCGCGCATCGCGGGGCCGATGGCGGCGAGTGGACGTCACCAGACCATTCGCGGCTGGCTCGATCGACTTCCGCAGGCGGTGCTCGCGGAGTCGCCCGACCTGTTGTTCGCATTCGCGGAGACGTCGCGCATCAGCTGTCGCTATGCGGAGGCCATCGCTGCGTACGTGAAGGCGCGAGAGCAGTATCGAGCGCGAGGGGATCGCGCGGGCGAACGAAAGGCGCTGCGCGGCCATGCACTCTGCTTTCTCGACACAGTGCAGCCGGCGCGCGCCGAACCACTGCTGCGCGAAGCGCTGCGGATGACGTGGGGCGACAAGCCGGCGCGGCAGGGAATCTTTCTGCTGTTGGCGGAGAATCGGTTGAATGCGGGCGACCTGCGACGGGCAGAGCGGCTGTTCCGCGCGGTGCAGTGGGCGACAACGCGCGAAGAGAATCCGGTGTTGAATCCGCGTGTCTACGTGCGCCGTGGCCGGTTCAGCGAAGCGCGCGAGACGATCGAGGCGAGCTTGCGCAGCGAGTCGGATGCGGATGCGCGGACGCGGCCCCCGCGCTCGCATCGCGAAGCGGCAGCGCTGCTCGCGTGGACGAGCATCATGATCGGCGCGTCGGACGAGGCGCGGCAGCACGCCGCGGCGTCGCTGGAGATCGGACAGCTGCTCGGGTCACCAGTCGTCGAGTGCATCTCGCTGGGAAGGCTCGGGCTGTCATGGCTCACGGGCCACGACTACGACCCGGCGCGTGCGATGACGTATCTCACCGATGCGCTACGGATGGCCGAGCGAATCGACGTTGCACGGTTCAAGGTGGAGCCGCTGCTCGGGATGACGATCGTGCACGGCATCGAGGGCTCGGTGGAGCAGGCGGAGGCGACGGGGCGCGAGACGCTGGCGATCCTCAAGGAGACCGGCGATCGGTACGTGCGAGGTGTCGTTTGTGTGGCGCTGGGTGCGGCGCTCGCGAACGTCGGGCGGTCGTCGGCGGAGGAGTGGCTGCTCGAGGCGATACGTCAGGCCACCGAATGTGGCGACCAGTTCGTGCCGTGCGTGGCGTCGCTGTGGCTGGCGATTCACTACTCGAAGACCGGACAGGCGACGCAGGCGCGTCAGAGCTTTGCGCGAGCGCTCGAGCAGGCGCACGTGAACGACTACGGCTTCGTGTTCGAGGGAACGGCGCTGCTCGCGCCGAAGAACCTGGCGGCGACGCGCGCGTTGCTGCGACGCGCGCAGGAGCATCCGGAGGAAGGGAAGTACGCGCGATCGCTGTCGTCGCGGCTGGATCCGGCGGTGAGCGCGAGCAGTGCGTCCGCGGCGGAATCATTGGCGACTGCGGCGCTCTACATCCAGACGCTCGGTCCGTTCCGTGTGTGGCGGAGGGGACAGGAGATCGAGCGATCGGCGTGGGGGCGTGAGAAGGCCCTTCATCTGTTGCAGCTTCTGGTGTGCCGACGTGAGCGGCCGTTGCATCGCGAGGAGATTCTCGAAGCACTGTGGAAGGACAGCGTGACATCGACGGCGACGACTGGATTGCGTGTCGCGCTGAGTGCGTTGCGCAATGCGCTGGAGCCGGAACGCGAAGCGGGAGTGGATTCACCATTCGTGAAGCGCGACGGGGACACGATTCGATTGGGGCTCGAGCTCGGCGTGCGGGTCGATGCGGACGAGTTCAGCCGGCTGCTCAAGGCTGCGCGTGCGCAGGAAACGTTGAACACCGATGAGTCGATCGCGCGATACGAGTCCGCATTGGCGCTCTATCGCGGCGAGTTTTTAGGCGACAACCGCTATGCGGAGTGGGCAGAGTCGGAGCGACAGGAGCGTCGGCGCGAGTTCATCGTGTCGGCGGAGCGGTTGACGGGGTTGCTGATTCGGTCGGGAGAGTTCGAACGTGCGGTGCGCTGGGCAGAGACGATGCTGCAGCACGATCCGCTGTGGGAGCCGGCGTACACGCTGTTGATGGAGGCATTCTGGCGGCAGGGGAATCGTGCGCTGGCGGTTCGGACGTTCAACCGGTGTCGCAAGCGTTTGAAAGAGGCGCTGGGTGTTGCGCCGGGGAGTCGTACGATGGCGCTGCTGGAGAGAATCTCGCAGCGGGATGGAGTGGAAGGCTCCGGGTAGACGGTCTGTTCGTGCTATGAAGAAGAGGACGGCCTCGGGCCGGCCATGGAGATTTCGCAAAGCGACAAGAAACGGAATTGACGGACACAAACGGAAACAACACTGCCTTGGTTGGTACTACGCAGTTTCCGTCAGAGTCCGTCCAATCCGTTGGTGTCGCTTCACCAAATTCTCCGATCCCGATTGGGCGACACGCAGTTTATTCTCGTGCAGAACCGAAACCGCATCTCCGCATCTTTTCACTATCGCACTCGCTCCATCACGCGGAAGGAGCCTGACGAGAAGTGCGTCACCGCTCGGTCGGGTCCTATGCGGAAGCCGACGCGTTTCTCACCATCGGTGCTGCGGAAGAAACCATCTGAAACTTCGACCCAGCGCGCATCCCAGAAGCTCAATGTGCCATCGGCGTTGGCGATGACGTCCACCTCGTTGACCGGGCGCGGTGCGGAGCACGTGTGGCAGATGATGCTTGCTCGGTAGTGACCAGCGTAGCGTCGAGCGCGAGTGGAGTCGCGATGCATCGCGACCACGGGTGTCTTCGTAGTGTGGGGATAGAATCGATCGAGCAGCGCCTGGCGAAGCGTGTAGCGAAGCTCACTCCCTTCGCGATGGCTGGCGACGAAGATGCCGACGCCGCGGTCGGGGAGGAGGGTCATGAGGCTCGCCGCGCCGGCGACGTCGCCGCCATGTTCGACGATGCGCTCGCCATTGGTGTCGCCCACCTGCCAGCCGAGTGCGAAGCCGGGAAGGCGCGGGTGCATCGTGAGTTGTTGTGAGAGCATGTCGCGCGTGGCGCGCTCGCTCAGCACGCGCCGTCCGGCACCAGGCCCAAACGACGCGGGCAACATCCCACCGTTCAGCATTGTCGCCATGAAGCGCGCCATGTCCATCGCCGTCGCGTTGATCGAAGAGGCTGGCGTGGTGTGATACCACTCCCACGGCGCCTCCACCAGCTTGCCGTCCTCGACGTCATACGGCGTGGCGACGAGCTCACGGTGTTGTGCCGGGACCCGGATCGACGTGTGATCCATATCGAGCGGCATCCAGAGATTGCGTTTGAGATACTCCTCGAACGACAACCCCGATACGTCCTCGACGAGCATGCCGGCGACGGTGATCGCGTACGTCGAGTAGCTGGTGACTTCGCCGGGCGGTCCGAGCCGGACGAGCTTTCCACGGAGAAAGCGATCCAACGGGAGAAGCCCGGCTTCAGTCTCGGCCTGCGTGCCGGGGCGGATTTCGTCGAATGCAGCTGAATGCGTGAGGAGATGCCATGGCGTCACCGCGGCGTAGCGAGATGTCGGCACCTTCAGCCGCTCGAGATAGCGATTCGCATCCGTACGGAGGCCGATCGTGCCGCGATCGGCCAGCTGCACCACCGCCATGGACGTGAAGATCTTGCTGATGGATCCGATGCGGAAGATGGTGCAGTCGGGAGAGACGGGCTGCTTCGTCTCGGGATCCGCAACGCCATAGCCGCGGGCGAAGAGGACTCGTCCATCGGAAACGACGGCGACGACAGCGCCTGGAAGCTGCTCGCGCTGCATGACGATGGGGACGAGCGAGTCGACGAGGCGCGCGACCGCGGCGGAGTCAAGACCGCGGCGTGAAGCGGGCATCGGTCGCGCATGCCGAGTCTCGCGAGTGAGGCAGTCATCGCTACGGTCGGCGAGCGCATCGCTCGCTGCGATCGGGACGAGAATGGAAAGCAGGAGCAAGGAGTAGATGCGCATGATCCAGACGACTCAGTTGAACAGCGCGCGAAGGCGGTCGGCGTACGAGCGACTGGCCGTGAGCTTCGTGCCGTCGCGCATCGTCACCACGTATTCGCCGTGGAAGTACGGCTCCATCGACCCAATGCGGTCGATGTGCACGATGGCCGAGCGATGAATGCGAACGAACAACTCTGGATCGAGCCGCGCCTCGAGGGCGGCAAGGGTCTCACGCATCGGATGCATACCGGCTCGTGTGTGCAATCGGACGTAGTTGCCATCGACGTCGATCCACTCGACATCCTCGGTGCGCACGAGATACACCTTGCCGTCAGCGCGAACGGCGAGGCGCTTCGCATATGCGCCGTTGGGCGCGGTCGCGGCATTGCGCAGGTGCGCGAGCAGTGCATGCACGCCGGCGCCTCCCTCGCGCGTACGCGAAGTCGCGCGACCGCGAGCGAGTGCGCGCTCGAAGCGCGCTGCGTCGAAGGGCTTGAGGAGGAAGTCGACGGCGCTGACGTCGAAGGCGCGCAGGGCATAGTCATCGTACGCGGTGACGAATACGACCGCAGGCAGCCCATCGGCACCGACGAGATCGGCGAGCGCTTCGAGGACCATGAAGCCGTCGAGCTCCGGCATCTGGACGTCGAGAAAGACGAGATCGAGCCCATCGCCCTGAAGCAATGCGCCGAGCACCTCCGCGGCTTCGACACCGTCACGGCATTGGGCAACGACGTCCACGTCCGTGTGCGCGACGAGCAACGTAGCGAGTCGTTCGCGGGCGTCAGGCTCGTCGTCGACGATTGCGACACGCAGACGTGTCGCGTTCATGGAACCGCCACGAGCGGTGACGCAGCCCGGAAGGGCAGCTCGATGCGCGCCACGAGACCGCCGGATGGGCGATCGCAGAGTGTGAGCTGATGGGCGTCGCCGTAGAGTGCGGCGAGTCGTCGGCGCGTGTTCGCGAGGCCGATGCCTGCCTGTGGTCGCGCGCGCGGCGTCGAGCGCGTGAGTCCGGGCCCGTCGTCCGTGACGGTGAGCACGAGCGTCGCTCCATCAATCCCTTCGCGCGAGGCGCGCACTTCCAGGCGTCCCGCACCGGCGCGCTGCGCGATGCCGTGTTCCAGCGCGTTCTCGACCAAGGGTTGCAGCACGAAGTGCGGCACCATCGCGCATGCGGTGTCGGCATCGGCGCTGACGTCGACGACAAGCCGGTCGCGAAAACGTGCCCCGACGATGGACAGATAGTCGTCGAGCAAATCGAGCTCCTCGCGGAGCGTAACCTCGGGGTGCTCGCCGGCGCGCAGCGTACGTCGCAGGAGATCGCCGAGTCGTGCGAGCATGGCGTCGGCGGCGGCGATGTCATGATGCATGAGCGACGAGACGGCGTTCAACGCGTTGAACAGGAAGTGGGGATGCAGCTGTCCCGACAACGCATCCAGCCGCGCCTGCGTCAGCTCCGCCCGCAACCGCTCGGCGCGCGCTTCGCGTTCGACGGCGTGCCGATAGAAGAGGATGGCGTGCACGAGCACGGCGACGCCCCAGAACACCATGTTCTCGTAGACCACGTTACGCCGGATGGCCGTGGCGACGATGGTAGTGAACGGCAGGTCGGGAAACGCGTTGCTGAAGGCAATTCCAAGCGCGATGTACAGCGTGTACTTGATGACGACGAAGAGTTGTGTCGCCGCGAGGTGCACGAGCGCACCCTGGAGCCAGCGTTTACCGGTGACGGGCCAGCGGCGCGCGAGCCAGAAGTAGGCAGGCGTGAAGAGCGCGCAGGTGTACCAGTCGGCGAATCGGTCGGTGAGCAGCGACGACCACACGATCGGCTGCGAGCCGCCGATACGCACGACGGTCTGCAGCGCCGAGAGGAGGGCGAAGACTGTCCATCCAGCGGCGAGTGCGACGGGCCATGTCCAGCGGCGCGCCGACGGGGTGGTTGTTGAAGGCTCCGACATGTCCAGGCTACGCTAGGGACGGCGGCTGGCGCCGGCAATGGACGCGGGACGAAGCGGCCGTTCCAGCCACTCTTACGGACGATTCGTCCCACAACCGTTGAGTGATACGGCGGAGTCGCGCAGCGTGTGCGTCCACACTTACCGGATACGCCAATGCGCCACGTCATCTATTTGATTCTCGCCGCGTCGATGGCCACAGGCCGCGCTGCGGTCGCGCAATCCGCGGCTGATTCCGCCGCGATTCGCGCGACGGCGCTCGACTACATCGATGGATGGTATTCCGCCGACGCTGGGCGCATGGAGCGCGCGCTGCATCCCGAACTCGCGAAGCGGATCGTGATGACGGATCCAAGGACCGGTCGAAGCCAGCTACGGCAGATGAGCGCGATGTCGCTGGTAATGGGCACGCGCAGCGGTGGCGGCAGCGAGATTCCGGCGCAGACGCGAAAGAACGACGTGAAGATTCTCGACGTCTACCAGGGTGTCGCAAGCGTCCGCGTCACCGCAGCGACCTGGATCGACTACATGCACATGGCGAAGTCGAACGGTCGCTGGGTGATCGTGAACGTCCTCTGGGAGAACGACGCGCAGCCATGAGATAGTCAGGGCTTGTAGATGATCCTCCAGATGCGTCCACCCTTGTCGTCGGAGACGAACAACGCGCCGTCCGGGCCCGCGGTGACGCCGACCGGGCGATGAACCGCCGTCGCCGGTAACGTGCCGGTGGACGCGGCGAAACCGTCCGCGAAGGTTTCCGCTGGTCCGGACGGCGTGCCGTTCGTTCCCATTGGGACGAACATCACCTTGAAGCCCTCGTTCGGCAGCGGTGCACGATCGAAGCCGCCGTGAAAGGCGATGAACGCGCCGCCGCGGTACTTCGACGGGAATTGTGAGCCTGTGTAGAAGGTCAGTCCGTTCGGTGCCCAATGCGCACCGAACGTCGCGAGCGGCTGATTGTAGGTCGAGCAGTCGAAGCCGTTACCGGTGACCTTGTGTCCATCGCCGCCGTATTCGGGGGCGAGCAGCTTCTTGTTCTCGAAGACGGCGTCGTAGAAGCAGTACGGCCATCCATTGTTGCTGCCGTCGGCGATGCGGACGAATTCCTCGGCGGGGAGCACCGCGTCCTGCGCCACGGAGAAGAACGCCGGCCAGTTCTCGAAGAGCATGTCGCGGCCATGCTGCACAGCGTAAAGCGTCCTGGTAGTTGGCTCGAGTGCGAGTGCCACGAGATTGCGATAGCCGGTCGCGTAGCGGCGGCCGGATGCCTGGGTCTGATTGGTCGCGCTGGGATTGAATGCCCACACCCCGGCGCGCACGGGAAGCTCGGGACATGGTGAGATGCCAGGCGATAGCGCGACGCGATTGTCGACCTGACAGGAGTTGGTCGCGGAGCCGATGTTGACGAGCAGCGTCTGCGCATCGACGAACACGAGTGTCTTGCTCACGTGATCACCCGCGGCCGGCAAGCCGGAGACGACGACTTCAGCGTTGCCCGTCGGAGTGAGTTGTCCGTCGGGGAGCGCATACCGCATGACGCGATCGTTCGCACCGAAGTACAGTGTCCCCTGGCTCCACGCGATGCCGCTGCCGCCGAGTCCAGGGCTGAATTGCGTCTGTTGCTCGTAGTGGCCGTCGCCATCGGCATCCCGAAGACCGATGATGCCGAAGCTCGGGTTCGCACTCTTCGGATTGTTGATGGCGACGAAGAGGTCGCCGCTTGGCGTGACGACCATGTGTCGTGCGAGCGCGGGCTGGCCATCGGTCTTGAGATCTGCGACGACGGTTGCGCAGAAGCCAGAGGGCAATGTGATGCCGCCGTTCGCGGAATCACACACCACGTTCTCGTTCGGCTCCGTGATGTTGTCGCTACACGC
>JAQBPV010000478.1 GCA_028287345.1 Gemmatimonadota bacterium
ATCGTCGCCAGCGGCACTGGCGTCATCGAGGTCGCTGGCAAGCCCAGCGCGGTAGGACCCGGCGCCATCATGTATACGGGCGCGAATGTCCTGCATGGCATCACCAACACCGGCACCACGCCGATGACCTTCTACTGGTCGAAATGGATCGCCAAGGGCTTCGCGTAAAGGGGAGCTGACGTGTTCGCTCACGTAACGCTTCCCACCCAGCACGTGGAAGAGACGACGCGCTTTCTCGAGGAGACGCTGGGCTATCCGCGGAAGCTCGTACCAGCCAACTCACCCGTCGACGCACGCTGGCTCGACATCGGTCACGGCCAGGAGATGCACGTTTTTTTCGTCGAAGGCTTCGTCGTGTCGCCATTCGAGGCCGAGTTCGGCCGGCACATCGCGCTGTTCCATCCCCTCGACGACTTTGCAGCGCTCCGCCAACGCATCACCACTGCCGGTGGTATGCTCGTGGAACCGCTTCGCTCGACGCCGTTCGAGCGCATATTCTTTCGCGAGCCGGTGAATGGATACCTGTTCGAGTTGATCGACAGCGAGCGGCACCGCCAGCTGCTCGCCGAGGAGTTCTCATAGCGAGGTATCATGCCCGTCGACGTGTCTCTGCTGAGCGACGTCCCGATCTTTCGCCTCCTCGACGACACCGAGCGGCGCACGCTCGCGGCGTTGTTCGAGGAGCGCTCCTGCGGTGTCGGCGAAACCATCTTTCATCGCGGCGAGCCGGGAGACGAGCTGTTTCTCGTCAAGGAAGGTCGTGTGAACGTGTTCGTCACCAGCGACGTCGGCGACGTGATCACCCTCGCCAACGCGACGCCGGGTGACGTGTTCGGAGAAATCTCGCTGCTCGACGGCGGGCCGCGGACGGCATCGGCCGCTGCCGTCGACGCAACCACGGTTCTCACCCTCGATCGCGAGAAGCTACTCGAGCTGGTGCAGCGGCATCCACACGTTGCACTCGACCTGCTGACGGTGATGGGTCAGCGCCTGCGTGCGACGGACGAGCTGCTCCGCGCAGGTACGGCGCGCAACCTGAACGAGGAGGAAGACGAGCAGATGACGTTCGGCGAACGCATCGCCGATCGCGTGGCGAGCTTCGGCGGCTCGTGGACATTCATCATCATCTTCGGGACAATTCTCCTTGGATGGATCGTCCTCAACAGCGTGTTGCTGCTCAGGAAGCCGTTCGATCCCTTTCCGTACATCCTGCTCAACCTCTTCCTCTCGATGACCGCCGCAGTACAGGCGCCCGTGATCATGATGAGCCAGAATAGACAGACGATCAAGGATCGCCTGAGAGCGGACCTCGACTATCAGGTCAATCTCAAGTCAGAGTTGGAGGTTGCGGAGCTGCATCGGAAGCTCGACCACCTCACGGAGCGGTTCGAGGCGGTGACGGCGCGGGGGAAGCAGCTATGATGCGCGTTCCGTTACGTGCCTTCGTCGGCATGGCAATGTCGTTGGGCCTCCCACTCTCGGCGCAGAGCCGACCGGTGGTCGCCATTTTCGCGCATCCCGACGACGAACGCGTCATCGGCCCCCTGCTCTCGCGGCTGGCGCGAGAAGGGCGCGAGACTCATCTCGTCATCGCCACTGATGGCTCGAAGGGCGTGACGGACTTCGCACGCATTCCAGCCGGCCCGGAGCTCGCCGCGACACGCACGAAGGAAGCGAATTGTGCCGCGACGCGCCTCGGCGTGCGCCAGCTGCACCTCGTGGGTCTTTCCGATGGCGGCCTCGCATCGTTCGACGCGCTCGGCAAGCTGCGCTCGTCACTCGCCGCGATCATCGATTCGCTCAGGCCTGCCGTTGTCATCACCTTCGGGCCCGAGGGTGGCACCGGACATCCCGACCACCGGCTGGTCGGCGATGTCGTGACGCAGATCGTGCAAGGTGACACGCGCTACGCGAACCTCGATCTGGTCTATGCGTCACTGCCCACGGAGCGTCTACGCACCGCACCTAAGGCACAACCGACTGTGAGCGGGATGACGGAGGCGCTGCTCACCCTGCGCGTGCCGTTCGAAGAGCGCGACCTCGTGGCGGGGCGCGAGGAGTTCGCGTGTCACAAGAGCCAGTATACGCCAGCGCAGATGGATGCGGTGAACAAGTATCTCGCACACGCGTGGAACGGCACGGTGTGGTTGCGTCCGTGGAACGGGACGCTGCACGATCCCGCGATCTTCAAGCGCTAAGCGCCGACGAGCTGCTTCACGGCGCGATCTGCCTCGCGGATCGAGTTGCGGTGATCCATTGCTCCGGCGAGGTCGGTGTTCGCGAATGTGATTCGACCATGGGGTTGATTTCGCAGCACGTCGCGTGGCGCGGGCTTGCCATCGACACCGAAGAAGAAACCGGGCTGCGGATTCACGTACGCATGTCCCCAGCGATTCAGGATGATGCCCGCGACATCTCGGCGCGGATCGAAACCGCCGGGAGCGAACATGTCGCCGAGCTGCTCGCGGAATGCGCGCTCGTACTGTGCGAACGACGTGCCGAGCATCTGTGCGCGTCCACGACTACCCTGCTCGGCGATCGGCAGTCCGGGCTGCGCGAACAGCACCTTGACGGTCAACACTGTCGGTGAGTCCGGGTTGATGCCCTCGGCGTCGCCGCCAACGGTGGCCATCTTCCGAACCGAGAGATAATTGCCGAGTCCCTCGAACCAGCGGCAGCCGGACATTCCCATCTTGTAGAGGAAGCGCCAGTTGCGCACGGCGATGTTCGCCATCAGGCACGGGGATCGATAGAACTGCGCGTAGGCATCGCGATGACTCGTCGGCAGGTCGCGGACGATGTGCTTGCTCGTCCAGCTGCCGCCCGCCATCACGACCGAGCGTGCCCGGACCTTGAAGAGTCGCCCACCCTTCACGTACGTGATCGCGACATGTGACGCGGTCGCCGGATCGCCCTCGTGCTCGACGCGTACGACGGTTGCGTTCAGGCGAATGCGCGTGGCCTGCCCGGCGCGATCGAGTGCGGCGAAGCGCACGCGATTGCGCCAAACCGCTTCGACGGTCCGCGGGCCGGCGAATGCGTCGGGGATCAGTGTCTTCACCATCAGTCGTGCGAATCCACTGTTGCCGTCGGGGAACATCTGGTCGCCGAGCTTGTCGTCGCCGTCTTCGGGAAACTCCGTTTCGATGGCGTATGCGCAGTACGCGGACAGCGCGTCAGGTCCAAGCCCATAGCCGCCGCCCTCCACGGGAGAGAGGTAGTCGCGCACCGTCTCGCGACTGATCTGATGGCGCGCCATCAGGTGCTCTTCGAGCGTGATTGTGTCGAGCTGACGCGAGAGGTCGTCACCTTCCGTCTTCGGACGCGGACCGTGATCCGGAACGTCATGCCAGCGCATCAATTCCGTCTTCACTGCGTCGCTCAGCGGCGCACCTTCGAGCTTGCGTCCCCATGGATCCATCACCCACACGCCGGGTCGTTTGCCGAACCGCGAACCGAAGTAGAAGCCGTAGTCCTTGGGCGTAGCGTAGGGACTCTGAGTCAGCGCCATCTCGCGTGATGGTCCGCGCCACCGTTGGTACTCGAGCGTTCGGCGGTTCATCCCGATCATCTCGTAGAAGCGATCGGTGTAGCCGCCTTTCTGAGGCACGAGAAAGATCGCGGAGCCTTGGTGCGCGGTGAGCACATGTCCGTCGACGAGAAACTCGTTGCGCTTTGCCTCGCCGCCGAAGATCGCGTGGTTGTCGAGCACGAGACATCGACCACCCTTGTTCTTCTGGAAGAACACCGCCGCAGCAAGACCGCTGATTCCTCCACCGATCGATACGAGATCGTACATCTCGCCGGTGTCGCTCGCGTCGCTGATTGCACGCTCGAATTTTCCGTCGCGCATGGCGTGCGCCGTCGTCATCACATCGTACGTGTTGCCATTCGACAGACGGTAGTCGCCAATGCCGCCGTATCCGTCCCAGAGGTCGGCGGGTGACGTGACAGGTGCTTGACCACGCAGGAGAAAGCCCGCGCCAGCGACGACTGCGCCGTTCACGAAATCGCGACGCGAGATGGGCTCGTTCAATCCAAGGCGATCGTCGCTCATCTATTTCGTCTCGCCGAAACGAACACGCCATGTGGCCTGCTCGTCTCCCGTGGGCCGCGTCAGCGATTCGTACAACTCGGGCCGGCGCGCGCGAAGCCAACGTCGCCCTGATGACGTCGGGAGAATGGACGCATCGAGATCCGCCACGACCATCGCGTCGCCCGCCGAGCGTGTCTCCGCGATGATCTCACCATACGGATCGAGCACCATCGCGTTGCCGGTGCGTATCTCGTCGTCGTCGACACCGACGCCATTGCTGAACAGCAGGAACATTCCGTTGTCATGCGCGCGGCTGGGCAGCCAGCGCATGAGCCATCCGCGCCCCTTCGGACCGCACAGCTCCGCCTCGCATGCCGCCGGATCTTCCTCGCGTCGCGCCCAAATCGCGGGATCAACTGGCTTCATTCCGCGCGGACTCACCGAGTTGCACCCACCCGTCTGATGCGGCGCCAGCAGAATCTCGGCGCCGAGAAGTGCGGTAGCGCGCGCGTTCTCGACGATGTTGTTGTCGTAGCAGATAAGGACACCCACCCGACAACCGTGTGGCGTGTCGAACACGGTGTAGCGATCACCCGCAGAAATATTCGGGTGCTCGAACACATGCAGCTTGCGATGGACGGCCCAGGTGCCGTCGGGCATGGCTACGACGTAGGCGTTGTAGATGCGGCCGTCGTCGGCGCGTTCGAGGAGTCCAGCGCCGATGGTCATCGCGTGTTGTCGCGAGAGACGGAGCAATTCCTCGGTACACGGCCCATGAGGCACCGGCTCGGCGAGCGCTTCGAACGCCTCGCGCGACAGCTTGCGCACGTGCCAGTAGCCGGTGAGGCACATTTCCGGAAAGGCGATGATCTCGACGGCGGAGCTCGCGGCTTCTGCGACGAAATGGCAAACGCGCGCGAGGTTGTACGCCTTGTCGCCAGGCGCGTGCTGGAACTGAACGGTGGCCACACGGATGTCGCGCATATGCTGACTGCGGGCTAGCGAGGTGTCCCGCGCGTTGCCTCGTCATCCACGTCCTTTTGCCATCTCGCGAGGAGCGGCGCGAGACGCCGGGCGATGTCCGAGCGCTGCCCAATCATGTTCGTGCGTTCGCCGAGATCCGTGCGCACGTTGAAGAGCATCGATCTCGGGCCGTCGAAGAGGAGCTTCCAGTCGCCGGAGCGAACCGCCCGTTGTGGGGCAACGCCCGCTGCGCGCCAGAAGAGTGTGCGCTCGATCTCCGGCGCGCGCCCTTCCAACACGGGCATCAGATCGATTCCCTCGAGTTGGGCATCGGCAGGAACCGCTGTCCGAGTTGCCGCGAGGATCGACGCGGTGAGGTCCATCGTAATTCCCACCTGTCCCGACACGCGCCCCGCGGGAATGTGGCCGGGCCAGCGGAAAATTGCCGGTACGCGGATTCCGCCTTCCCACACGGTTCCCTTGTTGTGAAACAGTGGTGCGTTGCGTGACAGCCACTCGCCGCCATTGTCGTTCGTGAAGATCACGATCGTGTTCTCGCGCAAGCCTAGACTATCGAGAACCCGGAGAATCCGGCCGACGCCCTGATCGGCGCGCTCGAGCACCGCGACATAGTCCGCACGCGTGCTCGTCGAATCATCAAACGCGGTGAGATGTCTGCCCCTATCGCGTGCCGTGGACGGTTGGTCCGGGCGTTGGTAGGGCCAATGAGCGGCGTTGTATGCGACGTCGATGAAGAACGGACGCTTGGCATTCTGTTCGATGAATCGAACCGACCGCGCAGTAATCAGGTCGGTCATGTAGCCGGGAACTTCCACCGGCTGCTCGTTCTCGAACAGGTCGGCCGTGAGCGGGGAGTCAGCGCCAGGCGTGTGCTGGTAGTAGTCGATGAAGCCACCCTTGAATCCGAAGAAGTAGTCGAACCCGTGAGCGTTCGGACTGAACTCGGTTTTCCATCCAAGGTGCCACTTTCCAATCAGTCCAGTCGCATAGCCGCCGTTCTTCAGGAGTTGCGGCAATGACCGTCCCGTTGCCGTCAGTCCCCGTACGTGATCGGCAGGATGCCGAGCACCGAGCGGCAGCTCCAGTGCGAAACGCTGTTGATATCGTCCGGAGATGAGTCCGGCGCGCGTTGGTGTGCAGGTTGCGCCGTTCGCATAGAAGTCGGTGAGCCGCACGCCATCGCGAGCGAGGCCGTCGACGTTCGGAGTCTTCACATCCGGCGCACCATAGCTGCCGAAATCGCCGTAGCCCACATCGTCGGTGATGATGAGCACGACGTTCGGGCGCTGGCCGCTAACCGCTTGTGCCGACGCTGATGTCGCGACGACGAACGTGAACAGGAGCAGGAGCCGATGCATGTGTC
>JAQBPV010000237.1 GCA_028287345.1 Gemmatimonadota bacterium
GTGATGTCGGCGTCGTTCACCAATCAGGTGATGGCGCAGCTGGAGCTGCACCTGAACGCGGACAAGCTCGAGAAGAAGGTGTACACGCTCCCCAAGCATCTCGATGAGAAGGTCGCGCGCCTGCACCTCGACAAGCTTGGCGTAAAGCTCACGAAGCTTTCGCCCGATCAGGCGTCGTACATCGGCGTGCCGGTGGACGGCCCGTACAAGCCGGACCACTATCGGTACTAGCACTTCCGATTTCACGGAAGCACGAAGAAGGGCACACCGGACTCAGTCCGGTGTGCCCTTCCTCGTTGACTACAGAAGATCAACTGATTGACGCGGATTTGCGCGGAGAACAGCCGGATTTACACGGATACTGCTACGCCACAGTTCACCGAGACCGTGTGGAACTTGCCCGAGGCAGTATCCGCGCAGATCGAGTAGTTCTCGTGTGCATCCGCGTCGAAGCAGTTGCAGTCTGCAGTTTTCAAGACCTACGCCTAGTCGGGTTGTCTAGCCGTTTTTGCTGATGACGCACGGCTGACGTGCCGCAACGGCCGACCCGCGAGCACGCCGGTGAACTTCCCAGCATCGACCGCCACCTGCCCGTTCACCAGCACATAGCGCATCCCCTCGGCGAGAATCTCCGGACTCACGTACGTCGCCTTGTCGGCCACCGTGTTCGGATCGAAGACGATGACGTCGGCGAACTTTCCCTCGGCCAGCACGCCGCGATCGCGCAGCTGAAGCGTCTGCGCCGTGAGCTGACTCGACGCGTGAACCGCCTGCGACAGCGTGAGCAGATGATCGTGGTAGACGTACTGCCGAAGCTTGCGCGGGAAGGTGCCGAACTTTCGCGGATGACCGTCCGATCCGTCGGAGCCCGTCATGACCCACGGCTGCACCATGAACCTGGCGAGATCCGCATCCTTCATGTTGAAGGACGCGACACTCCCGTCGCCGGCGACGATGATCTCCAGCGCGGCGGCGATCGGCGTCATGTGACGCGCTTCGGCAACCTGCGCGAGGGTCCTCCCGCGGATCGACGTATCGCGCGTGGCGGTGATCAGCAGCGACGGCGCGCCACCGCGGCGCACGAGGTTCCGCTCCATCTCGGCGACGAGCTTCGGCTTGATGCTCGCGTCATTGATGCGAGCACGCAGTGAATCGCGACCACCGGCTTCGGCCCAGCGCGGCAGCAGCGATGCTCCGACGCTCGTTCCCGACGCGAGATACGGATACTGATCGGCCGTCACATTCACACCGGCGGCGCGCGCTGCCTTGATCAGTGCAATGACCGTATCGGCCTGCCCCCAGACGTCGGCGCCGAGCGCCTTGATGTGGGAGATGTGGACGGGAATCTTCGCTTCGCGGCCGATGCGTATCGTCTCGTTGATGCTGCCAATGAGGCCGATGGTATACGAGCTCTCGTCGCGCATGTGGGAGTCGTAGATGCCGCCGTGCTGCGCGGCGACGCGCGACAGCGCGATCACTTCGTCGGTAGTCGCATAGCTGCCTGGCGCGTAATACAGGCCGGTGGACAACCCGAGCGCGCCGTCGCCCATCCCTCGAGCGACGATCGCGCGCATCGAATCCAGCTGTGCAGACGTCGGAGCCGCGTCCGACATGCCCATCACGGCGCGTCGCACGGAGCCCTGTGGTACATAGAGCGCCGCGTTGGTGCCGATGCCGTCGCGCTTCCATGCGTCGAACGTCTTCCCGATTTCGATTGTCCCACCACCATCATTGTTGGTGATGACTGTTGTGACGCCCTGCATCAGGTAGCCGACATTGCCTTTGCGTTCGGCGCTCGCGAGGTCGCCCTGTGTGTGCGTGTGAGGGTCGATGAAGCCCGGCGCGACGACCAGACCGCTCGCGTCGATCGTACGGCGCGCGGACAATCCGGCGCGAGCAGCATCGCCGACGAATACGATGCGGTCGCCCTGAATGCCGACGTCCGCCCGACGTTCGGCTGCGCCGGCGCCATCGACGACGGAGCCGTTGCGAATGAGGACGTCGACGACGCGTCCCTGTGCCAGCGCCGGAAATGAGAGGAGCAGAAGGCCCGACAGAAGGCTAAGAGCAATTGCGGTGAATCGTCGATTCATGATCTCTGGTCTGTGCGTCGTCGGCCGTGCGGAAGGGCGCGGTGCGCTGGTGCTCGCAGGCGGAGGCGAGTGCTGCGAAAGATACGAGCGACCACTTCATCGCGTTGTGCGACGCCGCCCAGCGCGAACGGCTCACCACGTTGCCGGGACCTGCTAATTCGATCGTTGGTCGAGGTCGCCGTAACTCCGGGCCGCTGCTCTACTTGGAGTAGCGGCCCGGTTTTCGCTCTTTGAGCCGCCCCGCCGCTTGGCGGCCGACTCTCGCCCTTCCGAATGCCCGTCTCCGCTTACCGTCTGGTTCTCGCGGCAACACTACTCGTGCTCTGCGCCGAGATCGCACGCGCGCAGACGCCTGCCGCCCCGCGCGGGAAACACGACTCCATCACGGTCACGACGATCTCCTTTCCGGGCGCGAAGAACGTCTCGGTAGACGATCTCCGGCGACCGCTGTTCACGCGCGCGTCGCCCTGCCGGCTCCCGTTCCTCATTCCGCTCTGCAAGCTCTCGGGATCGCAGATCATCGTCGATCGGCGACGCACGACGTCCGCCGCTCTCGCCGACGATCTCGACAAGCTGCGCATCTACTACTGGCAGCGCGGATTTCGCGAAGCGCAGATCGACACCGTGCTCACACCCGGTAAGCGCGGCGTCGCGGTAGCCTTCACGATTGTCGAAGGCGAGCCGACACGCGTCGGATCCGTGACCGTGACGCAGCACGCTCCTGTGCTCTCTGACAAGGAGCTGTCGGACCTCATCGAGTTGCACCAGGGCGAGCCGCTCAATCTCATCGCCCTTGATTCGACGCTCGCGCACCTCCGCGCCGTCATCTGGAACAAGGGCTACGGCGACGTCCGCATCGACACATCGGTGCCGCGCCCCGACGCCTCGCGCATCGTGCCAGTTCGCTTCGACATCGATCCCCGCTGGATCACGCGCGTGGGCCGAGTGGAGTTCGAGGGCAATGCGTCGTTGTCCGACGCAACGCTCAGGCGCGGCGTGAGGCTGCAACCCGGCACGCTCTATACGCGTGACGCGATACTCGAAAGCCAAAAGCGTCTCTTTCAGTCGCCGGCAATTGCGCGTGCCGTGGTGATCACGCCAGCAGCAGGCGACAGCGTCAAGACCATCACCGTGGAGGTCACGGAGACGAAGCCGCGACACATCGCCACGACGATCGGCTTCAACACGATCGAGTTCGGCCAGGCGGCGCTGGAAGTTCGTCACAACAACCTTGGCAGTGGACGCTGGTTGTCGCTGAATGTCGCTGCAGGAAACCTTCTCGCCGAACAGCTCAATGGAAATGCGTTCTTTCAACGGGCACTGCCGAAGGACATCACGGGCGATCCGCAGGGCTTCCTGAATCCGACCTATCAGGCGACGGCCACGCTTACGCAACCGTGGATCGCCGGCGCACGCACGTCAGTGGCGCTCAGCGCATTCGCCGGCAGGCGGGCGCTGGCGAACGTCGTGATCGACGAGGATTTTGGCGCCACGCTCGGTCTCGTGCACGAACTCTCGCCGCGCACGCCACTCGGCATCAACTACCGCATCGAGTCGACGCGAGTGCAAGGCAGCGCCGTCTACTTCTGCGCGGGATACGGCATCTGCGACGCAGCAACGCGCGCACAACTCACTCAGCGCCAGCGGCTCGCACCCATTGGCCTGAGTGGTTGGGTCGATCGCGCCGATGACCTCGAGAA
This sequence comes from Gemmatimonadota bacterium, assembly GCA_028287345.1. GTDB lineage: Bacteria > Gemmatimonadota > Gemmatimonadetes > Gemmatimonadales > Gemmatimonadaceae > AG11. The sequence continues at coordinate 3,794 of JAQBPV010000237.1, forward strand.
TCCCACGCGCGGCTACACTGGTGTGGCTGATGCCGAGTTTGCCTCGAGCGCCACGGGTTCGAACTTCACGCACTCGCGCATCGCTGCCGACGCCTCCGTGTATCGCGCTGTCGGCACACGAAAGATCGTCGCTGGCGAGGAGCAGACTCCGAAGGTATTCGCCCTGCACGGTCGTGCAGGATTCGTGAAGCCCGATGGTGTACTGCATCCGCGCTCGCGCTTCTACGCCGGCGGCATGCAGTCGGTCCGCGGCTTCGCCGAGAACGAGTTGGGTCCCACGCTACTTCAGGTGCGGCGCGCTTCTCTTCTCGCCGTGGGGTGCACCGACGCAACCATCTCCAGCGGATCGTGCGACCCGACGGCAGTGCCGGGCGATCAACTCTTCACGCGCCCAATCGGTGGCAGCAGCGTCATCGAAGCCAACGCTGAGATCCGCGTCCCGCTCCTCAAGGCACTCGGCGGCGTGCTGTTTGTGGATGGGGCGTACGTGGGAACGTCGGGCATCGCATCGCCAGCGCGCGGCAAGGGCGCGATCACTCCCGGCGCCGGCTTCCGCTATCGCTCGCCACTTGGGGTGCTCCGCATGGATTTCGGGCTGCGACCCGTGGGCGCACAGAACTATCCTGTCGTCGTCGCTGTAGACGACGGCAATGGGCTCGATCGCATCGTGACGCTGTCGCGCGAGAAAAGCTATTCGCCGATCGATCCGTCGCCCGGAACATTGCATTCCATCGCACGCCGGATCGTCGTTCACTTCGCCATGGGTCAGGCGTTCTGATGAGCGACGTCACGCACCCGTCACCGTCATCTGCCAACCGCGGACGACGCGTCGTGAAGGCAATCCTCGCGTTCGTCGTGGTGCCGCTCATTGTCGGCGTGATCGTCGTGCTGGTGCTTGCCATGACGCCATGGGGCAACGAGCGGGCACGACGCATCATCGTCTCTCAAGGAAATCAGCGGCTCACTGGATCGCTCGCGATCGGCAAGCTGCGCGGCAACCTGTTGTCGGGCGCAGCGCTCTCCAACGTCGAGCTGCTCGACAGCCTCGAGCATCCCGTGTTCGCCGCTCGGCGCGTCGAAGTCCATTACGGACTTTTCGCCGCGCTTCGCGGCCAGGTCGTGATCAGTTCGATCGTTCTCGATACCCCGGTCGTCGTGCTCGACAAGCGTCCCGGTGAGCGATGGAACTTCCAATCGCTGATGAAGCCGAGCACCACTCCGAAGGACACGACGAAGAAGAGCGCGCCGCCCTCGCTCAGCGACATCACGATTCATCGCGGTCGGTTCCTGTACAGGCGCCCGTGGCTTCCCGACTCTACGCTGCCCACTGCCGCGCGTGAGATAGCCGTCGCGAAAGCGCTCGCCCCTGATGCGCGCAGACGCACCGTGCGCGTGCCTGGCGGGTATCAGCGCGTGCTCGACTACCACGACATCGACGCAAAACTGCCGAGCGTGCGCATCGGACAGGATGGTCAGCCGACGGCGGTCGACATCGGCGCATTGAAGATGCTTGCCGAGCCGTATCGGCCACCCGCGATCAACGTGCAGTCGCTGGTCGGAACGCTGTACGCGAGCAAGGACTCGCTGTGGTGGCGCGGCGCGCACATGGTGATGCCCGGCTCCAAGGTCAGCGGCGACGGAAAGATCGGCTTTCATCGCTCGGGCTTCACGCTCGACCTGACGGGCGCTCCAGTCGCGTTGAACGATCTCCGCTGGCTCGATCCCAAGCTGTCGGCGGTGGGCGGCGGAAACGTTCGCTATCGCATGCGACTCGTCGGCGACACCGCAGAGTTTGCGATCAGCGATGCCGACATCAAGTACGGCGATGCGTCGCTGGTCGGCAACGCAACGGTGGCAAGGGTCACTCCGAAGGTCGGCAAGTCGGAACTGCTCGTCAAGGGCGCCGATCTCACCATCGCGCGGTTGACCACTGCGGCGATCCACGAGCTCGCACCTTCGGTAAAGCTCACCCGAACGGGCACGCTCGACGGCCACATCGTGGTGAGCGGTACGCCGAGCGCGATGGAGTTGAACGCCGACGTCCGCTTCGACGATGCGAGTGCGGGACGCAGTCACGTCATCGCCAAGGGTGGCATCGGGCTGACAGGGGGCGTTCGCGCTCGCGATCTGTCCGTCCAACTGCTGCCATTGCAGGTCGCGACACTCAGCGGCACGGGGTTGAAGATTCCACTCGGCGGCGTGCTGAGCGGAGATGCAACCGTAAGCGGAACGGCGCGCGAAGGATGGACGGTGCGCGGGGATCTCACGCACGTCGAACGCGGCGCGCGTTCGCATGTCGTCGGCGACGGACGCTATCAGACCGTCGGCAAGCGCATCGTCGCCGATGCGACGTTGCAGCCACTTTCGCTCGTTACAGTGGGGCGCTTTGCGCCGTCGGCGCAGCTGCGCGGCAGCGTGAGCGGCAAGGTGCACGCCGAAGGAACGACGCGCGATCTGCGAATCAACGGCGTGCTGCGTGCACAGGATGGCGGAACGGTCGACGGTCGCGGCTCAGTGGTGATCGCGGGGTCGCGCAGTCGCTATGACGTCGCCGTGGCGCTCGATGCGCTCAACGCGAACGTGTTCTCGCGCCGGGCTCCCGTGACGCGGCTGACGGGAAGTGTTTCTGCCCGCGGTGTCGGCACCAAGCCCGCGACGATGAATACGGTGTTCGCGGCAGACCTCGCGCGCTCGCGCTACGACACGTTTTCTGTCGAGCGTCTATATGCACGCGGTGCGACGACGAACGGTCTTCTTCGCGTCGACTCGTTGGATGCGGCCGAGAGTGGCGCGCGTGCCACGGCGAAGGGGACGCTTGGGCTGACGAGTGCGCAGAACGGAAAGCTGCAATTCACTCTCGTTGTGGATTCGCTGGCCACGCTGCGACGGTATATCGGCACCAGTGATTCCGCGCTCGTGGAAGTGGCCTCTGGCCGCCAGGGTGCGCGGCTTGCCGCCGCTCGCGCCGACTCGGTGCGGCGCGCCGCAGCCATGCGCATCGAACAGCTCGCGCTTGGACTCCCACTCGGCGTATCGCTGATCGCCGACACGCTGCCCGCGTTGCGGAAGGATTCGCTCGCCGGTTCGCTGCTCGCGTTCGGCTTCCTCAACGGCAACGTAAAGGAGCTTGGTGTCGACGCGGCCATTCGCGGCTCGGGATTGGTCGTGCGAGGCAACTCCGCACGCCGGCTCGTCGGCAACGTGTATTCGAAGAATGCGCTGGACCGGAAAGCGCCGCTGACCTTTCGCCTCGACGCCGACACGGTGCAGGCGAGTGGTCTTGCATACGAACAGGTGCATGCGGCTGGTGATTGGACAGATGGTCGTGTCACTGCAGACCTCCGCATCCGTCAGGATGCCCTGATCTCGTACACGGCACTGGGCATCTATGCGCGTCCGGCGAAGGGTGAGCAGGTCGTTCACCTGGACTCACTGCGTGCGCAGTTCGACACGCTCGTCTGGCGTCTAGCGCATCCGGGTGGAGCGAGGTTCTCGAACGGCTCCATCGCCGTCGATTCAATCGACCTGCGCAGCTCGGCCGGTGGTCGACTCTTCGCGAACGGCGTCGTGCCGAAGGACGGCGCGGCGCGACTCGACGTGGCTGCGGAGAATGTGCGGGTGGCCACGGTGCTCCAAGCGATGCAGCGCGATGCGGTGGCCAACGGGCTGCTGAGCGCGAATGGCCATCTGTCTGGAACACGCGCCGATCCCACGATCGTCGGCAAGGTGACGTTGCGCGAAGCGAGCTACAAGACGACGCGCGCTCCAGACGCCGACGTCTCGCTCAACTATCTCGACAAGCTGCTCGCGCTCGACGCGACGGCTGTCGACAGCACGGGTAAACGAGTCCTCGCCGGTACGGCTTCGCTGCCGTACGACCTGTCGCTCACCGGCGTCACGGGCTCGCGCAAGCTCGCCGGTCCAATCGTTGCCGACGTGCGACTCGACTCGTTATCGCTGGCGACGCTGCCGATTCGTCCGCTCATACTCGAGGAACTGGAAGGCAAGGTCGCAGCCGACGCACACGTGCGTGGAACATGGGCGGCGCCGGTGTACACCGGACGTGGCGCGTTGCGCGACGGCATGCTGCGTATGTCGGCAGCGTCCACGGGCATGTTGATGGACCAGATCGTCGCCGACCTGCGCCTCGCCGGCGACTCGCTGTTGCTCGATTCTCTCACCGCGCGCGCCAAGGGAACGATGCGCGCGAGTGGATCGGTCGACTTGAAGGACATGAAGCATCCGTTCGTCCGGCTTTCAGCAGCCGGCAGTAACCTGCGCGTGTTCGATTCTCCGCGCGGTCTCGTCGACGCCAACGTGAACATCTCGGCACTCGGTCCGCTCGACGAGCTGCGCGTCACCGGCGGCGGCGAGATGCTCGGCGGATATCTGGCGCTGAAGCAGTTTCGCAAGGACCTGCTGCGCGTGAAAGCGCCTGGCGATCTCTCTTTCTTCGTCGTATTCGACACCTCTGCGCCGCCGGGCGACAAGGCGCGCGTCGCCCTCGAGCTCGCGCAACGCCGACGCGTGGCCATTATCGCCGACCTGTCGCTCATCATCGATCGTGGCAACTACTACCGCAATCGACCCGACGGGAACATCGAGTTCTACACGGGCGAGGGCGAGGAAGTGCGTGTGCACCTCGACCAGCGCACGAGCGATCAGTTCGCGGTTGGCTTCGTCCGGATCGGTGATGGCGACGTGTACTTCCGCACGCGCGCCTTCGTGCCGGCGCGCGGCTCGCTGACATTCGGCCCACACACCGACGCGCCGGGACTCGTGCAGCAGATCGGCGAGCGCATCGTGTGGGAGCCGGGCCGCGGGCTGTTTCCGCTGCGTCTTCTCACGGGGGGAACGTCGAAGGGACCAGCGATTGGACTCGAGAGCGGATCACTGTTCCCGATTCGCGGCCGAGAGCTCAATGGGTATCTCACGCTGGGTCGGTTGTCGACGTCGTTACTGCAGCAGTCCGGCTCGTCGCTCTCTGGCAGCGCTGGGTGGAGTGGCCAGTTGAATGGCGAGACGGGCGCGCTCGCGCATCGTCAGCAGGGTGCGACCGCGTTGGGCGTCGTGTTGCACGACATCGGCACTGGAGCGACGAAGGAGTATGGTCTCGACGCGTTCAGTGTTTCGCCGGCGGACGTGCCTACGGAGCTCGTCTTCGGAAAGACAGGTGGTGTTCGCGGTGCGCTCGTCGAAGGTGGTCGCTACATCACCACGGATCTTTACGTCGCTGGACAGCTGCGGTTCACGACAGGCATTCCCGGCATTCGCATGTCGCGGAAGTACGGCACCGACTATCGGTTCGATATCGGCATCGAACCGCGATTCCTGTTTCGTGCGCCAGACGAGTTGGGCATCACGCATCCGACGGTGCGCACCGGAGCGTTCGGTGCGTTTCTGACGCGGATGTGGGATTTCTAGGTACTTCGTCGACTGAAGGAGACTGAAGGAACTGAGGGAAACTGCCTGACGCGGATTGCCGCGGAAAACTGCCTGATTTACACGGATACGGCCTCGGGTCAGTTCCTGCGCGCCGATTCGGTCAATGAGCGACATCAAAGAATCAGATAACTCTTCAGTGCTTGGCGGATTGTGGCGTAGCAGTATCCGTGTAAATCCGGCTATTTGTCCGCGTAGATCCGTGTCAGGCAGTGGATCTTCTTTTGATCTTCCGTTGATCTTCCGTCTTAGCCGCGCGCCTGTGTCCAACGCGGCTGCGTGACGATCGCCGCCATTGCGGCCGCCGGGGTTGCGAGCGAGCGCACGCCTGGCGCCCAGAGGAGCACGCGGTCACGTCCCTTCCGCTTCGCCATGTAGAGGGCTTCGTCCGCACGGGCGCGCAGAGCAGCGCCGTCCCGCACCGAGGTGATGCGTTCGGCCGCAATCCCGATGCTCATCGTGACGAACGATCCCGGCGCGAGCGACGAGCAGCAGTTGCCGCGCACGTCCACCAGCATTCGTTCCGCCATGACGCCAGCGCTCTCCGCGTCCGCGCCGGGAAGGAGCACGGTGAACTCTTCGCCTCCCAGTCGCGCGACGACGCCTTCACTGCCGACCGTTTCGGCGAGCGTGGAGGCGACTTCGGACAGCACGAGGTCGCCGACGTTGTGGCCGTACTTGTCGTTGATCTGCTTGAAGTGATCGAGGTCGAGCGCGAGCAGTGCGACGTCGCTGCGCACGTCAGCCGCGACGCTCAGCGCTTCGTCGAAGGCGCGGGCAAATCCACGGCGGTTGAGGCAGCCCGTGGCTGGATCTGACTCGATCATGCGCGAGAGCAAGTCGAGCTGGCCTGACATTCCGCGTTGTGCGATGACTGCACAGACAATGACGGTCAGTTGCAGCGGCATCACTGGCACGAGCCAGCCGGCACTTGGTCCCACCGCAAAGAACACTGCTGCAGCGAGCAGCGATGCGACGGCGCAGATGACGCTGGCGAACATGAGCATCGAGAACCGCTGGCTCTCGTCGGCAACCATGTGCCGGAGCTGTATGACGCCGCGCGACTTCAGGAACGGGGCGGAGAACGCTCGAAAGGGGCGAAGCAGCACGATCCTCGTCGGTCCATCCGTTTATCTCGTTCGGCAGCAGCGAGTTTCAGCTGTGTACGGCCATCAGGATTCGTGCCGAGTACGATTAAGAATATGTAAGCGTGCAGTCCGCGACTCGGATCGGCGGCGGCGTCAGCGGCAGATGTTTACGCAGCGGGACGTCACGTCGAGACAACCAGAGCGCCGCCAGCCGGCGTGTTGCGCCAGGTGCCGCGACGCACGATCTCCTCGAAGGCGGCGAACAGCGTCGGGTCGAACTGTCGCCCTACGTCGCCACGCATGATCTCCATGGCTTCGTCGTGCGTGAAGGCCTGCTTGTAGCTGCGCTTCGACGTGAGCGCGTCGTAGACGTCGGCGATGCAGAGCACCCGAGCCGTGAGCGGAATCGCTTCGCCGGCAAGCTTGTGGGGGTATCCCTTGCCGTCCCAGCGCTCGTGGTGGCTCTCGACGATCGGGCGGACGTCCCACGGGAAGTCGATGTCAGCGAGCAACTCGACACCGGCTGACGGGTGGCTCTGGATGAGCTTCCACTCGTCGTCGGTGAGCTTGCCCGGCTTGTTCAGCACTTCGGCCGGCACCATCAGCTTTCCGACGTCGTGCAGCAGTGCGCCGATGCGGAACCAGAACAGCGACGTGTCGTCTCCGGCGCTCACGCGCGCCCAGAGCGCGCACGAGAGATCGGCGACGCGCACGCAATGACCCTGCGTGTAGACGTCCTTTTCTTCGATCGACTCACCCCATTTCCGCACGACGTCGAGGAAGTCGGCTTCGAGTGACGCGGTGCGGCGGTCGACGTCGGCGAGCTCGCGGCGAGCGCGAAGCTGGAGGTAGAGCCGGTGCGCCTGATTGAGCCGTTGCAACGTGTCCTTGTTGCGGCCATTCCAGCGATAGAGCTCGGCGAGCTCTTTCGCCGTCTCACCCTGAAGGATCAGGTCCTTCCGTTCGATGGCAATCTTCTCGGCGCTCAGGAAGTGCGCTTCCGATCGAGCGACGTCGCCATCCATGCGCGCGATCAGTCCCGACACGTGCTCGGCATCGCCGTCGGCGAAAGTATCGCCTGTCTGCTTCGCGAGATCGCGCGCGCGGTCGCATGCGTCGCGCGCCGCGTCTCGCTCGCCCTGCTTGATACGAAGCCTAGCGAGGTGGAGTTCGATCCGGATCAGTCGACTCAGATCTCCAACGACGGCGCCCAGATCCTTGGCCTCGGCAAATGCGCGGTCCGCTTCGCTGAAGCGGTGCATGTGCGTGTGCAGCAGACCCAGGTTGACGAGTGCATTCATTGCCTCGTCAACGAGGCCCGCTCCGCGAGCGTCGCTTAGTCCGGATTCGTAGTACTGGAGCGCATCGCGATCGTCGCCGCGGACCGTCGCAATGACGCCAAGGTTCGAAGCCGTCATGGATGCGAGCCGCGCTTCGCCGACGGCCAGCGCACTGGCGCGCGCCTGCAGATAGAGGCGCTGAGCTTCGTCATGCGCGCCTTGCGCCCAGCATATGGCAGCGAGCGTGTTGATCGCCCGCCCTCGTCCGGCCTCGTCTCCGGACTGTTCGGAGATGGCAAGTGCGGCATGTGCGCTGTCGTCGGCGGCGGCGTAGCTGCCGTCCTCGAGGTAGGCCCTCGCGATCAGCCGATGCAACTGTGCCATCTCCGCCGCCGTCGCCGCCGTGCCGTCGTGCAGCGCCAATTCGTACAGATTGCGCGCTTCTTCGCGTTGGCCACGTCGCTCCAACGACTGCCCCTGTACGAGGATATCCTCGATCTGCGTCACGGTGGAATTACCCGCCGACGGGATCGTGCGCAGCATTGGCTGGGTTGGCCGGACTTTCATCGCGATCGCATCATGGCTTCGGACAAAATATCAACGCGCACAGTATACACAAAAACCGCGAGGCGTTCGTCGCTGTCGACGAGCACCTCGCGATTCGTGACGGCGCGCGTTTGACGCGCGCCGCACGTTTGAGGTCACATTCCCTATTCCAGCGCCGCCCCCCGACCACACCCGATCATGTAACCCGAGAAGTGCTTGATGTTGCCGGTGTACGTCCACGAAAGAAGATTGACCGTGCCGCCGAGCAGTTCGGAGACGATACCGCCCACCGCGGTGAGCAGGCCGGGGTCGGTGTAGTAGCCGAGCTGGAGGAACGGAACGGAGAGGATTGACGCGTTCGTGCCCTGAAGCTTCTGCGAGAAGACGAGTGGCTTCGCGAAGACGACGCCGTGCGGCGCGAAGTCGTATGCCACGAGGTAGCCCTTGCGAGCCGTCATCGTGATGACGGTGTTCGAGCTGAGTGCGCCGGCCGGGACCACGACGGTCACGCCTGCTGCCGGGATGCTCAGGGTACCACCGGCGGTGCCGATCGTCTTGGTGACGGTGATGTTTGCGGCCAGCGGTGTCGTGCGCTGGAGACCAGGCATGACGATGAGCTTCTGCACGATACCGACGACACCACCGACCAGACCACCGAGGAGGTCGGCGGACGGCGCGGCGGCGGGCGCAGCGATCTGGCTGGCCTGCGGTGCGCTGATCGGCTCGGACGAGCAAGCGGAGAACAGCGCGAGGCCGGCGGCCAGCAAGCTGATGCGGCGGAGGGAGGCTTTCATTATGAGGGGTACGGCTGGAGTCGACTGCGGACAATACTGTCACGAATCACGACATCGTGATCCGTTGGGCACCTTGATTCGTGCCCAAGCTCGGGGGGTTCTCGACTCTGGGAGAAGGCATGCTCGGTGCCGCTGTGACCGTTTATAAATACCGGTCATCCTGTCCTAGGGCATCAGGTGCGCTGACAGCAATGATGTCACGTTGTCCTGCTCGCTTGAGACATTGCGTCCGAGCAGTTTTGTGAAGGCGTCTTGCGTTTCGCCACAGTTCATCGCAGAACGCAAGCACAAAAACGCAGAAGGGGCGGCTGGCGCATCGTCGCGCCAGCCGCCCCTCTCCAGCCAAACCGCGCTCTCGCTACGGCTTGACCTCCTTCTTCGCTTCCTTGCCGGCATCCGTCGCCTTACCGTGCAGGTCGCTCTTCACGCGGTTCTTCTCGGCCTTGGCATCGGAACCCGCCCTCTTGGACGCGTTGCTGATGTTATGGGCGACCTTGTTGAGCCCACCCGGATGCGGGTTGGTCGAGCCCTTGATGCCGGTCGTCTTCTTCAGGACGGTCTTCGTATTGTTGCCGGCATCGGTGAGGGCGTTGTGCGTGGCGCTGGCGTCGCGATGCACCTCGGCCTTGGTGTCGCGGCCGGCCTTCTTCACCGTACTGCTCACGTTGCGGGCGATCTTGTTGAGACCGCCGGGCTTGTGGCTATTCGTGTCCTGCGCGCGCGCGGGAAGCGCAGCGAAGACCGCAAGCGCCGCCGCAGCGCCAAAGCGAACAAGTGTTTTCATCTGGTGACTCCTGCAAAGGTGATTGCCCAGAGGTAATTGCAAGAGACGGACTAGAAGGCGCGCCCGAGCTCGCTGACGATCAATGTGATTCTTACGCGATAGCGACGTGTTTGCCGCCCCGAATCACCAAGTCGATCGCGAGGGCGTCCATCACGCATCGCATGCCCCCGCGAGCCCTGACGTCGGTCGCGCGCAGGCCAGTGTACCGCTTCATCATGTTGCGAAGCGCGGTGTCCGAGGGGAAGTCCAGCTGCAGCGCGATGGACTCGATCGTCTTTGGCGTAGTGCTCAGCAGCTCAGCGACGACCGACAGCCGGCACCACGCCAGCAATTCCTGCGGTGTCGGTGCGACCGCCTGCGTGCAGTGGTTGACGAGGGTCTTCCGGTTGTAGCCAAGGGCATCGGCGACGTCGGCGACACGTTGTGTCTCGGGATGCGCGGTCACGTAGCGCACGAAGGGACCGAGAATGGGCGGAAGCGCCGTCAGCAACGCATTCGCGACGCGCTCACCCACCTGCGCCTGCTGCGCCGACGACAGCACCGCGCGCAGTGCGACGCCGACGTCGTCCACTCCCTCGAAGACCAGCTCACGCACACCGGCGAGAACGAAATTCCGGATCTCGCCCGAACCTTCACCGCCGGCACGGCAGAAGGCTAACACGGGCGGTGACAATTCCGAGACGGCGACCTGGCTCACGATGTCGCACGTCGAGCGTCCATCAACGTCGCGCATCTCGAGCATCACCGCGGCCACGCTCGACCGCTCGCGCTTCACGAGCGCGAGCAACTCGCAGCCACGTTCGGCGAACTGTAGATCGTATTCGCCGCGCAGCGCTGTGGTGAGCCGAGCTCGCTCGGCCTTGCCGAGCACGAGCGCGAATACCTTCCCGCCAGTCCGCACGATCGTTTCGGATTGCCCATCGAGTAACGCTGTGCCCCTACGCATGATGATGCGCGGGCACGGGACACCGTATCACTGCCTGTACCTCACTTCTCGCCCGGAGCTCGAAATGCTTTCTCCCGCCAAGCGCCTTTTCGTGATCACGTCCGCGATCGCTCTCGTTGCCGCATGCGCCAGCCCGACTGCGCCGACGACGTCCCGCATCGCTCAGCCCACCACCGCTGCACGCATTGACATCGATTCCAGCATGTGCCGGTCCGGCTACAACACGGCGCAGGGTCGCTGCAATTAGGTCACCCGATTGCCTACACACTGACGAGTTGCCGGACATCGGCTGCGACTGATTGAATGCGAGGAGAGAGTGCACGCTCCCGTGGAGCAGTGCGCTGGCGAATGGCTTCTCGCGTCTGATGGACGATCTCGTGGAATCCCTTGCTCGCGGCAAGCGCATAGGCGCGCGCGCGGAACTCTTCCGCGCGCACAGTGTCGCCGAGAGTCACGTATGCACTCGTGAGGTCGACCAGCGTAGTGGCCGCGTCGTACGCGGTTACTCCGCCGTTGCCATTCAAGCGAGCGAGAATGTCGCCGGTGGTCATGTGTACAACGTCCGGCAAGTCGAGCCGCGCGGCGGCGACGACGAGACCGCCAAGCGCGGGGATGCCGATCCGGTCCGACGGACGGCGCGTGAGGACGGCACGGAACGCAGCCATCGCCGTGGCGGGATGGCCCGCATCGAGAAAGAGTTGTCCGACGTTGCCCAGTGCTCCTGATTCGAGCGTCACATCACCATCGGCATTCAGATACGCGTGCCAGCCATGCTCAACTGCGGAGTCGAACTCCTTTCCCACGGCAGCCGCCACCATGAGTGTCTGGTGCGCGACGGAGGCCAGGCGGTGCAGACCGCTTCGCTGGGCGAGGACGATGGCGTGTTGTCCGTAGCGGCGAGACGCCGGGTAGTTGCCGCTATGACGTGCGACGATCGCTCGGCCCGTCCAAGCGCGAACGCGCAATTCATCCGACCGAATCCGGCGCGCGGTGATCGCAACTCGACGATAGCGCTCTTCGGCGACATCGAGCTCTCCGCGCTTCCACGCGAGTCGTGCGCGCACGGCCTCGACGCGTCCGTCCTCGATGGGAGAGACATCAACATCAGCCGCGAGATACGCACACAGGATGGCGTCCGACAACTCGAGGGCACCCGCGTCTTCAATGATCTCGCAGAACACGCGCAGTCGAGACTCGAGCGCACTATCGTTTCGCAGCTGCGGCGGATCCATTCGATGACCGGTGCGCCACAGATCGTCACCGATCGCACGCTTCACGGTTTTCGCGACGATCTCCAGATACGGCCCCCGCTCGTCCTCGGGCAGCACAGCCGCGTGTTCGAGCAGTGAACCGACGTGCAACCACGAGCCGTCGTCGCCAGCGAGTGACGCCGGATTCCGACCATTCACCATGCGATATGCGTCGAGCACCTTGCGTGAGCGCCGGCCGGAATTCGTCATGGACCTCAAGGTCGCCTAAAAGGGAGCACTCCTGCAAGGGTGATTATCCGACCGACCCGAAATACGCCCTTGAGGCGGCCGGAACCGTGCCATGCGCCCGGCCGGCGTAAAGCAGGGCGATAGCCTCACGGTGATGGCGGCGTGCTTCGCCCAACGACCGGAGCGCGCCTGGCTCACCGCGCTCGAAGCGCACAATTCTGGGTTCTCGCTCACCTACGTGGAGAGTCGTGTCGCGCTCGTTCGACGCGCGCGGTCGCTTCGACCTTGCGTGGTTCTACTGCCGGTGCAGGACGCACGCGGTATACCGTCGGCGCCGCTCATCACTCGGCTGCGCGAGCACGCTCCGAACGTCCGGGTGATGGTGCTGCTGACGCCGGGAAGTTCTCGCGCCGGCCTTGCCGAGGCGATTCGCGCTGGCGGTGAGGCATTGGCGGCTGGGTCAGAGCAGGAACTGCTCGCAGGACTCCACAACACACGTGAGCTGGGGCCGCTATCCGCCCGCGAGCACGACGCGAGCCGTGCGCTTCTCGCGGCCGTTCGTCCCGCGGAATTGCGCGAGCTGCTGCAGTTCTGCGTCATGCAGGCGCATCGGCGATTGTCGGTCGCCAACGTGGCAACGGAGAGGGGAGTGAGCAGCCGCAAGCTTGGCCGCGAGACTCGGGCTTCGTTTTGGCCGACACCGTCCGAGTCGATCGAGTGGGGGCGACTGCTGCGCGCCAGCATGCTGCAGTGGCGCGAGTCGTCCAGTCTGGCGACGCTCGCCCACGCGTCGGGGTTTGCCAGCGTGCGCGGATTGCAGCACTCCGCCACGCGCCTGCTGCATCGTTCGGCGGAAAGCGAGGGCGATCTCTCGCCGTTCCTCGTGAGCACGCTTCTCAACCGCCGGGTACAGCAGATGAGACGCGCGGCGAAGGCCTAGCCGCAGAGGGAGGCGCTCAATGCATTGTGGCCATGGCAAATGGCGGTGGGCCGAGAATGACGACACTGCCGTGGCGCGCGGCGGCAGCGCGAATGCGTTCGAGCGGTAGCGGTGCGCTCGGCGGGAGGATTCTCTCCGTCGCCGGCTCGCCGGCGTCGGAGAAGAACAGCTCCAGCGCCTTGTAGCCGGGCGTGACGAACGTCAGCACGCGCGCCGTTTCGGATGTGACCAGCACCGCGTGCGGGGTTCCACGCGGCACGGACGCCATTCCGCCAGCGCCGACGACATGTTCGGCGCCATCCACGTGAACGCAGATCTCCCCTTCGATCACGCAGAAGGTTTCGTCGGCAGCAGGGTGCAGGTGCAGCGGTGTCACCTTGCCGCGCTGACTCCGCTCCTCGAAGAGCGTGAACGCCTGATCCGTCTCGTCGGAGGTGGCCTTGAAGACGAACAGGTCGTTATTGAACCAGAGCGCGTCGCCCTCGTTTTCGCTCCGGATGATCGCGCGTCGGTTCGACATGGTCTCTCGATGGGTGGCCGCGTTTATGGGATGACAGTCCCATGACACTACGGTACCTTCATGGGCATGTCAATCCCATATGAGCGTTCTGGTCGGACCCGGCAAAAAGGCCGGACACGCGATGCACTCGTGGCGGCGACGCGCACGCTGATCGCGGAGGGCCGGGTTCCGACCGTCGAAGACGCGGCGGCGAAGGCGGAGATCTCGCGCACGACCGCTTACCGCTACTTCACGAACCAGCGCGCGCTGCTCATCTCGGCGCATCCGGAGATCGATCGTGCATCGCTGCTCGGCGAGAATCCAGCGCGCGATCCCGAGGCTCGG
>JAQBPV010000240.1 GCA_028287345.1 Gemmatimonadota bacterium
AGTGGCAGGCAGAGATCCATGTCGGATTCGATGTTGTCGAGGTCAGCGACGATGTGCGCGACTCGCGGATACTCATTCGTGTGGAAAAGCACGGCCACGTCGCCTGATGTCGTAGCCATATCCTTCATTGCCGGCTCGCCTCGACTGGAACTATCGTCGCTCCTACCGACGACCTCTTGCCCTCGCTCGTCGCGGTGATCGTGATGTAGCCCTGTCCGACAGCGGTGAGTTGCCCCGTGGCGCTGATGCGTGCCGACGTCGAGTCCTCGACAGCCCAACGCACGGTCCGGCCCGTGAGCAGGTTTCCACTCGCGTCGCGCAACACGACGATCATCTGCCGCGATTGGCCGATCGTCAGTACCATCGCCGCCGGCGAAACGCCGATGAAGTCCACGGCGGGCGGACGAACGAGGTTGTCCGAGAAAGAACAGCCGCCGAGTAGCGTGGCAGCGAGCAGTAGATGTGAAGCGCGAATGGGCATGTCGATAACACTCAGTCTCTGGGGCTTGTTCCGGTGGTCGGCTGGGCGCCGATGTCTGGAGAAAAACCTGAAGGTGAATGCTTAGTTCGCGCTCACACTCGGCACGCGGGTCAAACGACCCGCATGTCAGTGGTCAATATGATTCCGCAGTCGCAGTTGGTGTTTTGAACGAGCAGAGCCGAGGCGCGCGCGCGCACGACAGTGGAGGACAACGCGCGTCTCATTCATGCGTCGATGAGCGCGCGTGGAGGTGGATTCCCTCAATCCGGCGCTGCTCCGGTTCGAAGGCGTTTCCACTCGCGGCGGCGTATCGTCGTGTGCCGGCGGATTCCGTTCGCACCCTGACTTTACGTGGTCGCGGTTGAGGAGGGAGACCGTCGAAGTGCGAGGCGTACGCCATTCGACCGTCATCCTCTCAAGGCTTCTTCTTCGCTCCTGCGAGCGACCGATAGTACTCTTCGACCGCGGCGCGATATTCCGGCGGCACTGGAGCAGTCGTTCCAAGCGTCGGACTTTTCCCATCGCCGAGTCCGAGTTTGCGATAGAGTGAGAACTCCACGTTCTTGAGATTCTCGATCATCGCCGCCTGCAGTTCATCGAGCCCGCGCGGATCTCCATAGGCACGGCTCGCCTCGAGACGCCGCAGCTCGTCGATCACCTTATCGAGATCGGCGACAGCCACGCCCTGCTGAATCAGCTCCTTTCTTAGCTCCTCGGCATTCTCCCGACGCAGGCCGAACTCGCGCGAGAACTGACGCGCGTCACCGCCGGTGATGGCGTCGCCCGGCGTTCCGCGATCGCCGCCAGGATTCAGCTGGCCGGTGCGATTGTTCCCGCCACCACCGCGCTGCTGTCCGCCCTGAGCCGATTGGCCGTTCTGGCCCTGCTGCCCTTGTTGGCCCTGTTGTCCTTGTTGTCCTTGTTGTCCTTGTTGTCCCTGACCTTGTTGGCCTTGCTGGCCTTGTTGGCCTTGTTGGCCTTGTTGGCCCTGCTGACCCTGGCCTTGTTGTCCCTGACCCTGCTGACCCTGACCTTGTTGGCCCTGTTGTCCTTGCTGTCCTTGCTGTCCTTGCTGGCCCTGTTTGCCCTGCTGACCCTGACCCTGCTGGCCCTGTTGTCCCTGTTGACCGGCCTGTTCCTGCTTACCCTGCTGTCCGGCCTGGCCCTGCTGCCCCTGCTGTCCAGTCTTCTCCGCAGTCCTCTGCCGCAACGACTCCATCGCCTTCACCAACTCACGGGCACGCTCCAACGACTTCTCCTGACCACGACTCGCCGACTCACCACCCAGCGCACCGGCCGCCGCGCGCATCTTGTCGGCAACGTCCTTCAGGTTCTCGCCAATCTGATTCTCGAACGCATTCGCATAGTCGCTCGACCCACTGCGAATCACATTCTTCGAGAACGCGATCTTGTCCTTCACACGCTGATCACGAATCGCATCCGCCGCTTCGCCAAGCTTGCCCGCCGCACCTGGCTGCTCCTTCCTGCTCTCACGCGCCGCCCGATCGGCATCGGTCTCCAGCTTCTCGACCCCCTGCGCCAACTCATCCTTCTTCTGATTGAGACGCTGCGTCTGCTCCCCACGCTGATCCGGCGGAGTTGCGCCGAGCTGCTTCACCCCCTCGGCGATATCGCGCTGCTTGTCCTGTAGCTCCTTCGCCTGCTCGGCGAGCTTGCGCACGCCATCCGCGAGGTTCGAAGAACGCGCGCCTTCGAGTCCGCCCGCTGCCTTCTTCAACTGCTCGACAGCCGCACTCCCCTGCGCCGACGATCCGCTCGCGGCCTTCTGCATCGCATCGGCCGCCTGCTGCATCGCCTTCGCTGCATCGGAGAGCTCCTTTGAGCTCTGCTCACGCGCGAGACGCTCGAGACGACGCGCCTCTTCCTGCGCCTGACGCGCCAGCTCGCGCTGCGCCCCGCCACCACCGCTGCCACCATTCGCTTCGCGTCCCAGCTTGTCGCGCATTTCCTGCGCGAGACGCTGCATGCGCTCGTTCTCCTGCTGCTGACGCTGCGCGAGCTGCTTCAACCGCTCGAGCGTCGCATCGACCTCGCGCTGTTGCGACTGCTCCGACTGTTGCTGCACCGCTTCGTATTGATTGCGCAGCTTGTCGGTCTGCAGTTCGAACAGGTCGGCGAGATCCTCGGCCTTCTGCTGTGCTCCGCCGCCACCGCCACCGCCGCCGCCCTGCTGCTGCCCCATCTGCACCTGCACTTCACGGAACGCGGCTTCGGCGCGCTGCAGCCGACGCAATGCTTCCTGCTCGAACGGAAGTGCCTCGCGACCCTGACCCTTCACGAGCTTCTCCTCTGCCGCCTGCATCGCCGTCACGCCGGCCTCGAGCTCCTTCTGGATCGTCACGAACGTCGAATCGGTGCGCGCCGCGCCGCGCTCGACGAGACGGCGCACGAGACCCGCGACGTCATCGCGCAGACGACCCTCCGCGATGTTCAGCGTCGTGATGTCCTGCACGTGCTTGCGCGCGGGAGTGGTCGCGCTGTCGCGCAGCCAGTTGAACGTACCGGCAACGACTTCACGTTGACGTTGCACGAACTCCGGCGTCGCTTCACCGCCACCACCTCCACCGCCACCGCCCCCCTGCTGTTCCGCCTGGCGATAGTTCTTGCCGAACGGACGCACCTCGAGGAAGTAGACGTCGGTGCTGCCGACATTACCGGCGCCGTCCTTCGCCGTCGCGTAGTACGCGATGAGATCGCCCGGCGCGAGCTTCGTCTCCTCGAGGAAGAGCGTGTGCGCCGCACGAGGTTCCTTCGAGCTCTTGCGTCCACTGTCGCCGAAGACGACGCGCTTCTCCTCTCCACCATTCACGCGATAGCGCAGGTCCAGCGTCTCGACGCCATAGTCGTCCGAGCCACGCACCGCGATGGTGACCTCTTCGATGTTCGTCACCTTCGTGTCGCGACCGGGCTCCTCGATGAACACCGTGGGCGCGTGATCGGGCAGCGCCTCGACGGCATACTGCACCGAGCCCGGCACGCTCGCGCCATCGGGCGCGATGAGGTCGATACGATAGAAGCCGTTCGCCTTCACGCGGAACGACGCATCCATCTTGCCGTCCTTGCCCAAGACGAATGGAACGGTGGTCCCGTTGTCGAACTTGAGCACGCCGCTCATCGCCGGTCGCGTGAGCGTCGCGTGAATCGTCACGGTCGTCCCGATGAGCGCGGCGACGTCACCGCCGTCGTCGATGTGTTCACTCGCGAGACCGGTGTATGCTGGGTAGCGCAGGTCCATCGCGAGCTGCTTTACCGCCGGCAGGTCGGAGACGTTCAGCTTGTACGTCGGCGACCGGATGCCATTCGCATCCACGAAGTATTCCGTCGGATGCGTGAGGTCGAACACGCGAGACGTGAATGCCTCGGCGGCCGAGTCGCGGGACATCGGCAGGCGAATCCACTCGGTGGAGGAATCGGTGCGGAACACGAGCTCCGCGCCATCGGCCTGGAAGCCCACGAGCGCGGCATGGATGTCCACGGCGGCGCCACGCGGAATCGTCGCATTGCCCGGCACCACGCGAACGGAAAGCACGGTCGTCGCCGCCTCGGCAACGGACCACGGAGCGAACAGCATGCGCGCCGTGTCGCGAAGCGCGCGCGGGCCCGCGGCGAACAGCAGGATCGCCGCAACGGCGATCATCCCGAGTGAGCGCACCGCGCGGAGCATCCGCGGCCGCTCGAGTGTGGCGCCGCTCTGCAGCGGACGCATGACGGTGAGCGTCCGCTCGATGAGTCGCGCTGTGAGCGACGGCGACGCACGCTCCGCCTCCGGCGCGCGAAGCTCGTGGACAGCCGAGAGCAGCGACTGCCGCAGCTGTGGCGCCCGCTCTTCGACGTACAGCGCGAATCGTTCGTCGCTCGCTCGGCGAACGAGCGGCATGATGGCCCATCGCACCACGGCAACGATGATGAGCGCGTATCCGACGCCGCGCATGACGAGGAGGCTCGTCGACGTCGTGCCGAAGAGCTTCGTGATGAGCAGCCCCGCGAGCACCGCGAGGACCGCGGCGCCCGCAATCCACACGGCGGATTCGAGGAGGACGCGCTGACGCCACTGCCGCCGAAGCGTGCCGAGTGCGTCGAGGAGTTGGTTGGCCGGTGTCATGGTGTGCTCCGTTCCGACGGGGCTATCGAGAGACGGCTCGCCGTGCCGCGCCATCCCCGATTCGCGAAGATCGTTTCTGCCAGCAAGAGAACAGCGACGGCAGCGAGCAGGATGCGCCACATCCGCTGCCGCGCTTCGATTTCTTCGGGCGTCGGTATGTCATTCGATGCGTTCGTGGCGGCTGCGCTCTGGCGTACGCCAAGGAGCAGCTCGCGTGCATCGACCGGCGTCAGATCGGATTCGTTCGTCGGAGCGTTCACGGCGAGCAGCCCGGCCGGCTCTCCCTGCACGCGCCCCTCATACAAGGAATACACTCCGGATTCGCGCAGTGCCACGGTGGATCCGACCGTATCGGCCGCCGGGCGAATGATTGCTCCGTCGGGGGTCGAGACGGCGGCGTCCTTCAGCCCGTTGGGCAGGAGCCAACTCTGGCCCGTCGCACGCCAGAGTGTCGTGACGTCGCGGCCCGAGGAGTAGAGCACGAGCTTCTGCAGAAAGGGCAGATACGCCGACTGCAGTGGGAAGTCGCCGGAGCGCGTATCGAGCGGCATGCCGAGGAGCACGATGTGTCCCGTTCCCTCCCGCCGCTCGAGTGCGGCGGGGAGTCCGTCGTCGAACCGCGCGATCACTTCCGTTCCGACGGACGGCTCGAAGCGCGGATACCGGAGGAATCGCGCGGCGCTGAGTGCAGCCGGCGCATCGCGGAACGCGGCGTACAACGGATGATCGAGCCGGACATCGCCGAGCGAGCCGCCGCGGTCGGTCACGCGATCGGTGCTGCCGTTGACACTCGCCGGCATCAGTGTGGATGCGGCCACCTTCGCTGGATATCGACGTCCGGCGGCGACGACAAGTCCACCGCCGCGCCGCACGAACTGTGTCAGCGCAGTGGCTGACGCGCCCGATGGCGGCGGCGTATCCCACAACAGCACGAGTGACGCATTCTCCAACGTCTTCGCATCGAGGCGGCCAGGCCGCACGCGGTCGATGCGCATCAGCGGCGCGCGACTCACACCGAGGGCGCGCTCGAAGAACAGCGTCTCCTCGGCCGTGGCGTCATCGGGGGCGACGAGCAGCACACGCACCGCATCGTCCGCCGTGAAGGCGAAGTACAGCGTGTCGTCGGCGGCGAGGGCGTCGTTGTCGATGGTGACGGAGCCGCGCACATGACCTGCGGGCAGCAATACCGCATCGAAGGCGACAGGAACGTCGCCG
>JAQBPV010000516.1 GCA_028287345.1 Gemmatimonadota bacterium
GCTGCGGCCCTCGCTGCGGCCCCCGCTGCGGCCCCCGCTGCGGCCCCCGCTGCGGCCCTCGCTGCGGCCCTCGCTGCGGCCCCCGCTGCGGCCCTCGCTGCGGCCGACTTGGTGCGCGCGATCTCGATCGTCGGTTGCGCTGCTCGTGCAAGCGTGCTGTCGGCAATGCGAGCGAGCGACTCGAGTGCCTGCGCTTCGTCGATCAAGCCTGCGAGACGCAGCCACGCCGGCGTGTAGACGCGAACGAGCCAGTCGGTCGCCATCCATGCGCGGGTCTGCTCGTCGGCCTCGGTCGTCGCTGTGCCGAGAATCGCGACCGAGAACCGATCGAGCGCACCGGTGCGTTCGTCGTCGGACTCCCACTGCATGTCGTTCAGGCCGATTGCCATCGAGCGCACGACGCGCGAGATCGAGGGGTGATCATCGCGGAATTCCTCGGGCGCTCCGAACCGCTCACGGAATTCGGGCAGGCAGAACGCGATGCGGTTCGACTTCTCCACCAAGCAGCATTCGCCGTGGAATTCGCCGTTGCTGGAGTGTCCGCCATTCTTGAGCGGGAGTGCGAGAATCTCTGCGTCGCCGCATGGCTTGGTGTCGGTGCTGTGCACTGTGGTCGTCATCGGTGGTCTCGGTGTCAGAGGGTGGTGTTACTTTGGCGGCCTTCGTCCTGCACCATCGCGAGCGTGACGACGAGATCCCGGTCGAACTCGTCGTCGGTGCCATTGCGCACGGCGCGTTGTGCGGCGCGGATGGTGTGATGCGCGGTGTACTCCTGCACTTCCCATCGCGTGCGATGGCTCGCGGCGCGCTCGGCTGGGAGATCGGCGATCGGCTTCACTCGCGACCTCCTGTGAACCGTCTCGGCGTTCGTGGCATCGCGGCAGCCGATGAGCGCACGGCGGGTCGCCGTCGCATCGGGATCTCGCGATCGAGCGTGTCGTCAGGCGCTGGTGCAGCTGCTGCGTCACGCGGCGCGGGCTCGATCGTGAACGGCCGCTTGAACTGCGTCGACGCGACGGCATCGGCCGAGTCGTGGTCGCGCGCGACCACGGTTCCGAGCGGCTCGCCGAGCGCGTGAAACGGGAAGCGCGATTTGCGCACGAGCCATGTGCGGCTCATAGGCGGGCGAGCTCCTGATACGACGTGCCGTGCTTGTCGCGCTCGTCGATCGAGGACACGCGGCCGTTCTCGAGCGCCATGTACACGCGCTGCCCATCGCGCTCGCCGTAGTTGCGCAGCTTCATCGCGGTCGCGCCCATCACGCCCGGCTCGAGCGCGGTACGCACTTCGGCATCACCGATGCGCGCCTCGTGCAGTGCGGCCTTGTACTCCTTCGGGTCTTCGTCCTGGCGCCGCTCGCGGAGCTTGCGATGCAGGCCGATCATCCCCGTCGCGATGTGGCGCTTGTGCCCGCCCATGAAGACGTGGTTCGGCTCCGGCGGGCCATAGCGCGCCAGCTTGTCACGGCCACCGACCATTGCGCCGTTGTTCAGCTGCGACGAGCAGAGGAGCTTTTGCTCATAGTCCTGCGCGAGATCGAGCACCGCGCCGTTTACCTTGCGCGATTCGGCGTAGAGATTCGAGCCGTCGCCGCCGGCGATCTGGTCGATGTGGTCGACGATGATCACGTCGGCGCCCCAGTCGTGCGCCTCCTGCACCGCGCGCGTGAGCCGAGGCACGTTGACGGCGTTCACCGGGTTCACGCGCACGAGATCGCGCATCCGCCCCTCGGTCTGCATGTGCAGCTCCGTGCGAATGGCGGTGCGCATCGCAGATCCCTGCGGGTGCCCTTCGAGCGCGCCGGACAACACTTCGCCCGGGTTGATGCCGAGCCGCTGGCATGCCCAGTAGGTGCGGAACACCTTGGGCCGCGTCTCGAGCGGCATGACGTAGACCTTCTTCCCCTGGGTGTACCACTCGTCGATCGCCGAGGAGAGAAACGTCGTCTTGCCGTTGCCCGAGAACGCGCAGACGAACCACACGTCGCCCTTCGCCATCCCACCGGTGAGCGCAGCGAGCTCGCGGAATGGCCAGTTGAGAAAGTCCTTCGCCGAGCGATCGACCAGGTTGAGTGCATCGCACACCTGGTCCATCAGCTCGTCGTCGGGATGCTTCGGCTCTGGATCGCGGTGGAGCTCGAGCTTCGGCGCGGCGCTCATGGGCGTGTCGCCTTGTCGCCGGCGGGCGAGAACCAGCCATCCTCGACGATCGGCACGTCGGCATCACCCGCGCGCTTCACCCACTGGCCGATGTCTTCGGCGAACCACTCGAGCTTGCGGTCCTTGCCTGCTCGAAGTCGCGACTCGGAATACGCGTCGATCGCGGCGAGAATGGCCTCCTCGCCGTGCGTCGCGACGGAGCTGCTCAGCGCACGCTGGACGCGAACGGGGGTGACGGCGCCGACGCGCGAGATCCACCGATCGGCGATGCGACCAGCCCAATCGGGCGGAGCTGTTCGATGCTTGCCGTTGGCGCGCGGCAACGCGGGAGGTAACGCGGAATTCTCCTCTCCCTCTACCTCTTTCTCTTCTCTTCTCTTCTCTGTCGCGATACCGAGCGTTACACCGTTACCGTTACCGCCCGTTTCGGTGATGGGTTGCGCAACGGCGCTATCGGGTTGTGTCGCAAGGGTTTGCGCTTCCTTCTTCTTTGCGCGATGCCGTGCAACTCGGACGCGAACAGCCTCCGGACTATCACTCGATTTTGCGCCGGAACGCTGTTCCCACGCAGAAAAACGGAGAAAATCATCTGAATCGCGCGACAAAACTCCGATTTGCTCGAGGTTTTGCAGAGAAATCGCGACGATTTTCGCGCGAGAATTGGGGATCAAGCTCACAAAATCTTCGGGTTCGGCGGGCAATCCGCCGACCGACAGTCGGCCGTCGTCGTCCGATTCCTTCGCGAATGCGATGATCCATGGCAGGTACTCGAGGCCCTTCATGCCGTTGCGCGCGGCACGCATGAGCTTCGGGTCGCCGAGGATATCGGTGTGCAGCTTTGCCCAGGGCATTACGCGACGGCCTCTCGGATGGCGGTGATCGAGGTGTTGAGCCGACGACGCCGGCAGCGCTCGGGCGCCGCGCAGCAGTCGTCGCACCACTTCGGCGGCTTGCCCACGCCCTTCCATGCGAGACGGAGAGTGCAGCCCGCACAACGCGGTTCGGGTCGCACCGGGTGGAGCTCGTAGTACCTGGCGAGCGCCTGCACGCGCTTCTTCTGCGCGCGCACGGGATCGGCGTTGTGGCGGCGCTGTGTGGCGAGATGCCGCTGGCGCGACGGTCCCTCACTGAGCAGCAGTCGACGCGCGGCCCGTTTCACCTTCTCCGGATTACGCGCCGCCCATTCACGTCGGCGCGCGCACTTGCGTTCGCGATAAGAGGCTTCGGCTCGATACCGCTTGCGGTTCCGTGATTCGATCTGGCGCCGCACCTCGGGATCACTGCGATGCTTCTTGTCGTGCTCGCGCACGCGACGACGCGCGCACGCTTCGCAGCGCATCGCCTTGCCCACCGTGCCGTAGACGCGGCGGGGGCAGTCACGACAGAGCCCGGCGCGCTTCCGCTCGCACCAGTCGCAGATCGTGACCGTCGCGCCACCGCGCACGACCTCGATGCGAAGCACGCAGCGGCAACCGCGCAGCTGGCAAATGGCGCCGCTCAAGAGACCGACTCCCCGATCGCCGCTCGCAGCTGCACGAGCGTCTCGCGTTGCTTCTTTGCGATCTCCTCGAGCCACGGCGCGACACAGCCCGGGCGAGTGAAGAAGAGTGAATTCTGTCGTTCGACCTGGGCGAGTCGACGGAGGATTCGCGCGCGCACGGTGCGTGGGTCTTGGCTCTTCACGCGGGCACCCCGCCGAGCGATGCGTTGTGCTCGTCGACGATCCGCCGTGCTACGGCTTCGCTCATGATGCCGAAGCCAGCAATCTCCGTCTCGAAGTCTGCGGTTGTGATGATCCAGCGGCCCGCGTTGTCGCCGTACACCTCACGATCGTCGGCGAGCTGATAGACGACCCACGCGTTCGCCGGGCTGACCGGGAAGTCGACGTGCCGTAGGTGATCGAGCACCGCCCTCTCGTGCGCGCGGCTGTCGGGATGTCCGCCGAGCTGCTTCAGGAAGTACGGAATCCCATACTCGGCACACTCGTCACGGTGCAGTCGGAACCATTCGAGCTCCGCGGGACGAGCGCCTGCCTGGCTCTCGCCGCCATCGATCACCCACCACTTGTCCCAATCGGGACGCACGCGACCGCTGAAGAACATCCGCAGCGGCGTTGACGCGAGCATTGGCTCGCAGCTGAGGAAATAGGCGAGCGAGGGAACGGCATGCAGTTCGTACGCGCGCTTGAGATATTCGGGCGACTCAACCGACGTACCGAGGCGCACGTTGAGGTAGCCCTCGCCCCAATCCTCGGGCAGCAGCTGCGCGATTCGTTCTGGGCGCTTGGTGAGCAGCAGCCAGTCGAGCCATGGCGTCGCACGAATGAGCGGCCAGAGCTTCTCGCGCTCGGCGTTCGTCGTCGGATGATCTTCGGCCCAGTCGCACATCGAGCCGCAGAAGACGCGCTTCCGCTCGCCCGCTGCTGCCGCCTTCGCGTTCCAGCGCAGCGGCTCATTCCAGTAGCTCGCGCTGAGGACGCGGCGCGGCGTCGTCTTCGCTGGGCCCCAGACCGCGTGGCCGTATCGCTTCGACTGTCCCTCGGCGTAGCAGTGCTCGCAGCCAGGACTCACGCGTACGCAGCCCCAGACGATGTTGAACGTGTGATGGGTCCACTCGATGCCGGTGGTCGCGCTCATGAGCGGACCTCGCTTCCACCAAGCGCGACGCGTAGACGCTCCAGCGCTTCGCTGTAATCCGATCCCCATGTCGGCGTGTACGTGATCGTGCCGAGCAGCTTCGCCCGGGCAAAGCACGCGAGGACATTAATCGCTGCTATGCGCAGCTCGTCTCGCACTGGCAGCTGCGCAACGTCATCGCGCCAAAACGCATGCGCGTTCGGATCGCCGCAGATGCCTTTCCCTGTGTCGTGCCACTCCTCGGCGTGACCGGGGGGCAGCGCGCACGTGAACATCCCCGGCGGATTGGTGCGCGGCATCGCGAGCCCGCAAACGGGCAGCGGGGGATACTTGAGACGAACGCGCGTCTCCTCGCAACGCGGACACACCAGCAACTGAATCTCATGCCCCGCGCCTACCGTTGTCGCCGCTGCCATGACAACACGGAGTTGCATCGCAACACCATGCGTGGGACACAGCGGCTGAATCACAGTGAACGAGCCGTGATTGGTCGCGCTCATGCTGTACCTGCTAGCGCTGGCGCCGCTGCGGCCGTCCGGTCTTCCGACTGCTCGAGGTACTCCATGCCCAGCGCTTCGAACTCCGCGCGATCGATGTCGCTCGGCAGCTCGCGTGAGCCGAGCATCTCGGCCACCAGCTCAGCCAGTGGCGCGCGGCGGCGCACCATCTGGTGCACCTCGGCCGACATCAGGGTCTTCACCGGCGGCCGCCGCTCGACGAGCGCGAAGTGCATCGCCCGCGCGCGGAAGTCGCGCAGCATCGCGTGGTCGAGATCCCGCTTGATGTGCGCCTCGATGTCCCGCGCAACGACGCGGACGATGGCGCCATCGATGCCGCCCGGCACGGACTCGACGACGTCGCGAACGGCCGTGCTCACTTCTGCCGGCGAGAGATGCACGGCGTCGATCGAGAGGTCGTGGATCTCGCGCGTGCGCGGCAGCGGGTGGAACGTGTGCGCACCGGTGACCAGGTCGCGCTCGATCACACCCTTGCCGCTGATGTGGCGCTCCTGCTCTTCGCGCCGCTCGCCCCAGATGTCGCTCGAGGTGTAGTCGATCGAGCCCGAGTAGAACATGTTGGGCGCGAGCTCGCGGTACACGTGATAGTGGCCGAGCGCGATGTAGTCCCACGCGGGGGCGTGGAAGTCCTCCGTCGCGATCTCGTGCTCGGTGTGCCACTTGCCGCCGATGCCCTCGGCTTCGCCATGCAGGAGCAGCACGTTGAAGCGGCGATCGCCGGTCGGCTCGAGCTTTCCGCGCTCGTGCTGGTTCTCGGCGACGCACAGCACCGCGAGATCGAGCGCCGGGAAGTCGAGCACCTTCGGCGCGCCGTCGACGACGTGCAGGCCCATCGTGGCGAACACACGCAGGATGCCGCCGTCCTTCGTCGAGCGGGGCGTATCGTGATTTCCGGAAATCAGGATTATCTCCGTTTCCGGCAGCGCAGCCTGCAGGCGCTTGAACTGGATGATCGCGTGCACGATCGCCGAGTTGGGCGGGCGCACGGCGTGGAAGATGTCGCCGGCGATCAGGACGACGTCGGGCTTCACGCGGATGGCGATATCGATCGCGTTCGTGAACGAGCGCGCGACATCGGCTTCGCGGGGGTTCAGGCCGCGTGTAGTCGATTTGTCATCGTACTGGCGGAAGCCGAGATGCGTGTCGCTCAGGTGCAGGAGCTTCATAGGATCTCCCGCACTGCGTCGATGCGCCCATCGAAGCGTAGAGCGCCAGCGGTATCGCGATACTGGCCCGGCGGCAGCGCGGACTCACCTTCCGGAAGCGGCTGGACGTTTCGCTCCCGCAACGTGCGGAGCATGCGGGCGACCTTCTCGACGCGAGTCTTGCATCCGTCTAAGCCGATAGCATTGCCGAGCACCGCGTCGATCGCACTCAGTTCCAGCGCGGCCGCGTCCAACTCCGTCTGCACCTTCTCGAGATCGGCGCTGAGGGCGTCTCGCTCGGCGCGAAGAGGCGCTTGCGCGGCGGCGATGATCTTGTCCTCTAGGTCCTGCACGCGATTGAGGTGCGCAGCCTGTTCCAGTGCGCTCCGCCTCGGCGATGGCCGGGACCGGGCGAGGTCGTCATACTCGAGAAACAACGACTCGAGGACTTCTTCGGTATCGTCGGTCGAGGCAGTCTGAGCTTCGTTGCTCATGCCACACCTGCCTTCGCCTTCAGCCCATCGACGAACGCGTCGACCAGCTCGGGGTCGGAGTGGTCGCCGTACGGATCGGGGATGCGGCTCAGCAGCTCAGCGAGCGCGATGGTCTCCGGACCGATCGGCGCGGCGCGAACGACCGGCGCTGTGGTGTCTCTGGCGGTGTTCCGTACTGCCGCGAGCGCGATGTTTCCGCGATTCGAACTATCTTCCCGCCCGGCCCGCTCCCTCTGTATTCCTGCTACTTTGTGCAGATGCGATACTGGCCCAACTTCCAAAAGAAGTAGCGATGATTCTCGGACTGGAAGGGAAGATCGCGCTCGTCGCGGCAGCGAGTCGCGGCCTCGGTCGCGCGGTGGCGGAGGAGTTGGCGCGCGAGGGTGCGCATCTCGTGCTGTGCGCGCGTGGCGCGGATGCCTTGCGCGAGACGGCGGAGTCGATCCGCATGGAGACTGGCGCGACGGTGATCGACGTCGTCGCGGATCTGTCCGAGCCCGCGGGTATCGCGCGCGTGACGCAGCGTGCGTTCGAGGAGTTCGGTCGCGTGGACGTGCTCGTGACGAACGCGGGCGGTCCGCCTGCTGGTCCATTTGAGGCGCATTCCGCTGAAGTGTGGGAGACGGCAGTAAGGCAAAATCTCGTGAGCGTCGTCGAGCTCACGCGCGCCGTGCTGCCGGGCATGAAGGAGCGTCGCTGGGGACGCATCATCAACGTCACGTCCATCGCCGTGAAGCAGCCGGTGGACAACCTGATCCTGTCGAATTCCGTTCGTGCGGCAGTTACGGGTTTCGCGCGCACGCTTGCGAACGAGGTCGCTCCGTTCGGTATCACGGTGAACAACGTGATGCCTGGCTACACGCGGACGCAGCGTGTCGAGGATCTCGCACAGAAGAACGCGTCACTCCGCGGTACTACGCCTGCGTCCGAGCGGGCAGCGTGGGAGGGGCAGATTCCTATGGGCCGTCTTGGCGAGCCGAACGAATTCGCCGCGATGGTGGCGTTCCTTGCGTCGGAACGAGCGAGCTACACGACTGGCGCGTCCATTCCCGTGGATGGTGGGTGGATTCGCGGGTTGCTCTAGGCGCTTCTCGTCCGCTCCACAGG
>JAQBPV010000012.1 GCA_028287345.1 Gemmatimonadota bacterium
ATCAATGGCGGCGACTTGATGATGTAGTCTCTCACGAAACTCAATGAAAGAAAGCACTCGTGTTCTCGTCGCACTCGTTGCGGCCGTGGTCGTCGGTGCCGCGATCGGTGCGTCGGCGAATCCGTCGTTGATCCGCGCAGCGGACGCCATTGCGCCGCTTGGCGCGTTGTGGGTCAATGCGATTCGTATGACGGTGATCCCACTCGTCGTGTCGCTGCTCATCACGGGCGTCGCATCGGCGAGCGATGTGAAGGCGATCGGGCGTACGGGCGGAAAGGCGGTGCTCGTCTTCGTGCTGCTGATCGTGTACGTCGCGGCGGTGACGATTCCCATTTCCGCGGCGTTTTTCACCTTGCTTCCGCGTCTCATCTCGACGCGGCCCGAGTTGCCCGCGGGCGCCTCGGAGGCGGCGACTCAAATCGCTACTGCCGGACAGACGCCGACGGTTGCGTCGTGGCTGACGTCGATGATCCCGTCGAATCCCATTGCAGCGGCAGCGAACGGCGCGATGCTCCCGCTCATCGTGTTCACGGTGCTGTTCGCGCTCGCCATTTCGCGAAGTGCTCCGGCCGCGCGCGCAGCGCTGCTCGGCTTCTTCCGCGCGCTGGGCGATGCGATGCTCATCCTCGTCCGATGGGTGATCCTCGTCGCTCCCATCGGCATCTTCGCGCTGATGGTGCCCCTCGCCGCGCATGCTGGTGCAGGGCTGGTTGGCGCGATCGGGTTCTATATCGTGGCGTACATGGTGATGTGTGTCGTCGGCATTCTGCTGCTGTACCCGGTTGTGGCGCTGTTCAGTGGCATTCCGATCGGACGGTTCGCGCGCGCGATGGTGGAGCCGCTGCTGATCGCCGTGAGTTCGAGCTCCTCGATCGCAACGCTGCCGTCGCTGGTCGAAAGTGCCGAGCGGGACTTGCTGCTGCCGAAGCGCGTGACGGGGTTCGTGCTGCCGCTCGCGGTGTCGACGTTCAAGGTGGCAGGGCCGGTGTCATGGACCGTTGGTGCGCTGTTCGTCGCGTGGTTCTACGGCATCCCGCTTCACACCAGAGAGCTGGTGACGATCGGCATCTTCAGTGTGTTCCTCACCTTCGGCGCTCCTGGCGTGCCGCGTGGGGCTTTCATCGCGTTGGCGCCTCTGTTCATTGCCATTGGGTTGCCGGTGGAGGGGATTGGCATCCTCATCGCAGTCGATGCGATT
Source organism: Gemmatimonadota bacterium (assembly GCA_028287345.1). Lineage (GTDB taxonomy): Bacteria > Gemmatimonadota > Gemmatimonadetes > Gemmatimonadales > Gemmatimonadaceae > AG11. The sequence continues at coordinate 1,199 of JAQBPV010000012.1, forward strand.
CCGGATACGCTGGCGACTGCGTTGAATGTCACTGGCTATCTGGGGTCGACGGCAATTGTTGCGCGTGGAGAATTGGACGTTCCCCTGGACGCTCCACTTCTCCACGCATCTTCCTAGCGAAGTAGCGTGTCGGAGATTTTTTAAACCGCGACTGGAACGGATCGGACAGACACAAACTGAGACAACGGGATTTGCATGACTTAGAGCTCTTGCAGTCGCGGTTTCCGTTCATGTCCGTCCGATCAGTTTGTATCGCTGTTCAGAATCTCCTATGCGTCCCGAGGCCGTTCTTCTAATGTGGACTGACTGTATGACAATGCGCGTTGTCATCACCGCGATACTCATGCTGAGCGCAGCGCCGACCATGCGCGCGCAGTCGCCCGTCGACTCGTCGCTCGCTGCGTACATCGCCAGGATTCGCGCCGTGGACAACCACACGCACGTCAACTCGCTCGCACCCGTTGACTCCGAGTCCGACGCACTTCCGCTCGACGGGCTCCCCGCCTTTCCGCTGCCTGACCGCCTGCGCTCGGACAGCCCCGCGTGGATCGCCGCATATCGCGCGCTTTACGGCTACCGCTACGACGACTTGAGCGCATCGCACATGAATGAGTTGCGCGCGATGATGAAGTCCGTCATGCGCGAACAGGGAAATCGCTTTCCCGAATGGGTGCTCGATCGCATCGGCACCGAGGTCATGTTCGCGAATCGCATCGCCATGGGACCAGGACTCGCAGCGCCGCGCTTTCGCTGGGTGTCGTACGTCGACGCGCTGATGCTGCCGCTGTCCACCAGATCTGAGCGCGCAGCAAGCCCCGACTATCGCGCACTGTATCCGCTCGAGGACCGATTGCTTGGGCGCTACCTCGCGGAGCTACACCTCGCGAAGGTTCCTGGCACGCTCGACGCCTATCTGCGCACGGTCGTGACCCCGACACTCGAGCGGCAGCGACGCGAAGGGTGCGTCGCCGTCAAGTTCGAAGCCGCCTATCTACGTGCGCTCGACTTCGGCGACGCTCCCCTCGCAACGGCGCGCCGAGTGTACGCGCGGTACGCAGTTGGCGGAGTGCCGACGCATTCCGAGTACAAGGACCTTCAGGACTACCTCTTTCGCTACATCGCGCGCGAGTCGGGACGACTTGGCATGGCGGTCCACATCCACTCGCTCGAGGGTGCGGGAGGATTCTATCGCGCCGCCGGCAGCGATCCTCTTCTCCTCGAGCCCGCGTTCAACGACTCGACGCTGCGCGGCACCACGTTCGTCATCGTCCACGGCGGCGGTATGTACGCAGCGCACACCAGCGCCATGTTCTGGAAGCCGAACGTATACGCCGACATCTCGATGATGTCGGTCGTCTACTCGCCAACCATGCTCGCCGGAATTCTCCGTGGGTGGTTGACGCAGTTTCCCGAGAAGGTGTTGTTCGGCACCGACGCCTTCGCTGGCGGACCAGATGCCGGATGGGAGCTCGCCGCGTGGATCGGCGCCACATCGGCTCGACACGCGCTAGCCATCGCGCTCACCGGCATGATGCGCGACGGCGAGATCAGCCGCGCACGCGCCGAAGAGATCGCGATGATGGTCATGCGAGGCAACGCGGCGAAGCTGTACGGACTGAAGTTGAACTGAGGAGTCGCAGGTCCATTCTACCACCCAGGTTTCCATGATGCATCGAATTCAGCGGGTCGGCGTCTGGCAGTTGGCCAAGGTGATGGGCGTGCTGTATTTCCTGATGGGCATCGTCTTCGTGGGCTTCATTGCACTGTTTTCGCGCGCGATGCCCGGAATGGCCGGTGCGGCGTTTCCCGGCTTCGGGTTTGCCTCGGGCATCGGGATGCTCCTCTTCATGCCCCTGCTCTACGCCTTCTTCGGCGTCGTGTTCGGCGCGCTCACCGCAGCACTGTACAACGTCGTCGCGGGAATGATGGGTGGCGTGGAAATCGATCTCATATCGACGATCCCGAGCGCGCCACTGTAGGAGCGGTGTAATTGCACGCAGCGCGTTAGCATTCGTTCATGCTCGAACACGCTCCCAGCTTCGACGTCCCGTCCGTTGCCAAACTCGCGCGCGAACTCTATGGCCTGAGTGCCATCGTGCACCCGTTGCCGAGTGAGCGCGACCAGAACTTCATGCTCGATACGGCGACGGGCGTGCGGCTGGTGCTCAAGATCGCGAACGAGCTGGAAGACCGTCACATCCTCGACGCACAGCAGAAGGCGATGGAGCGCCTCGCGCAGTCTCTGGACGTCATTCCCCGAGTCGTTGCCACGCTCGACGGTGCCACGATAACCGAGGTCACCGCTCCCGACGGTCGCAAGCATCTCGCCTGGGCAGTCACGCACCTGCCGGGTACTCCGCTCGCCCAGGTGCGACGCCGCACGAACATGCTGCTCGAGGACTTCGGCCAACGCATCGGCGCATTGAACAACGCGTTCGCCACGTTCGACCACCCGGCGATCCACCGCGACTTCCATTGGGATCTCGCGAAAGGTCGCGAGGTGATCGCCGAACATCGTGAATTGGTCGCCGATCCGGCGCTCGCCGCCACGATCGACGTACTTCTCGCGCGCTTCGATCAACACGTCGCGCCACTTCTGCCGACCTTGCGTACGAGCGCGATCCACGGAGATCTCAACGATCACAATGTGCTCGTCGGCGGTGGCGACGACATCTATTCGCGTCGCCAGCGACTGACCGGGATCGTTGACTTCGGCGACATGGTACACAGCTACACCGTTGCCGACCTCGCCATTGCCTGCGCCTACGTCTGCCTCGGCGCCAATGATCCGCTCGATGCCGTTGCGCATGTCGTCCGGGGCCGACACGCGCTCTCGCCCCTCAGTGAGGATGAAGTCTCGGCACTGTTTGGGCTGATCTTGCTTCGCCTCTGCACGAGCGCATGCGTTGCCGCGCACCAGCGGCAGCTGAATCCGGGCAACGAGTATCTGGACGTCAGCCAGGAAGCCATTCGTCTCGCACTTCCCGAATTGGAGAAGATTCCTTTCGGGCTCGCCTCCGCTGTGTTTCGCGATGCATGTGGCATGGAGCCGGTGGACGCGACGACGAAGGTGCGCGCATGGCTTGCCGAGAATGCGGAGACGTTCGCACCGGTGATCGATGTCGACCTCCGAAACGAACGATGTATGGTGCTCGATCTCGGCATCGGCAGCGCGCTTGTCAGTGGCGATGATCGCGAGAACAGGGAACCCGGACTCACGCATCGCATCTCGGAGCTGCTGCGTGCGGAAGGAGTGAGCACGGCGATTGGCCGCTACGACGAGCCTCGACTGCTCTACACGGCCCCGCTGTTCGGCACGGGTCCAAACGCCGAAGACGAATGGCGAACGATTCACATCGGGCTCGACATCTTCGCCGATGCGGGCACTCCGGTCTTTGCGCCGATGGACGGAGTCGTGCACGCCTTCGCTGACAACGGTGCGCGACAGGACTACGGCCCGGTGATCGTGCTGCGTCACGTCACCGACGATGGCGCGCCGTTCTTCACGCTGTTCGGACACTTGAGCCGCGAGTCGCTGGACGGACTGCACGAAGGCAAGCCGGTCGCGCGCGGAGAGCAGATCGCCACCTTCGGCACGCCGGATGTGAACGGCGGTTGGACCCCACACCTGCACATGCAGGTCATCACCGACACACTCGGCCTTGGCGCAGACTTCCCCGGCGTCGCACGCGCGAGCCAGCGCCGAGCGTGGCTGAGCCTCTCGCCTGATCCCAACCTCATCGTCGGCATTCCTGTCGATCGCTTTCCCCGGAAGGTCGAAAGTCGCGCGGAAGCGCTGACCCATCGGCAAGCGCGCATCGGCGGCAACGTCAGCGTCGCGTATCGCGATCCCGTGCGCACCGTACGCGGATGGCGGCAATACCTGTTCGACGACGAGGGACGTCGCTATCTCGACGCGTACAACAACGTGCCGCATGTAGGACATGCCCACCCTCGCGTGGCGCAGGCGGCCGAGCGGCAGATGCGAGTGCTCAACACGAACACGCGTTACTTGAACGACACGCTCGCGGAATACGGTGAGCGCCTCGCGGCTACCCTGCCCTCGGCGCTCGAGGTGTGCTACTTCGTCAATTCGGCGAGCGAGGCCAACGAGCTCGCACTGCGGCTTGCGCGAACGTACACGCGACGCCGGGACATGATCGTGCTCGAGGCGGCGTATCATGGCAACACGACGTCGCTGATCGACATGAGTCCGTACAAGCACGCTGGGCCCGGCGGAGCAGGAGCCCCCGAGTGGGTGCACGTCGCACCACTGGCCGACGACTATCGCGGTCCGGTGAAGCGCGGCGATCCGAGCATTGGGCTGAAGTACGCGTCACACGTCGCCGAGATCATCCATGGCATGCACGAGCAAGGGCGCGGACTCGCTGGCTTCATTGCCGAGACATGCCCGAGCGTCGGCGGTCAACTGGTTTTGCCGCCGAGATATCTCGCGGAGGTGTATCGGCACGTTCGTGCGACGGGAGCGGTGTGCATCGCTGACGAAGTGCAGACCGGTCTCGGTCGGATGGGCACGCACTTCTGGGCCTTCGAGGCACAGGGGGTCGTGCCCGACATGGTCGTGATGGGCAAGCCACTCGGCAATGGACATCCGATCGCCGCCGTGGTGACGACGCGCGCCATCGCGCATGCGTTCGACAACGGGATGGAGTTCTTCAGCACGTTCGGCGGGAACAACGTGTCGTGCGCCGTCGGCTTGGCCGTGCTGGATGTTGTGCGTGACGAAGAACTGCAGGCGCATGCGCTCCAGGTGGGCAACCGCATGCTCGACGGATTGCGTCCATTGATGGATCGCTACAGCATCGTCGGCGACGTCCGCGGTTCGGGGCTCTTCCTCGGCGTCGAGCTCGTACGCAATCGCGATACGCTGGAGCCAGCGGGAATGGAGGCGTCGTACGTCGCGAACAGGATGCGCGAGATGGGCATCCTGCTCGGCACCGACGGCCCGCATCACAACGTCGTGAAGATTCGTCCGCCGATGCCGTTCGACGACAGCGATGCGGACCGGCTCGTCGAAGCGTTCGAGAAGATCGTCTCCGAGGAGTTGTCCTAGCTCTCGACGATTGCGAGCACGCGCAGCGGACTGCCGCTGCCGTTGACGATCTTCAGCGGCGCGGCGATGACGACTGCGCCTGTCGCCGGTAGCTGGTCGAGGTTGCGCAGGCTCGCCAAGCCGAGCTTCCCTGCGCCGTGCATGATCGTGTGATTCGGGAATGGCGGAGTGAAAGTGCCCGCCTGCCCCGCATCCGTGCCAACGGTTTCGACGCCGACGCCCGTGACATCGCGATCCTTGGCGAGCAGCTCGGATGTGGTCTGGTGAAAGCCGGGGCTGTGCGGGCCGTCCGCCTTCACGTTGAGAAACGACGCGGCGTCGGTGCGCTTGCTCCAGTCGGTACGCAACAGCACCCATGCACCCGTGGGAATCTTTCCGTGCTCCTTCTCCCACGCGGCTACATGGGCCGGCATGAGGAGGAAGTCCTCATTGGCTGCAACCTCGCGCGAGACGTCGATGACGCACGCCGGCCCGACGAAGCGACGCACCGGCAACGTGTCGCAGCGATTGTCTGGAAGATCCTTGCCCGTGATCCAGTGAATCGGTGCGTCGAAGTGCGTGCCGGTGTGCTCGCCCATGTGGATGACGTTCCAGTACCAGCCCGGGCCCTTGTCGTCGAACTTCGAGATGACTTCCATCGTCACGCCTGGCGACGCGCCGAATTGCGGCGGCAGGCCGATCACTGGTGTCTCCGGCCCGAGCGGCTGCGTGAGGTCGACGATCTTGACTCGGCCGCTGTCGAGACCTTCAACGAATTGTGTGAGGAGCGTCATGAGTCAGTCCTTGCGGGGTGATCGCGCAGGTAGCGCTGGAACTGGTAGCGATTCTCGAGCAGCGAGAGGTCGGTGACGTAGCCAGTTGGTCCGATGGCTTCGACCTTTGCGACGAGTGTCGTGAGCTCGTGCGCGCCGAGTGCTTCAGTGAAGGCCGTGGTGAAACTGTCTAGTGTACGGACTGTCGCAGTTCGAGGTATCCCGGCTGCCTTCGCGATCGCCGCCAAGTCGCTTCCCGTTGACGTCGCCGTCGGAAAGCCACCCACCGACAGCAGGCTCTCGTTGTCGAAGACGACGTGCACGAGGTTCTTCGGCCGATAGCGGGCGAGCGTGGTGAGTCCGCCGAGATTCATCAGCACCGAGCCGTCACCATCGAAGACGACGACGGTGACATCGGGCCGGCTGAGCGCGATACCAAGCCCCAGCGAAGAAGCGAGCCCCATCGCATGCTGCAGATAGAAGAAGTTCGGCTTGTGCCCGATCGACTGCAGCTCGGCCGCGACGGCACCCATGATCGTCACGACGACGCACTGCTCGAGCTGCGGATAGACCGCCTGCATCGCATCGAGTCGGCGCATCATTCCTCCCACATCAGGTCGCGGCACAACAGCAGCGCGACGGGGCGACTCGCCGAATAAGCGAGTGTCTGTGCCTTGTGGAGCCGACGCGAGACATGATCGGGCGACTCGAGTCGAATACTTGGAATGCGCAGCGCGTCGAGAACATGTTCGGTGACACCCCCGCCTTCCGTTTGCCAGGGATCGCGCTCCCCGAATTCGCCGCGATGGCTGATCAACATCAGCAGCGGAATGCGGTAGAGCTGTGCGCAGGAGACGATCCCGTTGATCGACGCGAGGAAGCCGTGGTTCTGCATCAGCATCGCGGACTTCACGCCCGCGAGGTGTGCGCCCGCCGAGATGCCGACGCCTTCCTCTTCCTTCGCGAGCCGGACGAGTGTCATGTCGGCATCTTCCTCCGCCATACGGATGAGATGCACGAGCCACGTCTCTGGAAGTGCGGAGACGATGCGCACGCCCACGTCCTTCAGGCAACCGTAGATCAGTTGTGAGGCGGATGTGGAGACGGGCATTAAGTGCGGGACGACAGGGAGGACAGGATGACAGAAGGACAGGGACCGCACTGTCCACTCGCTCGGCGCGAAGATACAGTTGTCGTATGAAAATGCGAATCGTCTTGTTTGCTTTCGTGATCGCGGCGCGGCTGCCTGCGCAACAGATCACAGCGCTCCGCTTCGGCCACATGGTCGATGCCTCCGGACGGTCGACACCTGACGCGGTCATCGTCGTACAGGGCGATACGATCGTGAGTGTCGGTTCTGGCTCGCGCGCCGTACCGGCCGGAGCGCGTGTTGTCGACCTTCGTCGCTACACCGCGATTCCCGGCCTCATCGATGTCCACACGCACATGACGTACTGGCGCGACAAGGCCAATCCGTCAGTCCCTGGCCCACGTTCGAAGGACTCCGTCGTCATGGCCGCTGCGGCGAACGCGCTCAAGACCCTCGAGACCGGCGTGACGACCGTGCGCGACCTCGGCGCATCGAACTACACCGACATCGCGATGCGCGACTCGATCAACAAGGGCGTGATGATCGGACCGCGGATGTTCGTCGCCGGCTTTGGACTCTCGAAGCTGATGGTGCCGCGCGAGACGACGCCGTCCGTGCCCGCGCGAGGACGCGTGCGAGACACGGCGGAGATTCGCGTCGCCATCAAGGCGCAGGTCGACGCCGGCGCTGACTGGATCAAGATGTATGGTTCGAGCGGCAGCTTTCAGAATGTCACTGGGGTGCAGACCTTCACCGACGACGAGATGCGCGTCGCCGCCGAAGTCGCGCACAGCTACCACAAGCCGATCGCCATTCACTCGTACGGCGAATCCGGCGGACGCGCCGCGATGCGCGCCGGCGCTGAATCGGTGGAACATCCCGCGGGCGTGGACGACGCGACGCTCGCCGAGTGGGCTCGGACGCGCACCATGTACGTGCCGACGATCGACCACAACCGCTTCTACGCCGAGAATGCCGCGCTGCTCGGATACAATGCCAAGCAGGTCGCGGAGCTCGACTCCTTTCGGTTGCTCAACCTCGCGACGGCGCGTCGTGCGAATGCGGCGGGCATCAAGCTCGCGATGGGCTCCGATGCCGTGTACTGGATGTTCGGCGAGAACACGCGCGAGCTCGGGTGGTTCGTGAAGGCGGGGATGTCGCCCGCGCAGTCGCTTGCGACGGCCACGACGAATGCCGCTGAGCTGCTCGGTTTGCCGACGAAGCTCGGCAAGATTGCGCCGGGCTTCTACGCCGACATCGTCGCCGTCGAGGGTGATCCGCTGCGCGACATCAATGTCGTCATCGACAAAGTACGGTGGGTGATGAAGGGTGGCCTCGTCGTGGTGGACAAGCGAACACCGTGAGCTAGCTGCGTGTCATTTTCTCTCGCCACGCATCGCGCGTGATGCCGTGGACGAGACAGGTCATGCCCAACACGGTGGCCTCTCCCTCGACTGTCTCGCCGAGCTTTGCGGCGACACGACGCGATGGCGTGTTGTCGGCGTGAATGAGACTGACCACATGTGGTTGGTCGAGTTTCTCGAAGGCGTAGCGCAGCAGGAATGAGGCGCCCTCCGTTGCGTATCCTTTTCCCTGTTGCTCGGGATCGATCATCCAACCCAGCTCGAAGCCAGCCCAGCCCGCGCTGTTGGTGTATCCGATGCGGCCGATTAGCCGTCCGGTCGACTTCTCCTCGGCAGCATAGTAGCCGTAGCCGCGCAGCGACCAGTGGCCAATGAGGTAGGCCATGTTTCGCCACGCCTCGATGCGTTCGAGCACCTTTCCGCTCGTGTAGCGCATGAGGGCGATGTTGGCGCACCACGTTTCGTACGTCGGGAAGTCGCTGTCGCGCAGCATGCGAAGGCGAAGACGTTCCGTTTCCAGCTCTGGGGATGCCTGGATCATTGTTGTCGATGTGTGTGCTCGTTAACGCATCAATGCAATGAGCTGATCGAGGAGGCTCAGCTGTCCCTTCGTCAATTTCTCTCGCGCGACGTCGAGTGGAAACCACTCCGCGCGATCGACCTCTGGGAACTCGGCCTGGCGTCCCGATTTCGGCGGCCATTCCATGGTGAAGCAGTTGCTCGTGATATTGCTGGCGTCACAGTCGCCTTCGAGCGCCCACGCGAGCACGATCTTGCCGCTCGGCTGCTTCACCGGTTCGAGTGGAATGAAATCTCCATCGACGACGATGCCTGTCTCCTCCGTGAACTCTCGCTTCGCGGCGCTGAGAGGGTCCTCGTCGTCTGTGTATTCACCCTTGGGGATGGACCACGACGCGGTGTCCTTCTTCGCCCACAGCGGTCCGCCAGGGTGTATGAGAAAGACTTCGAGTCCGTTCCGTTTTCTGCGGTGGAGAAGAATCCCGGCGCTCTTCGTTGCCATGCGCGTTCCTTCCAGACGGTTTATGCACCCGCCGGTGGGTGCAACGGCGAAGCTACCACAGATTGATGCTATGCTCTCACTACGAGGAGCAAATCCGTCAGCATCCGTCAGCTCCGTTCAATCCGTGTCCAAAGTCAGTTCGGTTGCTGGCGGGTTAGCGCTCATCCGCTAATCGTGAATGCGCCGGCAGGTGGGTGCAAAGGGCGAAACTACAACAAATTTCCTTTGGACTTGAACGGAGCTGACGGAATTGAACGGACACTGCGTCATGGCGGCATCAGTGATGCTCGATGCATCCCGAGCAATTCGAAGCCTTTGAGGTTTTGGATAGGCCATGGAACCGGCGGGCAGTGATCAGCTCTAGGCCTGATCCGGCAGTGATCCGAAAAATCCGTCCCGCTCCCTTCGGTTTTGCGACCTCGGAGACAGTAGCCGCGTCAGGCGCAGAAGAAAGGCAGAAGGACCGACGGACCGCGGCCCGAACCCCTACACACCCTTCACCGTCCCAAGCACGTTCGTCAGCAACCACCACACACCTGCAGTGATGATTGCAATGGGAATGCCGAACCGAATCCAGTAGTAGAGCCACGCAGGAGCCAACCGACCACTACCGGATCCGAGTTCCCGCAACGCATTCGACCGATCGATACACCACCCTACCGTCAACACCGCCACCAGCGCACCGAGCGTCTGCATCCCGGAACCGAACGTCAGATCCCACGGCACGAAGATCTGATTGTTGATCATCGGCGGAATGGCAACCAAGAACACCACCACCGACGTCACGAGCACCGCTCGGCCGCGCGACATCGGCGTGTTGTCAGTCAGTCCTGCGACCAGTGCCTCGAACGCGCCGACGTCCGACAGATAGCCCGCGCCGAGCAGGCCAGCGAAGAACAGAAAGCCGAAGAGCCAGCCCGCAGGAATCGCTGCGAACACCTTCGGCAGCGTCGAGAAGATCAGCCCTGGCCCCGATGTCGGCTCGAGACCCAGCGCAAAAACGGCGGGAATGATCGCGAAGCCGGCAAGCAGCGCCGACCCAGTGTCGCCGATCACCGTCCACAGCGCCGGCCGCGCCAGGTTTTCCGTCTCGTCGAGATACGATCCGTAGACGACCATGAACGTGCCGCCGAGCGACAGCGAGAAGATTGCATGTCCGATCGCGGCAACCATCACCGTCGCATTCAGGTCCGACCACCGAACCTTGAGGATGTACCACTCCACGCCACGCATCGCACCGGGCAGCGTGAGTGAACGCATCATCAGCACCACGATGACGACGAGTAATGCCGGCACGATGATCTTGCTCGCCTTCTCGATTCCCGACCGCAACCCGCGATGCACGACGAACGCACACGCCGCGATCACCCCCGACGTACAGATCAACTGCAGCACGAACGATGTCATCACGAAGCCGGAATCAGGCGGCAGGATCGCCGACGCATCAAAGCCGGGACGAAACACCGACACCAATTGCCCCACCGCGTAGTAGAGCACCCAGCCGATCACCGCCGTGTAATAGCCCGTGGCCGCGATCACCACGGCGAAGAAGAACCAACCCACCTGCTTCCCGAACGGCAGCCCACCTCCGGCGAACGCACCGACGGGCCCGCGACGCGTATGTCGTCCGAGCGCGAACTCCGCCATCAGCGCCGGCACACCAATCACAACCGAGACGAGCACATAGAACAACACGAACGCCGCGCCACCGAACTTCCCCACCATGTACGGAAAGCGCCACACATTCCCCAGCCCGAGCGCGACGCCAACGATCGTCATCAGCGTACCGAACCGCGATGCGAACGTCTCGCGAACGGAATGCGTCATCTCTTTCTCGTCACCGACGCCAGGACGTCGAGCGCCGTATCGACATCATCGAGCGTGCTGTAGTAGTGTGGCGCCAATCGTATCACCGGCCCGCGCGCCGACGGTATCACGCCTTGTGCACGCATCGCTACTTCCACCCCAGCGGAGTCGTGGACCAGGAAAGCAGTCGACGCTGTCTTGTGCGCCACATCCGTCGGACCGAACACCGCAAGTCCGCGCTCCAACCCACCGGAGATCAACCGGTGCGCGAGTACCTCATGCCACGCCCGAATGTTCGACACGCCGATCTCATTGATGATCTCCAACCCTGCGCGCGCGACATAGAGATTGATGATCGGTGGCGTGCCCGCGTCGAACCGGCTCGCATTCGGCGACCAGTCCAGCGCATTCACCTTGAACGCGAACGGATCCACTCGGCCGAACCATCCCGTCACCGTCGGATGCAGTCGCTCGATCAGCTCTCGGCGCACATACATGAACGCCACGCCCGGCATGCCCATCAGGTACTTGAGATTGCCCGACACGAGAAAATCCACGCCGAGCGCCTTCACGTCGACCGGAACGGCGCCGAGCGTTTGATAGGCGTCGACAAAGAGCAATGCGTCGTGCGTGTGCGCCTGCGCAGCGAGACGCGCCAGATCCTGCAGCGCGCCATCGAGGTAGTAGCCATGACACGCCGACACGAGCAGCGTCTCGCGATCGACGTGCAGGTCGTACTCGCACGGGTCTACCGCTCCATCACGCACGGCGGCCCACTGCACCCGAGCACCGCGCTTCTCCTGCGCGAGCCACACCTGACCAACGGTTGGAAACTCTGCCTCGCTGACGACGATCTTCCGCCGCGTTCCGGTGAAGTCCAGCGCGCTCGCCAAGGCGCTCGTCGCTTCCGAGACTGAGCTGAACAGCGCAATCTCGTCCGTCGACGCACCGATCAGCGCCGCGAACTCCGTCTTCGCGCGACGCACCTGGTCGATCCACTCGTCCCAGTCCATCCCGCTCTCGTTCCACGTCTCCAGGTAGAACTCGGCGGCAGCACGCGTGGCCGTCGTCTGCGGCGCCTGCGAGCAGTTGTTCATCGGCACCATCGACTTCAGCAGCGGAATATGGCTGCGCAGCGCGTCGAGATCGTACGTCGGAGCAGTGGGAGGGAGCGAATGCATCGGACAGAGTCTACGGGCCGGTGCGGCATTGGCAACGCGATGGTGTCTTTGTTCGCGAAGGCAGGGTTAGGCCGGTCAGGACAAACGGAGCTCAGGACGAATGCCGAAGTCATGTCTCATCGCCATCGCCTTCACCCTCGCAGCTTGCGCCAGCGCGTGCCGCTCAGGCGATGCACTCACCGCGCAGCGCACGGTTGCGGATGATCTTCGAGGGACCTGGGCCGAGCTCTACCAGATTCCTGGCGTGTCCACCGTGATCACGCTCGCCGTGGCCGACACCAGCATCACGGGTATGGGGACATACACCATCGAAGCAGGCCGACCCGGAACGATCGCAGTGACGGGCATGATCTCCGCCGAGAAGACCGTGGACCTGGACCTCGCCCGCAGCGACGGATGGGTTGGTCATTTTCGGGGATCGCTCGCGTTGCACGACTCGCTCAGCGGCTACCTCTGGTTCCGCTCATCGCTCGGGATCGGAGATCCAGCGCCCGTCAGCTTCAAGCGTATGACCCCCTAGCCGAGAGCATGCCGGGCAATACACTACCGGCATGACTCGGCTCGCCATTGCGCTCGCCTGCAGCGCCGTCATCGCTTGCGCTGGTCGCCCGTCGTCCGACCCGAATGTCACGCGCGCCTACGACAATCCGGAGCGCGTCTCGATCATCGGCTACGACGACGCGATGGAGCCGTTCATCACGCGCGACGGCCGCTACTGCGACATCGACGACGGCGCGCGCTTCGTCCTCTATCACGTGACGAAACGATGACCATCGATCCACTCAGCGACGAGAAGATCGTCGACTCGTGGCACAAGAACGTCGCGCCCTGGACGGCCGCCATCCGCGAGAACCAGATCGCGAGCCGCACCCTCGTCACCAATCACGCCATTCTCGACGCAGTGCTCGGCCGCGCGCCGCGCTCCGTGCTCGACATCGGCTGCGGCGAGGGATGGCTCGTCCGGGAGCTGTCCGAGCGTGGTGTTCGCGCGATAGGCGTGGACGTCGTGCCCGCGCTCGTCGAGCAGGCATCGCATGCGGGAGGCGGCGACTTTCGCGTCGCATCGTACGAGGACATCGCCGCGGGCAGGCTGGATGTCACTGTCGATGTGGCTGTCGCAAACTTTGCATTGCTGGGAAAGGAGTCAGTCGAAGCGCTGCTTCCGCGCGTGCCGTCGCTGCTCGACGTCGGCGGTGCGTTGATCGTGCAGACCGTACACCCGATCATCGCCGGCGGCGACCTTCCCTATGTCGACGGCTGGCGCACCGGATCGTGGGCCGGCTTCAGCGACGACTTCGCCGATCCGGCGCCGTGGTATTTCCGCACGCTCGAGAGCTGGGTCAAGCTGTTCGCCGACGAAGGTTTTCGCCTTCGCGAGATGCGCGAGCCCCTTCATCCCACAACGCAGAAGCCGGCATCCGTGCTTTTCGTCGCCGAGGTTGCTGGCTAGCCCTTGGACCGCAGACTATCGTTGCGCGCAGTTCGTCAGATGGGACAGACAATTCGCAGGAGGCGGTCGATGAAGCTTCACTTCGTTCGAAGCACCGCACTGGTGCTCGCGCTCGCGCTCGCCGTCATTCCCGGCCAGCTCATGGCGCAGGTCGCCGCAACGACGATCCGCGGTCGAGTCACCGATGCTGCATCGGGACGTGGACTCGCCGAGGTACAGGTCCTCGTGACCGGTACTCGGCTCGGCGCCGTCACCGGTGCAACGGGCGACTACGTGATCTCCGGTGTTCCCGCCGGTCCGCGCACCATTTCGGCGCGCCGGCTCGGCTATCAGTCCGGAAGCCAGAATGTCACGGCAGCCGGGAACGCGATCACGGCGGACTTCGCGCTGAGGGTGAGTGCGCTGAATCTCAGTGAGGTCATCGTCACCGGAACCGGCTCGCCCACCGAGGTGCGCAAGCTCGGCACGAGCATCGCCTCCGTGGATTCGACGACCATCGGCCGAGCGCAGGCGGTGACGATCGATCAGGCGCTGCAGGGAAAGATTGCCGGCGCGCAGATCACGCAGAACTCCGGCGGTCCGGGCGGCGGCGGCATCTCGATGCGCCTGCGCGGCACCAACTCGTTCATCTCGGGTTCCGACCCGCTCTACATCGTCGACGGGGTGATCATCGACAACAGCTCGGCACAGTTGGCCGATCTGGGCATGCGATCGAATCCGCAGAATCGTCTCGCCGATCTCAACCCGGCCGACATCGAGCGCGTGGAGGTCATTCGCGGCGCTGCAGCAGCCGCGTTGTATGGCTCGCGCGCCAACAACGGCGTCGTGCAGATCTTCACGAAGCACGGCACCATCGGCAAGCCGCACTTCGCACTGCAGACGCGCTTTGCCTCGAGCGAATTGCGTGAGCAGCAGCCGTTCAACTTCTATCCATTCGACGCGGCCGGTTTACCTGTCAGTCGCTTCAACTATCAGGACGACATCTTCCAGCGCGCGCCGTCCACCGACCTGAATCTCACCATCGAGGGCGGCTCCGATCAGACGCGCTACTTCATGAGCGCGAATTCCGCGCAGGAAGACGGCATCCTGCGCTCCACGTCGTCGCGGAGAACAGGTGCGCGCATCAATCTCCAGCAGCAACTCACTCCGCGGCTCATCGCGAACGTGACGTCGAACTACGTCCAGACGAATAACCAGTTCCAGGCGTTCGGCGAGCAGAACGACTACGGCATCATGGGCTCACTCTTCTTCGCGCCAACGAACGTCGACTTCCGTCCGGTCAACGGTATTTATCCGCTGCCTCCCGCGCTCGGAACGAATCCGCTCCTTGCCATCGATCGCATTCGCAACCCACAGACGATCGATCGCTTCATCGGTTCGGCGAAGCTGACGTGGACGCCGATTACGAGCCTGCTGTTCGACTATACGCTCGGCATCGACAACACGGGCTTCGAGCAGGATCAGTTCATACCGCGGAACGCGGTGCTCGGTACGGCGCCATTGGCGACTGGCCGTTCTCTCTCGGTATTTCAGGGAACGCGCGTGATCAACCAGGATGCCGTGGGCACATATTCCTGGCGTCCGATGGGCCCATTCGAGATGCGCACCACGACCGGCGTCAACTACACCGACCAGAAGGTGCGTACGACGTCAGCCGTCGCGAACGGCCTCGCGCCTGTCGGTGACCTGGTCAGCGCGGGCTCTGTTTTCTCCGCTGGGCAGACGGAGATCGAGCTGCGCACGTTTGGATTCTATGGTCAGCAGGAAGTGGCGTGGCGCGACAAGCTGTTCCTCTCTGCCGCCATTCGCTGGGACGCGTCGTCGACATTCGCTCCATCGGAGCGCTGGCAGGCGTTCCCGAAGTTGTCGGCATCGTACGTCGTGCTCGACAACAAGTCCGGCATGCTGAACAACCTTCGGCTTCGCAGCGCGCTCGGCTGGGCCGGGAGTCAGCCGGGAATCGTCAACGCGTATTCACAGTACATCACCTACGCAAATCTTCCCTTCGCCGGACGTCCGGGCTTCGGAAATGACGTTACGTTCGGCAACCCCGACCTGCGCAACGAGCGCGCGCGCGAGTGGGAAGTCGGCACCGAGGTGGGGTTGCTCGACGGCCGCGTCGGTGGTGAGCTGACGTACTACAATCGGCTGGTGTCGGACCTTCTCTTCTTCCGCCCACTCGCGACGAGCACGGGATTCTCCCGTCAGTTCTTCCCCAT